>CAYRCD010000034.1:0-28494 GCA_964422735.1 uncultured Dehalococcoidia bacterium | reverse complement strand
GAATATGTACTTGGGCATGGACCCCTGTCTGGGATAGGCGGTCTCTGTCAGGCAACGTAGCCGCCCACTAGCCATTTTAGGGAGCGGAGAATGAAGGTGTCAACGGCGGAAAGAGGAAATTGCCTGATCCCTAGAACAGTTTTCTCAGCGGATGACTTCAACGGTCACGCCAAGGTCGATACGCGCCCAGTTCCGATCGGCCGTCAAGATCGGCAGGCCCAGTTCTCGGCCGATGGCGATGCAGGCGCGGTCGCCGACGGATAAATCCGGCAGGCCTGGTGTGTGTGCGCAGAAAGCCCGCACTGTAAGCGCTGTCCGCATTGAAGTCTCGGACCTCAATTGGAACCCTTCTCACTCTCGTGTCAGCCTCATGCTCTGAGAAGCCTCTATCGAGCATCTTCGCGATTACTTCCGAGAGATTCACGGCGCTCATCAAGGCGTTACCCAGGAGGGCCTGGCCGACCCTGTCGGCTCCGGGCTCGCCGAAGATCACTGCCAGAAGCGCCGATGCGTCGAGGACGTGGCTACTCACGCGCCGCTTCCTCGCGGCGCCCCCTCAGAAATTCGTCGACAACGGATTCCCCGGGGCGCTTGTATTTCGCCGCTGTCTCCTGGAGATCCCGAATTGCCTGCTTCACGGTGATTACATGCAACTGGCCGTCCTCCGCCCATACCGTCACGGGTTCGCCCGGGCAGATATCCAAGTGCCGCCGCAGATCCACCGGAATCACTAGCCGGCCATGTCTATCGATCCGTGCCCTGAAGTATCCAGGAACCATGTTTGCCATAATTGCCATCCGTCTAGCCTTTGGCGCGTCCTATGCTCCACCCATAGCGCCTCAGGAGATCAATGCCAGCCCGCCCTCTCCCAGGCGACTCAGCGCGTCGGCAAGCCGCTCACCGGTCCCCGGATGGCCGAGGTCCGGATCGAGGTCGAGAAGCGGCCGCAGCACAAAGGCGCGCTCGAGGAGGCGAGGATGGGGAATCGTCAGCCCTTCCTCATCCAGGACCAGGTCGTTGAACAGGGCGATATCGACGTCGATGACCCTCGGCCCCCAGTGCTTCGTCTCCCGCCGGCCGATCGCGTGCTCTATGCGCTTGATGTGGCGAAGAAGGAGCTCTGGCGTGAGGCCGGTGACGACGCGGCAGGCCGCATTGTAAAAGGGCGGCTGGGGCTCTGGGACTCCCTGCGGCTCGGACTCGTAGATCGGCGATACGGTCTCGACGCGCACCAGGGGCTCCAGCATGCGCAGGCCCAGGCGAATGTTGCCCTCGCGGTTGCCCAGATTGGAGCCTAAGGCGAGGTAGATGCCGGTGCTCATTCCTGGTTCGCCGTTCCTCGTCCCTTGGTCCTCACCACGGCGTCCGCCATCCGGCACACCTGCGCCATTTGGGCGACATCGTGCACGCGCACGATATCGGCTCCGTTGGCGATGGCTATCGCGACCGTAGCGGCCGTGCCCCAGATGCGGTCATCGACGGTCCGGTCGAGAACGCCGGCGATGGTCGATTTACGAGAGGTCCCCACCAGAAGCGGAAGCCCCAGGTCGCGCAGCTCGGCCAGGCGCCGGAGCATCTCCAGGTTCTGGTCCGGCGTCCAGCCAAAGCCAAAGCCCGGATCGGCTATTAGAGAATCAGCGGGAATCCCCGCGCGCTCGGCGATTTCGATGCTGGCGCGCAGGCCGGACTTGATATCGCCGATCACTTCGTGAAACTCCCGGCCGCGCTGATTATGCATGATGACCGCGGGCGTGCGGCGGACCGCGATCAGCTGCGCCATGCTGGCGTCGTGCCGGAATCCCCAGATGTCGTTGATCATGTGCGCACCGGCGTCGAGCGCGGCCGATGCCACATCGGCCCGATAAGTGTCCACGCTCAGCGGCAGGTCCACCGCGCGCGCGATGCGGCGGACAACCGGAGCCACGCGGTCGATCTCAGCCTGGACGCTGATCTCTTGGAACCCCGGCCTGGTCGATTGCCCGCCCACGTCGAGGAGGTCGGCGCCCTCCTCCACAAACCGGTAAGCCTGGTCGACAGCGGCCTGCACGTCCACCACGCCGTCGCCGGAAAATGACTCCGGCGAGACATTGATGATGCCCATTACGTAGGTGCGGGCGCCCCAGACCAGGGTGCGGGGACCGATGGTGAGGGAGCGATGCGAGGCGTTGGCCACGGCCTGATCTTAGTGCAAAGAGCAAAGAGCATAGTGCAAAGTGCAGAGGCTTCGAACGCCCTGCCCCACGCCTTTGCCCTATGCTCTACACGCCATGGTCTACGACCGCATGTCCGCCGACCCTGCGTTCGTCGGCATCCCGACGTTCTTGAAGCTGCCGTACGTCGAGACACCGGTAGAGCTGGCGGCCGAGCGGCCGGATGTAGTAATCATCGGCGCCCCGTTCGACATGGCGGTGACGAACCGGCCCGGCGCTCGCTTCGGCCCGCGCGCCATCCGGGGGGCCTCTAACCTCGGCCGTGGCATCCATCACCTGGAGCTCGGAGTTCAGCCGCTGCGCAGTTTGCGCGTCTTCGACTACGGCGACGCGTCGATCATCCCCAGCAGCATCGAGCGCAGCCACGACGCGATCCGGGCGAAAGTAGCCGAGATCGCAAACCTCGGCGCGATCCCAATCATCCTCGGTGGCGACCACTCGATCACCCTCCCGGCCGCCACGGCGGTGGCCGACGCGGTGGGACGAGGCAAGATGGGCATTGTCCACTTCGACGCCCACGCCGACACGGCCGAGGACAACTGGGGCGTGCTCCTCGGCCACGGGACGCCCATGCGGCGCCTGATCGAGAGCGGCGCCGTGCCGGGACCGAACTTCGTCCAGGTTGGCCTTCGGGGCTACTGGCCGCCGCCGAACATCATCGACTGGATGCGGGGACAAGGCATGCGCTGGCACCTCATGGCCGAGATCGACGAGCGCGGTTTCGATGCGGTGCTCGAGGAGTCGATCGCCCAGGCCCTCGACGGCCCCGAGTCCATCTACCTTTCCGTCGACATCGATGTCCTCGACCCGGCCTTCGCGCCCGGAACGGGGACGCCGGAGCCCGGCGGCCTCACCTCCCGCGAGCTACTCAAAGCCGTTCGGCGCATAGCCGGAGGGGTCCGTCTGGTGGGGATGGACGTGGTCGAAGTGGCGCCCGTCTACGACGGTCCCGGCCAGATCACGGCCGAGGTCGCCCACCGCGTCGTGCTGGAAATGCTGAGCGCACTGGCGGCGAAGCCGAAAGCCTAAAGGTCGTCAACGCTGACGCGCATGCCCTGGCGGTACACGAGCTCGCCGCCGAAGTAGTTCCCCACCAGGATGCCGGCGGCGCCCAGGCCGGCCGTGACGAGCGCCGGCCAGGCCGTCGACGCGAGGTCGAGGTCGCCGAAGCGCAGAACGAAGCTCACGCAGAAGAAGGCGAGCGCCCACAGCTGCGCGAGCAGGTGGTAGGTCCCCAGCTTCTTCTTGCGGGACCCGCCGACCATCGGCAGGTAGTCGACGAGGCCCGTCAGGATGGCGCCGCTCGCAGCCAGCAGGCCGATGGCCATGTCGTACAGAGCAGCCTTCACCAGGGCGTTATCGGCGTGGAGCCGTGAGGCGACATCGAGAACGAAGGCAACGGGCAGCAGCGCCGAGGGGAAGTGGACGAAGAGCGCGTGGCTGGGATGGCCGAAGGGCTTGCCCTGGACGATGTCCTTCAGGGTCCAGCGGCCGGCGATCGGGCGCTCGCGCCAGAGGCTGGTGAGGGTCACGATTCCCCCCTACGAACGCGGAACACCCCAAGCCGCCCACGCCCAGGAAGCCTGAAGGCTTCCGCTACATTTCCCGCCCCGCTCAGCGCTTGGGCTGCACGTTGGCGTAGCGCTTGAAGCCCTCTTCGATATTCTTGAGGAGCTGGGCCAGGTCGACCTCCGCCGCCTCGGCCGCGTCCTTGAATTGCTTCAGGGTCATGTGCTTGGGGTTCCCGTGGTTGGCCTCGGGCTCGTCACAACCGCAGCTTATGCACATGGCGTTCGTTCCCTCCTTGGATCATGAGGCTGGGTAGTGGGGACTAAATATAGCGCTTTCGAGAGCTGACGAGCCTTGCAAGTACGTAAAGAGGCGTCCTTCACCCGAAGGACGCCTCTTCGGATCTCTGGTCTCGAGGGCAGGTCAGGCCGGCGCGGGCTCCTCGATCAGGGCGGACAGCATCTCGGCGAGCTTGTGGTCGCGGAGAGTGGCTGACCCCAGGCGCTCGGTGTACTCCTCCACCTGCTTGCGCTGCACCACGCGGAGCTTGGCTTTGGCTGCCCGCGGGTCCTCGTCGAGCAGGAGCATGAGGGCCTCGTTGTAGGGCTTGTTGCGGCGCCACTCGGCGGCCATCGCGGCTTCGCCGCGGTTCAGCCAGGCGTGGATGTTGCTGCGCTTGGCCGGGGCTGCTGCGAGGAAGTACTTGAGGTGCTCGAGGCCGTACTCGATGTGGCGTTTGAGGTCGCGGGTCGCGTACTCCAGGAGCTTGCGGTCCGCCTCGCTGCGCGCGATGAGCCCGCCGTAGTTCCCCCACAGGCTCACCAGGAAGCTGTCGCGGAGCACAACGAGGATCGATGCCATCTCGGTGAACTTCATCGCCGAGTAGATGGTGCGGTTGAGCACGCCGGGAGTCTGGACGCCGAGGCCGCCGCCGTTGGCGAGGGCGCGTTTGCGGAAGGCCTCGGTCTGGCGGCCGTAGTCGAAGCACACGGTGGCGAGAAAGAGCTTGACCTCGTGGAAGCCGTAGGAGATGTGCTCCAACCACTTCGAGACCGCCTCGAGGCCGAGGTGCGACCATTCGCTCCAGTTCGTGCACAGCTGGTCGATGGCGATCTCGACGTGGTTGGGTAGAGGTGTGAGCGTCTCCCAGGGAATAGCCGTCGCTGAGGGCCAGTGGTGGCGGATCGCGTCCTCGTAGAGGTCGACGGCGTTATCCGCCCAGACCTCGTGTTTGTCATAGATTGAATAGCTCGCCGCGAGGCCGGCGACGCCAGGCGGCAGATGGGAGCCGCGCGGGGTGTCGTTCTCGTACATCCAGTGGTCGGGGACGATGCCGTAGGTGCCCTGCTCGACGGCGCCGAGTAAGAGGCCGCGCTGAGGGTCTATAGGTGCGAGGCGGCCGCGTTCGGTGGGAGCCTCGGCCCAGCTCATGTCCAGGGGAGGCGGGCCTTGCTGCATACCGGCCGTCTGCTGGAGGCCGCCGAGGACGCTACCGGCGCCGGCAGGGCCGCCACGCATCTGCCCGAGCATCTGGACCGCCTGCTGCGGGCTCATGCCGGAATTGATAGCCTGCTCGATGCGCTCTGCCGGCAGCCCCGCGGCAAGGCCGCGGCGCACCAGATCGAGCGGCCAGCTGTGAGCCTCGGCCGCCTTCGCGAGGCTCTCCGGAACTTCGACTGCTTGCTGGGTCATTTTCGCCCGGCCCCTAGTTGGTGCTGGCGGCCACGAAGCCACCCATGCGTGCCAGGATCTCGTCCGCCATCTCGGTCAGTCCGACGACTTTGAGGCGCTGGGCCAGCTCCTTCGCCTGCTTCTGGCGGGCGGCCATGAGCATCTTGTAACCCTCGTCGATGTTGTCCTTGCCGCCGCCGAGGAGGATGGCGAGCGCTTCGCTGGTCGTGTTGCCGGTGGCGATGCTGGCGCCGCCACCGCCGCCCTGGCGCTGGATGTAGTTGGCGATCTCTTCCTTGCGTTCGGGCTGGGTCTCGATCAGGTGCTTGCAGTGCATGACGCCGAAGGCGACGTGGCGGCTCTCGTCCTGGGCGGCGAGACGGAAGATGCGCTTGTCGGCCTCGTTCTTCCCGATCAGCTCGCCCATGCGGAAGATGCTCTGGACAAAGCCCTCCGCGACGATGTGCAAAGTGGCGGTCATTTCGGCGAAGTCCTGGTCGTAGAGAAAGCCAATGGCGCCGGCGCCCGCCGTAAGCATGCCGCCGCCGTTTACCAGCGCCCGCTTGCGGAACACGTCCATGTGACGCGCTTCGTCCATGATCTGGGTGCCCAGGAACAGCGCGGTCTCGTAATGGTCGGGGCTGATGTGGGAGACCCAGCGCCCGGGGACGTCGCCGGCGATGAATTCGACCTGGGTGAGGAAGGTGCAGAGCTGGGCCATAGCCAGCTCGAGGTCGTCGGCGAGAGGGGCTTTGCGCAGCTCCTCCCAGGGGATGTCGGTGGCCGAAGACCACTGCCGCGATTGGGCCTCTTCGTAAAGAAGGGTCACCGATTGCGACCAGCTCTGGGACTTCTCGCCCCAGCGCAGGCCGAGGCGGCCGACTCCGGGCCAGGCAGCGGCGCCCCGCGGTCGAAGGCTAAAATTCTTGGATTCAGGCGGAATCTCGCCGTACGAGCCCGTCTGGATCTCGTCGACTGTCAGACCGTGCTTACCGGGCTTGGCGGCGACACCCCTTTCGGTCCCGGCCTCCAGCCACTTGAGGTCGAGGTCGAGGTCGGGCTGCTCGGCCGCGATCTTCTTCCAGAGGCCCAGGACGTCGTCTGAGGTTATGGTCATTTCCTGCTCTCCTTCGTACGGGCGGCTTCAGCAGCCCGCCTTCGATGTCTGCGGGCGTCCAAAGCGGCCCGCTTATATTGAGGTTGAGGCTATTTGCCCGCCCCCATAACTGCCCCTTGAATTAGACGGATCAGCGAAGACTTGATCTCGTCCCTGCGCGAGTTGTCTCGGGCAAGCGGGCGGAGGACGAAAGCGTACATGCCGATGATCGCCTTCACCGCGATGCCAGGGTCGATGGCCTGGAAGGCCTGGTCGTCGAACCCCTGCTGGAGCCAACTCCTCAGGCAGTTCACAAGACCCTCGACGCCCTCGCGGGTGGCGTCGTGTACGTCGGGGTTGGTGGTGAGAAGAATGAACAGGTCGGAGTGATCGGCGGCGAAATCGGCCGCCTCCTCGGCGGCGATGCGCAGGCGCTGGCCGTGGTCGTCGGTGCGCCCGCAGCGCTCGTCGATACGATCAACCAGAAGGTCGAGGCCGCCGCGGACCAATTCCTTATAAACGTCTTCTTTGGATGAGAAGTAGTTGTAGAAGGTGCCGAAGCCGACGCCGGCGCCCGTGGTGATGTCGTTTATCGTAACGCGGTCAACGCCCTTTTCGGCGAGCAGGCGCTCGGCCGAGGCGAGCAAGTCGGCGCGGATCTGAGCGGCGCGCTCCTCGCGGCGCCCGGCGCGAGCAATAGCCTGGGTCACTGGCGCGCCACCATAGGTGATGATGGTATCATCATTCGCCGCCGGGCTGTCAATAGCGCGGACACGCTTCGCCAAGTCATTTGACTGCTCCTCGAGGCGATGACGGTAACGCTCCTCGCGGGTAATCTAGAAAGCACAGCCGCTCCACAATCCGCGAAGAGGGCACTTATTCTCATTTGCTTCCGAACCATGGCCTTGTCGCTCCTTGCCCTCCTGGCGCTCGCGGCCTGCTCTTCTCAGCCTGCAGCCGTGCGCCTGGAATCAAGCCCGGCGCCGGCGGCTGCCCCGGCCACCTCGACGCCAACACAGGCGGCGCCCCCGACGCCCACCTCTCTGCCGCCGGCGGCAACTTTAGAATCGTCATCGCCGACGCCTCCGGCGCCAACCCCTGCACCAGCGACGGGAAGCGGAAGCGGCGGGCGCACGGCAAGCATCTCGATGGTGCCGAGCCTGCAGTTTGACCGGTCGACGATAACGGTCGCGGGCGGCGGGCCGATCACCGTCAACGTCTCCAACCGCGACACGG
Organism: uncultured Dehalococcoidia bacterium; assembly: GCA_964422735.1. Taxonomy (GTDB): domain Bacteria; phylum Chloroflexota; class Dehalococcoidia; order DSTF01; family WHTK01; genus CAYRCD01. The sequence goes on along the minus strand of CAYRCD010000034.1, from coordinate 20,772 downwards.
GTGTCGCACACAACTTCGCGGTCTACACTGACAGCACGGCGGCACGGGCTTTGCCCGGCGCGGTTGGTAACAACTGCGCGGCGCCCTGCTCGTTCAGCCTCAGTTTCGAGGCGCCGTCTCCCGGGACGTACTTCTTCCGCTGCGACATCCATCCCGCCGATATGAACGGGGCATTCATTGTCCAATGAGACCCGAGATGAACGCTGGAAAGGAGGGCACCGGTAAGGGGCGAGCTCGGTAGAGCAGAAGCCGGGGGAGCGGTAGCCAGAGAAGGAGAGAGTATGAAAAGGCTGATCCCTGTGTTCAAGGTCCTCCGCGTATTGTCCATGGCCGCGCTGACCGTCGGAGCAGTGGTTGCGCTCGGTAATGACCACGCCTCAATGGCGGCAACAAAGTACACCGCCTTTGTCGGCGGCGGGCGGGCGGGAGTCGCTGTCGAGACCTTCCGGCCCAGCACGATCTTCGTGAACGTTGGCGACAGCGTCGAGTTCCAAAACCCTTATGAAGAGATCCACACGGTGACCTACGTCGGGTCGGCGGCCGTACCCGACCTGATCGTACCGAACGGCCCGCCGCCGAAGACCGGGCCGCCGCAGCTGATATTCAATCCCCTGGCGGCGAACCCGACAGCGTCCGTTGCGACCGTGGACGGCAGCGCGTACCAGAACTCCGGCGTTTTGAACAAAGGCCAGAGCTGGACCGCGACCTTCCCGAAGCAGGGCCTGTTTAAGTTCCTGTGCCTGGTCCACCCGGGCATGGAGTCGTCGGTCACCGTCCTCGCGGCGGGAGTATTCGTTCCGACGCAGGCGCAGCGCGACTTCGAGGCGCAGGACCTCCTCAACCGCGACATCGCCCCGGGCGAGCGCTCGGCAGCGTCCGGCCAGGCGGTCAAGTCGGCTGGAAGCGGCGGAACTTCGACCTGGGACCTGTCGATCGCGGCCAGCGCGGGGCAGGCGGACGTTAACCGCTTCATCCCCGGCCGTCTCCAGGTAGGCCTTGGCGACACCGTGCGCTGGAACAACAACACCTTCGTGCCCCATACGATTACGTTCACGTCCGGCGCCGCGGTCCCGGACCTCGTAACACCGCAGTTCCAGGGCGCCGGCCCGCCACTTCTGATCTTGAATCCGCAGGCCCTGTTCCCGTCCGGCCCTCCCCAGCAACAGTACGCCGGCACGGGCTACGTAAACTCGGGCTTGATTGGAGCCGGACCTGAGGCCACCGGCGGCACGACCTTCGCTCTGACCTTCACCCGCGCCGGGACCTATTCCTACCTCTGCATCCTCCACGCCGACCAGGGCATGGCCGGCGTCATCGAGGTCGGGCCCCAGACCGGCATCGTGCCGCCCCGGACCGGCGACGGGGGACTGACTGCCACAGACGGGCGCCATCGCGCGGCCTGGCCGTGGTACGCGGCCGGCGGTGGTTTGTTAGCCCTCGCTCTGCTGGCCCTGGGCCGTCTGCGAGCGAGAGCCGGCTAGCCGGACCGCTCGGAAACCCGCGGCTTTCGAGTTCGCAAAGAAGAGGCCGGACGAATCGTCCGGCCTCTTCTCCTTGTTCGTTAAAAGGGTTCCCGGGGGGCGCTGATATCCCGGCGCAGGGCGGCGTCGATCTGACGGTGGTTAAAACTGGGACGCGCGACGTGGAGCGCCTCGTGGCGGACCGTTTCGGCGACGGCCTCCCAGCTCCGGCCGCGAAGGCGGATGTAGACGACGGCCGAGTGGCCGTGGCGGAAGTGGCAGATCGTGGCCATGCCCAGCTTGCCCCGCGTGCCACGGCGCGCGGTCGGGGACGCCAGCCTGGCGGTCCATGTGGGGCAGTGCAGGACCGCCATGGCCGAGCGCCAGGCGGCGTCGCTGAAGCAGAGGACGGGATCGATCCCGGCCAGGCCCCGGGAGCCCAGCTCCGTGATCAGGAGCTCGGCCGCCCGGGCGGCAAGAGTCGGACGCCCGCGGGGTGGCATAAGTACACCCGTCATAGCGGGGCTGCCGCCTTCCGTCAATCACTGGACCTGTTCCCTCGCCGGCGATCGGCGATAATGACGCCAACCCAACCCGGATCCAATGCGGGCCGGACGGCGCCGTGAGGTCTTGAATCGCGCCCTTGCGACCACAGTTCGGCAGGAGCAACCTATGACGAACTCGCCCAAGCTCAGGATCGGCCTCACCGGCGGCATTGGGCTCGGCGGCGCCGGCCGCGACCAGGCCCTGGCCAAGATCAGGCTCGCCGACCAGCTCGGGTATGACTCCATCTGGCTGGGCGAGACCTGGGGCTACGACATCGTGACGGCGATGGGCGAGATCGTTCGCGCCACCGACAGGCTCAAGGTCGGCAGCGGCATCATGAACGTCTACTCGCGGTCACCGGGCGTCGTCGCCAGCACCTTCGCCAGCCTAGACGAGCTCAGCGGCGGGCGCATGCTGATCGGTCTCGGCACGAGCGGCGCTAACGTTATCGAGCACTGGCACGGTGTGCCCTTCGAAAAGCCCCTACGCCGCCTGCGCGAGTACATCGAGATCATCAACATGATCATGCGTCGCGAGCGCCTGCTCTACCAGGGAGAGATCTTCAACCTCGAACGCGGCTTTCTCCTCCAGTTCACGCCCTTGCGCGACCACATTCCGGTCTACGTTGCCGCTATCACTCCGGCCAGCATCGTCCAGACGGGCGAAATCGCCGACGGGCTGATCCCGATCCATTGGCCGAAGGACAAGTACGCAGGCGTGCGCAGCCGCCTCGAGCGCGGCGCGCGCAAAGCCGGACGCAGCGGGAGCGACGTGATGGTCGCACCCTACCTGACCACGGGTTACGTCACCGACGAGTCGCGCCGGGCTCAGGTCTTCCAGGCCTCGAAACAGGGCATTGCCTTCTACATCGGCCGCATGGGCGTCTTCTACAAAGAAATGCTGGCGCGCGAGGGCTACGCTAAAGAGGTGCCGGAGATCGAAGGCGCCTGGACCGGCGGACAGGACGCGGCGATGGCCGCCGTTCCCGATTACATGGCCGCTAACATCACGGTCGTCGGCACGCCCGAGGAAGTCCACAGCCAGCTGGTCGAGGTGCGGTCCCTCGGCGTCGACGTTCCCGTGATCTCTATGCCCCCCGGTAACCCGGACGAGGCCGGCAAGATCCTCGACACCGTGATGAACGGATGAGGCCGTTTTCCGAGCCCTTCGGAATGTGGGTCGAGCCCTTACTTATTCCCTCGGAATGACATTCTGCCGCTTCTCGACAGAGATAGCGGCCACGGTTCAGAGGAGGCCTGATGCTCTCTCTCCCAGAATTCGTCCGCCAGGAGATGACCCGCCTGCACCGCCTCGTCGAGCGGGCCGTGAGCGATCTCACACCCGAAGAGCTGCACTGGCTGCCACCGAACTACGACAACTCCATCGCGTTCGAGGTCTGGCACATCACGCGCACCGAGGACAACATCGTCCGCTTCGTTCTCCAGGAAAGGCGCCCGACGGTGTGGGTGGACGGCGGCTACGACGAGAAGCTGGGGCTGGCCAGGGCCGCACAGGGTACGGGCATGCCGCCGGAAGAGGCTCGCGCCTTCCGGATCAAGGACTCGGACCTCTTTCTCGACTATGCGCGCGCGGCCTGGAAGAGTACCGACGACTGGCTCTCTACACCGGAGGAGGGGGTCTTCGAAAAGCCAGTCACCGTTCGGCCCCTGGGAGAAATGCCGGCGGCGCGGGCCCTGGGACAGGTCGTCATGACCCACAGCTTCCAGCACCTGGGCGAGATCGACATGCTGCGGACCCTGATCGGAAAGGCGTCGGTGATCACGGTATAGCGAGAATTGCCGCTGTCTTCCGGTAGGCCTCGTACAGTACAAGCGCAGCCGCGACCGAGAGGTTAAGGCTGTCGACCACGCCGGCCATCGGGATGCGGACGACCTGATGACAGAGGGCCGCCTGGTCTGGAGAGAGACCGACGCGCTCGGAGCCCATTAGGAGCACGACAGGCGTGCTGTACTCGGCTTCACGGTAATCGACCTCCCCTGCTGGTGAGGTGCCGACGACGGTGCAGTGGTAACGCCGCGTCCAGGACGCGAACGCCTCCGGCGTGGTCTCGATGAGCTTCTGGGAGAAGATGGCGCCGAGGCTGCCGCGGACGGCGACCGGATGGTAGGGGTCGGTCGAGGGGCCGGTGAGGATGACGCCGGCGCCCCCGGCGGCGTCGCAGGTCCGAATCAGCGTCCCCAGGTTGCCGGGATGTTGGACCTCGTGCACGGCGACCCAGCAGCGCTCGCCCAGCGCGGCTTCGGGCAATACGTCGCGCCGGCGGCGGACGACGGCGCCGACCGCCTGAGGTTCTCCGCGGAAGGAGAGGCTGTCGAAAACCTCTGGACTGATCTCGAGGACCGGGGCGCCCCCCCGTGCGGCCTCATCGACGAGCAAACGTTCGGCCTCGGACAGCCTCGCGCTCGCGATAACGAGGGTTTCGATGTCGGCTTCGGCCTTCAAGGCTTCGGCCACGACCCGGCCGCCCTCCGCGAAAAAGACGCCCGTCCGCTCCCGCTCGCGCCGGTTGCGCAGCGCGCGGATAGCCTTTATCTGGGAGTTCGCGCGGGAGGTTATGAGCGCCACGGCCCTAGTCTACGGCCCCCACGATAGCCCCGCCGCGTGGACACCTGCACACGTCGAGCTTAGCCCGGTCGAGGTGGTGCCGCTATGATCGTGGCAATGGAGCCGCCACCCTGGTGAAGTCGAGCTTTCGCGTTTTGCTCCTCGGTTCGAGCGAGGGAGTCTACACGAAACCGCCCGGCTCCCTAACGCTGCCGCAGCTACTCGTCCAGGCGCTGCGGGCAGCTGCGCCCGATGCCGGGTGGGAGGCGACAGCCCTGCCGCAGTACCAGAGACCAAACATGGCCGAACGCTGTCTGGACTTGGTCAGCCGCCACCGCGCGGACATTGTGGTCCTTATGCTTACCGGCGGCACGCTGTTTGAGGAGAAGGTGTCATACGCGGTGTTGCATCGCTTCCCCTGGCTCTATCCAGTATTCTGGCGCGCGGCCGAGTTGGCCAAGGTGGCCGCCGGGGGCGGCGGCGAAGGCAGCGCCTCACCTCGAGGACTTTTGTTTCGCGCACCCCGCGCGGTCGCCCGGCGGGTGCTCGGAGTCGCACCTATGGTTTATCGCGAACCCTCGCTTCGGGCCACCGAGGAGATGTTACGCGCCCTGGCCGCGTTACCGCGCGTGAAGGTAATCTGCCGTCTTGCCGTAACCAACATCCAGCAAGAGGCCCAAAGGGACGCGGTGCGCGCTCAAGTCGCGGAGTATAACGTCTTCGTCGCGCGTATCTGCTCGGAGCTGAACATTCCCTTCTTCGACGTTATCGAGGCCGTGAACGCGAGGGGACAAGAATACCGGCTGCTCCCCGACCGCATGCACGTTGATTTCGAGACCAGAGAAGCTGTTGCCGGCGTACTCGCCGACTACGTTCTGGGCGTGCTGGACAGGCACTGAGAGTCTCGCCCAAGCCGCGATTGGTACGGCCGGTGCCCGGGCAGGGTCACGCTTCGCGCGGGAGAGGCGTCTGGCCCGTAAGGAAGCGCTTGGGGACCTCGTGGGTCATGGTGCGGACCTGGGCTTCGGTGACGCCATCGGCGATCAGGCCAGGGATGGCGACGGTCTTGACGAAGGTGTAGCGGTTCGGGGTTGGCTCGGGCGGGTTCTCGACGCCGGCGAAGACGGGGCGGGGAGGGTAGTCGTGGCCGAGCATCAGCCGACCGGCCCAGCCGCGCTCGACCAGGCGCTTCACCGTGGCGTTGCGCGCCTGCCAGTCGGGGCTTCGCCCCTGAAAGCCGCCGGGGTAGCGGTCCATCGACAGGTAGCAGCCGGTCTGGAGGAGGTCCTCCAGGTACTTGTCGTCGGTCGTGTCGGCGCTGTGGCCGATGCAGACCAGGTGCATGGGCACGCCCTCATCGAGGAAGATTTCGGCCTGGAGGCGCCCGACCTCGAGCGGCGCCCAGTGGTGGGTGCTGATCGGCACGCCGGTGTCCTTCGCGACCCGCGCCGCCGCGCGCACGACGTTGGCCACGCGCTCCTGCAGGCGGCCGTTTGCCAGGTGCTCGACGTCCTGCGCCAGCTTGATCGCGCCCGGCTTGATGCCGGTGCCGTCGATGCCGTGCTCGATCTCGTGGAACATGAATCGGGCGATGTAATCGGGGTCGCGCATCCAGAACGAGCGGGGTATGTCACGCCAGAGGCCGGTGGCGCAGACCACGTTCATCCCGCTCGCCTCCGATACCTCGCGGATCAGCGTCACTTCCCGCCCGAGGTCCACGGTCGTGAGGTCGATCATGCTGTCGCCGCCGCCGCGCCTGGCCTCCGTGAGGAGGTCCTTGGATTTCTGGACGGTGGCCTCCCAGTCGTAGAGCATCGGCAGGTGACGCCAGAGAGCCAGGTTCATCACGTGCTCGTGGCTGAGCGTAAAGCCGAGACTCTCGGCGTCGATCGGGCCGAGGGCGGTGTTTACGGTGGCCATCACTTGCCTCCTCTTAGCGGCTTGCTGGTGGACGCGCTGGGTGCTAGGCCACCTTTATGACCTTGACCGCGACCGGCTGTTCCTTCCCCCGAAGCGTGAGAGTTCTGGATTCAGGAGCCGGGAAACGCTCCGCGACGAGATCGTAGAGCGCCTCCGTCAGGACAAGCTCGCCGGCCGAGGCTGCGGCCTGGAGGCGGGCAGTCGTGTTTACGGTGTCGCCAAGGGCGGTGAAATCGCCGATGCCTCCGCTGCCCACATTGCCGACGTAGGCGAGACCGGCGTGTACGGCTACGCCCACGGGCAGCCACTGCTCGCCCGTTTCGCCGTCGCGCAGGGCCCGCAGAAGCGCCTCGCCCGCCTCGGCCGCGCGTCGGCGGTACTCGGGCCCGGAAACGCCGGGGATGAATAGCGCCATGACCTCGTCACCGATGAGCTTGTCGATCAGCGCGTCGTACTTAAGCAGGACAGCGGTCGCCACGCTGTAAAAGCGGTTCATCATGTCGGCGTAGGCGCTGGGGCCGAGCTTTTCACCAAGCTCTGTGGACCCGCGGACGTCCGCGAACAAGACGGCTATGTCGAGCTCGATCCCACCGGGCGGCAGCTTCTCGAAACAGGCGTTGCAGAAATTCGGGTTCTTGCGGGACGGACGAAAGCCCATGACGCCGACGATGCGGCCGCCAATTCCGCGGAACGGGCTATTGCACTGCTTACAGCGCGGCGAGCTTGGCACTCGCTTGAACATGGCCCGCATGAAGCGCAGCGTGCGATGTCCTTCGAGGAGTACCGTTCGCCAGAGCTGTTCCAGCTCCTCCGGGGAAGCTTGCTTTGGCACTTAGCCTTTCGTACGCGGTCAAGGACGCCCGCCGCTGGCGGTCAATCGGCCAGGCCAGTATATCGCCGTCGCCTGGAACTGAATCCATGATCGCTCTGCGTCTCGTAACGTCAGAGGGCAGGGCTGCCATTTCGGCAAACAACCATCCCTGTAAGAACGAAAGGAGCGAGACGTGAAGCGCACGCTTTTGGGTTTGGCCGTCGTCACGACCCTGTCAATGCTGGGCGGGGCCTGCGGCGGCGGAGGCAAGGAGCAGGCGAAGCAGATCACGCTCGGCTCCGTCGCCTTCGGTGACCACGGCACGAAGGACGTCTCGGCCTCGACGACGCTGACCCTCGAGGCCGACGACTATTACTTCTCGCCCACCTTCCTCAAGGGCAAGCCCGGCCAGAAACTGACCGTCACCCTGTCGAACGACTCGAAGGCGACCCTGCACAATCTCAGCATTGCCCAGCTCGAGATCGATAAGGACGTCCCCGCGAAAAGCAAGGTGGACGTCGAATTCACCTTCCCTCAGAGCGGCGTCATCCTGTTCCTGTGCAAGTACCACACGGGCCAGGGAATGAATGGTGAGCTGCTGGCCGGCGACGCCACACCCCAGGCCGCCGTGGCGGCGGCGCCGAGCGTCAAGATCGTCGACTCTTCCCTGGGCAAGATATTGACCGACGGGCCTACGGGGTTGACCCTCTATACCTTCAAGAACGACCCACCCGGGAAGAGCACGGTGTCCGGCAATCTGGCGAACACGTGGCCGCCGCTGATAGTCGCGGCCGGTAATGCGGTACCGCCGGCCGGCCTTATCGGCGACCTTACCCTGATCACGAGGGATGATGGCGCCAAGCAGCTGGCCTACAAGGGCCAGGCACTTTACAAGTTCGCAAGGGACAGTAAGCCCGGCGACACCACCGGCAACGCCGTTGGCAATGTCTGGTTCGTAGTAGCGCCCTGAGCCCCGTCAGATGTAATTGCCACCCCCAAAACCGGGAGGCGCGGCCCCTCAGGCCGCGGATCCATCGCCGCTGGTTCGACGGCCGCCAGACGGCGAACGACCGGCGGCCGCGAATAGAGTGAGTGGGAACTAATCGGGCGGGAGTTAGCGTGTCGTCCAGCGATGGGTGTCAATGATGGAAATGGCGAAGCTCGCAACGGCCCAGCGACCGGTTTAACGGTCTATCGGAGAAGGTAGCGGCGGGTCCGAAGCCTGGCGCACGATAAGGCGTTGTTCTCCGGACCAACGGTGGTATGAAACCGATAGGCCATGGCGCGGCCCGCAAGTCATTTCCTCCCTATACTGGTAGGTAGGCCCGGGGGAAATGAGACGAGGATCCAGTGTTCTGATCGGACTGCTGACCGCGGCCGGGCTGGCATGCAGCCACGGGCAGAGCCCGTCGCCAACCGAGACAGCGAGAGAACCTACACCGGTGGCGGACCTACCTACGGCGACACCGACGCCGGCCGTCAGGGCCGGAGCGTCGGGGCCGGCCGGACCCACGGCCGGCGCAGGCCAGACACAAGCCGATGTGCGCTGGACGCCCGTCCAACTCCGCCCGTTGTTCGACGGCGTGGAGATGGCCGAGCCCTTCGCCGACGACTATCGCTCAGAGACCTTACCGCGTAACCCCAGATGGGCGCTTTATCTCGTCGAAGGTGCGGGCGATCCGCGGCAGCTCTATTCTTCGCCGCGACTTCTGCAGTCGGTGACGTGGCCGGACAACCAGCATCTGAGCGTCTCATTCCGCACCAAGAGGCTCATCCACCATCCGTTCCTGGACGGAGACGTGACCCTGTTTGTCGGCGGCAGCCTCGAGATGGAGCGCAACCCGCCGGGCGCCCACCTGCGTGAGACGGTCGAGAGCGCCCCGTCGAAGGCCTTTACGATCTCCGGGGGCAGCCTTGCGCCGGGCGACTTGAATGCTTCGCGCATCTTCTCAGTCACGCCCGACCCGGGAGGCGACCTCTACTTGATAACGAAGCCCAACTTCCCGCCGCCGATGCCGGGACCGGGCATTCTGACGATAACCTCCGACGTATACATCAGCGATGCGGCGGGGACCGCCCGCCATCTCGAAGGCATCTCGCGCTTCAGCAGCGTCAACTGGCTCGCGGGCGGGCGCTATCTCGTCGGGCTGACCTCTGGTGGGCCCGGGGCGCAGTCGGTCGCCTTCATACCGACGACGGACGGACAGGCAATTGTCATCGACGGGATTATCGGTGCCGCTGTTGAGCGCACGGGCGTCAACGGCGAGGACAACGGCTATCGCGTGGCGTTCACGCGAGGGGATTCCCTCAAGCTCTTCGACGCGCGTAGCGGAACAATAAAGGATCTCGGCAAGCCACCTATCGTCACGTATGCGATGGCGTGGGAACAGGGCACGGACAGTGTCCTCTTCGGCAACGTCGCGCTAGACGTAGTCACGGGCGCGGTCACGCAGGAGGACCCGGAGTCGCGGGGCAAGGCCGAGGAAGAGCGCTTTCTCAGCGCGGTCTCGCCGGACGGCAGGAGGACGGCCCGATTCGAATCGCCCGGCATGACGGGCGACCGGTCGCTCTGCCTCGGCTTGCCTTACCGCTTCTTGATCATCGATAACGTTACGGGCGCCCGCGACCCGCTGATTGAATGTGAGAGTGGAACGGCGGGTCAGGCGCGATGGGTGGGGAACGATCGCCTCGTCCTGTCGATCTTTGGCTGCTGGGCCTGCGACGGAGGCTCGACGCGTATTCTGCTCGTAGACGTGAAAACGCGGGAGGTACGATCGCTGACGCAGGGGCTGGAAGCGCAGGCATTCGCGGTCCCTTCACCGGACGCCTCTCGCGTGCTGGTGGCGGGATCGCGGCTACGGTTGTACTCCGCCGAGGGCGTGCTCCTGCACGACTACGGGCCTCCGCCGGCGGGCTTCGAGTTCAGGGACATCCGCTGGTCGCCCGACGGGTCCGCGTTCGCCTTTTTGTTAGGTCCGCGAGGCTGGCACGGCCTGTAGCCGGGGTGGACGCTTGATGTGGTGGGCTGAGGCAAGATGCGGCGCCAGCACCTGACCCTGATCGTCCTCGTCGCCATAGCCATCGCGCTGGTCGCGTGGCTTCTCTTCGCCGGCAAGAGCGACGCTCCCGAAGGGCCCTCCAGCCGCTCTGGCGCGCCGGACCAGGCGCCGCTGCCCGAGGGTCGCATCTACTTCTCCGCCGGCGGGAGCATCTACACGGTGACACCGGACGGGTCCGCGCTCACTCGGATCATCGAAGGCATGCGCGGTGATCCTCTCGACCCCGACAGCCAGCGAAGCTGGGCCTCATCGCCATCGGTATCGCCGGACGGACGGACACTGGCCTTCGTCCGTGACTACGACGTCTGGGTCAGTGATGCCGACGGCTCTAACCAGCGCCGGCTGATCGACGCCGGCGACTGGGTCTACCACCCCTGTTGCGCCTCGAACTCCTCTATCGGTGGCAGCAGCGTCGCCTGGTCGCCGGACGGCCGCCGCCTGCTCTACATCTCATCGCGAATCGGCGGCTCCGGCATCACGCAGGTGTGGACGGCCGATGCCGATGGCTCGAACCCTCTCTTGCTCTCGGACGCGATCCCGAACTTCCGCGTGGCCGGTTGGGTCGCGGCGGACGTCCCGATGCTCTACGCCGACAACAGCGGACTGCGGGTTATGTCCCTCGATAACCTTGTTCCCTACTCCCTGCGACCGCGGCCCGAGGACCCGGAGGACGTGATGGTCTCCGCCCTTCGTGGGCCCGGCGTCGTCGTGGGCCACTTCATCAAGGAAGGGTCCATATTCTTCGGTTCGCCCGATTCGCTCAGACGCACGACGAGCGGTCTGGCGCCGGCGGCCTCTCTCGATGGAGGTTGGATAGCCTTCCTGCGTGGTGACAAGCTTCGCATCGCGCGGGTCGATGGATCAGGCGAGCGCCTGGTGCTCGACCTCAAGACGCTCGGAGGGCGCGACAAGCTCTTCGCGGAGGCCGATTGTTCCTCGCGGCCTCCGGCGAGGAACCCGCCCGGCTGCAGCTTCCGCCCGCCGGTGCTGGGTTGGGGTCCTTGAGCGGCGACCGCGGTCGCGTACCAGGAGCAGAACTGCCTGGCGGCTACGTAACGCCAGTCGTCCGCATGGGCGACACCGTGAGGCGGCCCACGGGCCCGCACACGCCGTTCGTTCACCGACTCCTGCGCCACTTCGAGACGGCCGGCTTCGCAGGCGCACCCCGGGTCCTGGGCATCGACGATGAGGGCCGCGAGGTGCTGTCCCACGTGGAGGGCCACGTGGCCTGGGAAGGACAGCAGCCCCTGGGCGTGTGGTCGGACGAGAGCCTGATCGGCGTCATGAGGCTCGTTCGGCGCTTCCATGACGTCACCGCGGGCACAGATCTGGCCGGCGATGCCGAGGTCGTACGCCACGGCGACCTGTCGCCGAAGAACACGGTGTACCGCCAGACTGACGGCCTCTATCGCCCCGTCGCCTTCATCGACTGGGACGCGGCGCGGCCCGGCCGCCGCGTCGAGGACGTCGCCGAGGTCTTCTGGCAATTCCTCTGCCCCTGCGCGGCGCACCCGTGGGTCGGCCTTCACGGCGATCGGATGCGGGCAATGTGCGACGCGTACGGCCTCGAAGACCGGTCCGAGGTCATCTGGTTGATGCAGAGGGCGATGCGGGACTGTGCCGAGGGCATAGAAACGGAGGCGGCCGCGGGAGGCGTCGCGGGCCTGCGTCTCCTCGAGTTGGGCGCTCCGCGCCAGATCGAGGCCCAGGCGGGCTGGGTCGCCGCCCACCGTGAAGAGCTGGAAGCGGGCCTGCGCCGATAATCTGAAAACCGCCTGCGCACTTAACCGTCTGGCTGCGGCGGTCCATGTTCCTGCCGCACCCTGGAAGCCGTGGTGCTCGCACGCACGTACGTATTGACAATTGGTGGAGGCGTGCCTAGGCTGTGGCGACTCGCGCAATGGGGCGAAATGTCGATACCAGCTTCTGCGGGGTCATACCAAGCCGGAAGCTAGACGCGTAAGGGAGGGGAGCAACATGTCAGGGACCAGGTACTGGGAGAAGCTCAGCAATGAGCGTTTGACACGCCGGCGTACCTTGATCGGGGCCGGCGCGCTCGGCGCCGGGGCCGCGGCCATCGCCCTGGCCGGCTGCGGCGGCGGCAAGGGCGGTGGCCAGTCAGCCCCGCAGGGATCGGGCCTGCTCGATATCCCGGTCGATACGACGGCAAAGATAAAGCCCGGTGGGACGTACAAGGGCTGGTTCGGGTCCGCCGACCCGCCCTCGCTTGACCCCCATACCTCCCAGGGCTTCACAACTCTCACGGCCATAGCGGCCTACACCTATCCGCGCATGATGAAATTCAAAACGGCGAAGTATCCGAACTTCGCCGTTGGCGAGGTCGAGGGCGACCTGGCTGAGTCGTATGAGTTGAGCGGCGACAAGCTCCAGGTGACCATGAAGATCCGCCCGGGCCTTACATGGGAAAACAAGGCGCCGGTAAACGGGCGCACCATCGATGCTCAAGACGTCGTCTGGAATTGGCAGAAGTTCTCCACGGTCGGCGTTCGCAACGGGGACCTGGCTTACAGCCAGGCCAACGCCTTCTCGCCGGTCGAGTCGGTGACCGCGCCGGACGACAGGACGGTGGTGGTCAAGCTGCACGCGCCGGATGCCTCCATCCTGCAGCTCTTCGCCAGCGCGAACATTTTCTACGTTATCCCGCGCGAGGCGGATGGCGGCTTCGACTCCCGAAATACGGTCATTGGCTATGGACCCTGGTTGCTGGAAAGCTACCGGCCAGCGTCTGGGATAACCTGGAAGAAGAATCCCAACTACTACGTGAAGGGTTCCCCGGTTATCGATCGAATCGAGCAACCACAGATACTGGAATACGCTCAGAGGCTGGCGCAGTTCCGCGCCGGCAACATCTGGGGGCCGTCGTCGACCCTTTCCCCGGCCCAAGAAGACATCCTGGTCTTGAAGAAGGACCTACCTCAGCTGACCATTCGCCAGGAAGATAGCTTCGGCCCCACGCCTGCCATGGTATCGTTCGGCTACGAGGGCGATTCGCCGTTCAAGGACAAGCGCGTCCGCCAGGCCATCGCGCTGCTCTGGGACCGCGAGACATTCCTGGACGTTCTGGCCAACCGGAAGCCGTTCCAAGACGCCGGCGTTCCCGTCACGACCCGCTACAACACGGTGGTGGGCGCCGGTTGGGAGGGCTACTGGCTCGATCCCCAGGACACCAAGAGCTTCGGCCCAAACGCACGCTACCTGACTGAGTTCAACATCGCCGAGGCCAAGAAGCTCCTCTCAGCAGCCGGCTCGCCGAATGGCTTCTCGACCAACATGTACTGGGCGATCAACGTATATGGCGCGGCTTACGAGAGGGGCGCGGAGATACTAACCGGAATGTGGGCCGACGGCGGCCTCAAGGTGCAATCGTCGCCGAAAGACTACTCCGCGGACTACATCCCCAACTACTACTACAGCTACCAGGGCGCCAGCACCAAGGGCTTCAACGGCATGATCTGGCGCGCCGAGCTGGGCTACCCGACCTGCGTCGCGCAGATGTTTGCCAACATCCACAAGGACGGCGGCCGCTATCGCGGACTCACTCCCACGGGCACAAACGCCAAGCAAGGTGACCCGTACCTGAACGGCACCATCGAGAAGGCCAAGCTGGAGTTCGACCTCAAGAAGCAGCAGGAACTGGTTCACGAAGTGATCCGGTACGTTGCGGACCAGGCCTACTACATCCCGGAGTCCTGGCAGAGCACCAAGAAGTTCACGATCTCATGGCCAGTCACGGGCAACCTGGGCCTCTACCGCACGGCTAACGGCGGGAACATTGTCACTGAGGTTTACGCGCCGAGCTGGTGGATCGACGACACGAAGGCGCCGATCGCGAAAAGCTGAGAGCAGGCTGCATGCCTGAAGCTGGGCCCGGACGGAGACTTCCGGGCCCAGCTTCTTGGGCTCTCACGCCGAAGCTGTCATGCTGAGGCGTAGCCGAAGCATCTTCGCGCTCGTACGGTCCGACCCTCGTAGGCCCGCTCCCAGCCGGCCGACCGGAAGTGATACTTCGCGTGCGCTCAGGATGACAACAGGAGGTGCGCTCAGGATGACGGCAGCATCCGCAGCCGCTGGTCGGCGGCCAGTCTCCAAACGCCGAGTGGCGCCCCCCAAACCAAATCTAAGCGTATGGGCCCGGCCGCGCCGGCCCGGCCACCGCGCCCTTCATCGCCGCCAGCTCCTGGGCGGCGCCGCGGGTGAGTCCCGCCATATCGGAGGTGAGCAGGACCATCTTGAAGCCCTCGTCGGCCTTCTCGATCGAGAGTGTCGAGTTGGCGCAGTGCATGCCGGGCACCACGCCGTGACGCTCGCAGGACTCGCGGATCCGCGTGACAGCGGCGACGTGCCTGGGGTCGCTCATCGAGCCCGCGCCCAGGCCAAGCGCGTAGCCCAGGTCGGCCGGACCGATGTAGGCGGCGTCGACGCCGGGGAGGCTGAGGATATCATCCAGCTTCTCCAGCGCCTCGGCCGTTTCGATCATGACAACACAGGCGACCTCGTCGTTGGCGTAGGCCGCGTAGTCGCGGCCGGCGTAGTAGGTAACGCGGTTGGGGCCGAAGCTGCGCAAGCCCAGAGGAGGGTAACGGCAGGCTGAGACTGCCCGCTCGGCCTCTTCGCGGTTGTTCACCATGGGGATAATGATCCCGTAGGCGCCGGCGTCCAGGTACTTCATGATGATCGAGGGCTCGTTCCAGGGGACGCGTACGAAGGGAATCGTGTCCGTGGTTGAGATCGCCTGGAGCATCGGCACAGCGGAGCTGTAATCGAGGATGCCGTGCTGGGTGTCGATGCAGAGCCAGTCGAAGCCCTGGTGGGCCATGGCCTCGGCGGTGTAAGTGCTGGGGATCGAGAGCCAGCCGCCGATCGCGACCTTTCCCTCGCGCCACTTCTGTTTCACTGTGTTCGGCCGCATGGCGTAACTCCTCTTCTTCCGGCGGGCTTCGCTTCGATGTAGCTTAAGGCAGAAACGTAGAAACTGAGAAACTAGAAAATGAGAAACTGAGACCCGCGACTCGGTACCGCGGCGGGCCTCAGTTTCCGTGTTTCTAGCTTGTGGAGGTCTCCATGCGACTTGGCTTCATCGGGCTTGGAATCATGGGACGGCCGATGGCCCGGCACCTGCTCGCTGCCGGCCATACGCTTACGGTCTGGAACCGCAGCCGCCCCGGCATCGATGCCCTCGTGGAGGCCGGTGCCTCCGAGGGCACATCGCCGCGTGATGTCGCCGGTCGGAGTGAGGTCGTGTTCACGATGGTGGGCGACTCGCCCGACGTCGAGCGGGTGGCGCTGGGGGATGAGGGGATCATCCACGGCGCCGCGCCCGCTCTCGTGCATATCGACATGTCGACGATCTCTCCCGGGGTCACGCGTCGGATCGCCGCCGTCTACGCCGACGCCGGCATCGAGATGATGGACGCGCCCGTGTCCGGCGGCGAGAGCGGCGCTATCAACGCCACACTCTCGATCATGGCCGGCGGCGAGCGCGACGTATTCGACAACTGCCTGCCCCTGCTCCAGGCCCTCGGAAAGACGATCACCTATTGCGGCCCTTCGGGCGCCGGCCAGACCGTAAAGCTCTGCAATCAGGTGCTGGTCTCGGTGACCAACATGGCAGTGTGTGAGGCTCTGGTCCTCGCGGCCAAGGCCGGAGTGCCGCCGGCGACAATGGTCGAGGCCGTCTCGGGCGGCGCCGCCGCCTCCTGGCAGCTCGCGAACCTGGCGCCGAAGATGATCGCCGGCGACTTCCGCCCCGGCTTCAAGGTCTGGCACCAGCAGAAGGACCTGCGTCTCGCCCTCGAGCTCGCCCGCGAAACATCCCTGCCCCTTCCGGCCACGGCTCTCGTCCACCAGCTTTTCGCCTCGGTCCAGGCCGACGGGTTCGCCGAGGCCGGCACCCAGGCCCTGGTCAAGGCGCTCGAGAAGCTGGGGGCGGTGAAAGTCGGGGCCGGCTAGAGTCGGGAGCGGCCGACTCTAATGAATCCCCATGCCGAGGCGCGACTCGGTGCTCCTCCGGCCGGCGACCGAGGCCGGTGCCACAAGGAGTGGAATGGCCGGCCTCGGTTCTCTCAAGCCATTGGAGGTCTCGCGTGAAGGATGCATTGCCCCTGGTGGCGACCGCGGTTATCGGTCTCATCGTCTATTACACCCAGGAGTGGATCAAACGCAGGTCCGCCCTGGCAGAGCGTCGACAGGCGCTTTACGAGGTGATCCTCCGAAACGTCTTCGACCTCCTGGTTGCTCGTACCGGGGACACGCGCTCGAAGTTCCTCACTGAAATCGAAAAGTCATGGCTATTCGCCTCAGATGGAGTTCTCCGCGCCTGCTACGTCTACCTCGACCTCTATGACCGCACGGAACGGGCGGGGCAAGACATCCTCGAAGTGGCCAGGAACGACGAAAGTAAGCGGCTAGAACTCGAGGACGCATTCGCGGCGATCTTTCTCGCCATGCGACGCGATATCAGGTGGACGAGAATCAGCCACAAGTGGGCCAACGCGAATGTGGAGCTTTATCCCTGGGGCATCATAAGCCCGGCCGGGGCGGAGGCCCGACAGACCCTCTCCGCGCTGGACACGGTGACTGTCGCGAAGTCCCTCCAGATCTGACAGCCAATTCCGTCTACATCTCGACCGCGCCAGTTTTCTCGCTGCCGCGCCTGTTCATGCGCCCGCATATGGCGCAGCCTCCGTGGCGTTCAGGCCCGGAGATCGAGTCGCCTGAGGAGCTGGATGAGGTTGACATCGGCGCCGCCTCGCACTAAAAGTCTCCTAACCGGCCGGTGCGGCAGGTGCGGGTTCCGACAATGGGCCGTTCGGCCTCCGATGCCGGTTTCTTTCCGCGAAAGCAAGCCGGATCGGCAGGTGGCAGCCTCAGGTGACCGAGCGATGATCAGGATATAAGGAACGGAGGGAGCGATGAGACGAGGACTATTTCTCCTGGGTGTGGCGGCATGGGGTGGGGTGGCCGCGCTGGCGGTCGCGATGGCCGAGGTTGGCGAACCCTTCTGGGGCTTCTTCCCGATCCTCGCGGCCGTCTTCGTCGCATGGGCCGTGGGCGAGTTCGTCACGGACGTCCTCTGGAGGGAAAAGGAGGCCAAGAATGCTTGACCGGATGTTCCAGCGCAGGCAGCTCCACGATCCCGGCTGGTATCAGTTCATCTTTGGCAACGTTTGGATGGCGCCGATCTGGTTGGTCATCCGGCTCTACGTGGGCTGGCAATGGCTACAGGCGGGCTATCACAAGGTCACGGGTCACGGCTGGCTCGATCAGAACGGCGCGGCGCTCCAGGGCTTCTGGACACGGGCCATTGCTATTCCGGAGAAGGGCACGCCGCCGATAAAGTTCGACTGGTACCGCGATGTCCTGAGCTTCATGCTCAACCACCACTGGTATGAATGGTTCGCCTGGCTCATCGCCTTCGGCGAGACGGCGGCCGGCATTGGACTGATCATCGGGGCGTTCACGGGAGTCGCGGCTGTCGGCGGCGCCTTCATGAACTTCAACTTCATGCTGGCGGGTTCGGCGAGCACCAACCCGGTGCTGTTCTTCCTGGGGATCATGCTCCTGCTGGCGTGGAAGGTCTGCGGGTACATCGGAATCGACCGCTGGCTGCTGCCCGCGCTCGGCACCCCCTGGGAGCCGGGGCCGGCCTTCCACTTGAAGCTCGATGAGGAGCCGTATCAGCCGCCGCCGACGGCAAGTCCGGCTACCGGGTAGCCGGGGACCTACAACCGCGGCTCGAGAACCTGATCTACAGCCGGCAGGAATCCTGCGAGTGGAGGCGGAGCCGACGGCTCCGCCTCCTTGTTTACGCAGATAGTGGTCTAGAGCAGCCCGTTGTCGCGAGCGAACTCGAGCACCAGCGCGCGGAACTCGTCTTTCTTCTGATTGATGATGCCGTGGCCGGCGTCCTGGTAGACCTGGAGGCGGGCGTTGGCCAGGTTTCGGGCCAGGATTACCGAGCCGGCCGCGCCGGCGACGCCGTCCTGGCCGCCGCCGACCACCAGCGCCGGACACTTGATCTCCTTCAGCCGCGGCGTGTACGGGTGCTCGCGCAGACCGGCCACGGCGCGGGCTTCCGCGATGAAGGAATCGAGGTGCTCCGGCCGCCGGTTGGGATCTGTCTTCGCCGCCTCGCCGCGCGCGTACCAGCCGTCGGACGAGGCGACGTTCACCTCGCTCGAGGTCGAGTCGAGGACGATGGCCGCGCACTTCTCCGGGAAGTCGAGGGCAAACTGCTGCACCAGGACTCCGCCCCAGGAGACGCCGTGAACGATCGCACTCTCGATGCCGACGTGGTCCATCAGGCGGGCGAGGTCGGAGGCATACAGGGGCAGGTTGTACTTCGCCGCCTGCGACGACTGCCCCAGGCCGCGGTTGTCCCAGGTCAGGCAGCGGAAGTACTTCGTCCAGAAGTCGAAGTGGTTGACGAAGCCCGAGCCGTTGCCGCCGAGGCCATGGCAGAAGACCAGAGCCCTGGGCCTCTCGACTCCGGCCTCCTCGTAGTGGATCGTGACGTCGCCGAGGTTGACGTCCGCGATGATCTGCTCTCCTTCGAAACTCGCTGCCCGCTCGGTATGCTGGTTTACCATCCGCGGCCGGGCTGCGCCTATGCCGGTTTGATGTTCATGTTGCCGCTGAAGAAATTCGAGGGGTCGTACTTCTTCTTGACGGCCGCGAGGCGGTCGTAGTTCGGGCCGTAGGCGTCGCGGGCGCGCCCGTCTTCACCTTCGCTCAGGTAGTTCACGTAGACGCCGCCGGTCGAGAACCGCTCCGTGGCGGCAGAGAGGTCGCGGGCCCAGGCGACATTCGTCTCGGTCTGCGCGGGGTCGGTCCAGACCGAGAACATTCCCAGGGTGTGCGAAGCCGCCCGGTGGGGGAAGGCTGTAGCGTCCGGGGCGACGCGGTTAACGGCGCCGTGCATATGCTCGATCATGACCACGCTCTCCGGCGACGGCAGGCTTTCGCCGCAGTGCCCGGTCACCGCTTCGATCGCGTCGTCGGCCAGGCCGTTCAGCATGTGCGACTTCCAGTAGGAAAGCACTCCGGCGGGCAGGCCGGCATCGAAGAGGGTCTGGATGGCGGTGTAGGGCATCGGCCCGATGAGGTCGACCAGGGGCGGCCCGAAGCTGTGGAGAGTACGCACGGCCTTTTCGCCATCCTCGAGCGACCCGGAGTAACAGGCGCCGATGCCGCAGATGAGGGCGCCGTGAAGCTCTGCCGGGATGAAGGGCAGCGGTGGCGCGTGGAGGATGAGGGCGGCGGTGCTCAACTCGTCGGGGGCGCTGGCGGTGAAGTCCCTGTAGAAGCGGAGGAGGTCGCGGCTGCGCGAACCGGGATGGAGGACGAGACCGCCGATCACCATCGGCCCGACGGGGTGAAGGGCGTACTCGAAGGAGGTGACGACGCCGAAGTTGCCGCTGCCGCCACGCAGGGCCCAGAAGAGGTCGTCGTTTTCGGCGGCGCTGGCGGTGACGTGACGTCCGTCGGCAAGGACGACATCGGCAGAGAGAAGGTTGTCGCAGGCGAGCCCGTAGCTGCCGCGGAGCCAGCCGAGGCCGCCGCCGAGGGTGAGACCGGCGATGCCGGTTGTCGAGACCGTGCCACCCGGGGTGGCAAGCCCGAAGAGCTGGGCCTCGCGGTCGAGCTCGCCCCAGGTCACGCCTCCCTGGGCGCGGGCGGTCCGGGCGACGGGGTCAACCCGGATGCCGCGCATGAGCGACAGGTCGATGAGGAAGCCATCGTCGGAGGCCGACTTGCCGGCGACGTTATGGCCGCCGCCGCGGACGGCGACGTTAAGGAGGTTGGCGTGGGCGAAGTTGAGGGCGCCGGTGACGTCGGCGACGCCGGTGCATCTGGCGATGAGGGCCGGGCGCTTGTCGATCATGCCGTTCCAGACCTTGCGGGCCTCGTCGTAGCCGGCGTCGGATGGGCCAAGGACAGGGCCGCGCTGAGCGGCGCGGAACTCGTCGAGCACGGTCGGGTCAATAGAGGGCGCCATGGGATTCTCTCCTTCAGGAACTATGGCGGAGTACATGCGGTTTGGAGAACTGGAGCGGCCAGGGGGAATCGAACCCCCGCCTCATCCTTGGGAGGGACGCGTGCCACCACAACACCTTGGCCGCCCGCGGCCATGGTAACCCATTGGCGATGTCACCTCGTAGGCCCGGAGCGTGGCGCGCTTCTCAGAGCCCGTTCGTAGTGAGCTTGTCGAAGCACATCCGGGTCCGGGACCTCTAGAACTCGAGCTTAAGCACCCGCTTGGCGTTTTCGAGAAGGATGAGCGGGCGGACCTCGTCCACAAAGGCGGCGGAGTCGAAGTCCCTCAGCCAACGCTCGGGCGAGATCATGGCGTAGTCGGAACCGAACATGGCTTTCGTCCGGATGCGCGTAT
>CAYRCD010000033.1:0-30218 GCA_964422735.1 uncultured Dehalococcoidia bacterium | reverse complement strand
AGGATGAGGACACCGACAACGTCTCAGCAACCTCATTCTTCAGCACCCTGCTAGACATAGAAAGGGAACGTCGATGAAATCCAGCCCTACCCCCGCACCCTCAAGGGACCCTGGCCTTAAACGTCTAGGGACGGGCACCCGCTGGGCGGCCCTTATGGGACTCGTGACATCCGCGGTGCTCTTGGCGAGCATCGACGCGGTAGGCGGAGAGGCCGCAACTGCTCCCTCCCTTGGTGCGGCGGCGAGTTACTCGGTGTTGGCTGGCTCGATAGTGACCAATACCGGCGCGACCACGATGCCTGGAAATCTGGGTGTCAGCCCAAGCATCGGAGTACCACCGCATTACACCGGCTTTCCTCCGGGTATCGTCGGTCCTCCAGGAACGATACACGACGCCGATGCGCACGCGGCTGCGGCTCAGGCTGCTAACACCGCTGCATTCACGTTCATCGACCAGGGTTGCGATACCACCTACGCGGGCGTGCAGGACCTGACCCTGGTCTCGCCTCTCGGGCCGGGTGTCTACTGCGCCGGCGCCTTCCTCCTAACTGGAAACCTGACGCTAAGTGGGTCAGGCGTCTGGATTTTCAAGTCGGCGGCAACGCTCACGACATCGAGCAATTCATCCGTTACCGGTGGCGACCCGTGTAACGTGTGGTGGAGGCTCGTTTCGTCCGGCACCGTCGGTACAGGCACTACGTTCATCGGAAATATTCTCGCGCTCACGTCCATCAGCCTGCAGACCGGCGCAAGCTTGAACGGTCGAGCCCTGGCGCAAACTGGCCAAGTGTCGCTGGACACCAACACAATCACCGGCCCGAGCTGCGCCTCGGTCCCGACCACGCCATCACCTCCCTTCACCATCCCTCCTTCCATCATCCCTCCCTTCGTGATCCCTCCCTTGGTAATCCCTCAAGTCCCCCCAACGCCTGTCGGCTCGGGAGGCCTGCAAGGCTTGCTGGCGGGGATCACCGCCAGGAAGCAGCCGCCTGTGGCGGTCCCGGCCCCGCAGGTGCTCCCCGCTGTCCCCGCGGTCTCGGTCATCCCGCCCCAAACCGGTGACGCTGGGCTTCTCCAACACACGAGAAGCGGGCGGCCCGCTGCTGGAATTGCCTTTGCTGCGGTGCTCTTGCTCGGCGCCGTCGCCCTGGCGCTTCTGCGCCCCAAACGAGGCCAGGCTTAAAGGATTGCAGGGCTACGCCGCACTGAGGGCCTGTCACGATCTCGTAACGCTCTCGTGCTGTCTGCCGATCCAAGATTGGCCCACAGTACTGCCCTCAGCGGAAAGATGGACCATCTCAGACATGAATGTTCTCTCGGCATTAATCAAGTGCACTTCGAGTGCCTTTCTGGTTGGATTCCTCTCGAAGACTGGTGCTGACTTGGGCAATGACATTTTGGCCCTGGCTGGGCTGATCGTGTTGATCAGTGCCGTATTCGTCCTATTCGAAATGACGAATCTGGAGCCGGCGACGGCTACGAGTGAAGGCAGTTTAGAAGGCGCCAGGGCGATCGGTTGAGAAGGAAGCGCTGATGCAGGTGAACGCCCAACAACCAAGCCGCAGCGTAAGGCCGAGGTCTTGTCAGAAATGTGGTGGCGATGCCTATCTCGATCGGTCTGACGCGTCGGAGTGGCGCTGCCTCCAGTGCGGTAGAACGGTGGCCGCTGCCCGCCTGCGACCTGAGGCTCGCAGCTTGATAGCCCAAGCGGACCGCCGGGGAACGGACCGAGGGGGCATCTACTGACCAGCGACAAAGTGGAAGGCAGGCAAACGAGGGCGGCCACCGCCACGTTTACTGGACTCACTTGATGACCGAGTTCGATCAAGCAGCAGCCGTCCTCTGAGCTCGAGTCGCCACGGTAATCGTTAGCGTCCCGGATCTTTGAAAGGAAATTTGACAATGGAAAACGAGAAGGCGACAGCGGTAACCCACAACCACGTCACGGCGGAGCCTTCGGGCAACCTCAATCCAGGGCGACCAGGCGCCCGCAGGCTCCTCACACTTTCGCTTCTCGCCGTCCTCGGAGTAGCCCTGCTCGTTCTCGCCCGAATCGGTGGCTCTGGCCCGGTGGCCGCCTTCGCGACCCTCGAGACGGCTACGCCGCCGACGTCGACCCCTCCCGTCACTTCGACCCCGCCAACGGCCACAGCGACATCCACGACCGTACCGGTGCCGGTTACGTCGCCGGTTCTTAACTTCTCCAACAGTGTTTGCGTCGCGTCGAGCGCCACGGTGACATTCAGCTGGCAGCCGGGCAGCGGCGCCATCAGCCAGTATCTCGACCTCTCACTCTCCGACAACAACTTTGTGGACGGGACCTACGTCACCACCGGTGAACTCATCCCGTCGACCAATAGCGTGACCTGGAACGGCATCCGTCCCGGCCTCGCCCACTTCTGGCGGGTGACAGCTTTCACTGCTAGCGGGTGGGTATCCTCATCCTTCGCCACATTTTCGCCCTGCGGACCGGCGGTCCTGCTTCCATCTCCTTTTGGCTGCACCGGTGCCGGTCGGGCGACCGTAACCTTTCGCTGGTCGCCGACGTCTCCACCAGGCTTCCTTCAGTACGTCGATATCACCCTCTTCGACAACGGTTTCGCTCCGGGAACCTTCCTCGGCGGCGGGCCTTTCTCGCCAGCAGCAGGTGTAGTGGTCTGGCCCGGGATCCTGACGAACACTGTTCACTTCTGGCGCGTCAACACCCTCACGGCCTCGGGGTGGGTGCCAAGCACCACCGGCGTAATGGTTGCCCAGTGCTAACGCAGCCGGCCCGGGCGGCATCAGACCGCCCCGGTGCGGATGAGAGGAACGAATGACAAGTGATCATGTCGAAGGCATAGCTAACGAGAACGTTGGCATAGCCAGGGAGATGGTGGGAACGGTGACTGGTAGCGCCCAAATGGAGATCGCCGGCAGGATTCAAAAATCCAAAGCGAGACGGCAAGAAACGCTGGCAAAGGTGAGCGACAACTTGAGAGCGCTCAAGAAGAAGGTCAGCTGACACCCCGTCTCTCCCGAGGAGAGGCCGCGAGCCGTTTGGGGAAGTAAACGAACCCAACTTCCGGTATGCCAGTCGCCTCGCGCGTGCGAGAGCAGAGGAGATAACTAATGAGCATCATCGCCTGGATTGTCGTGGGCCTTATCGCCGGAATGATAGCCAAAGCGCTCATGCCCGGGAACGCTCCTGGAGGAATTATTGTCACCATCCTCCTCGGCATCGGTGGAGCCTTTGTCGGCGGCTTCCTGGCCGTTGCCCTCGGAATTAGTAACGGAGTGGACAATTTCGACATCGGGACAATTGTCCTGGCCGTGCTCGGCGCCATGTTGCTGCTCTTTGTTTACCGCTCGGTCTCAGGAGGCCGCCTCCGAGTCTGAGAGCGAACTTCCCTGTCGTCGCCTGAACACGCTGCGTGAGGGCGACGACGTTCATGAGTATTAGAACAGAGTTGGTATGACTGAGAAGAAGATTGTCGAGCTGTCGAGAAGTCGCGGCCGGCCGCTCGAATCAATGGATGAACGGGCAAAGGCCGACGCCGTGCAATTTGGCGCTCTAACTGGCGCTCGCCAGGAGCCTTATCTGTTGTGGTTGGGTGGTTTCATATGCGTCGTGCTCGCCGTGGTGGCGCTGGCAGCAATCGCGCATTCATATGGGCGCCTTCAAGTAGGTAGACCTCCCGCGGCCGCTGCCGCGGTGGAGTTGAGTCAGTTTCCGTCACCCCTCGCCGATCGCCTCAGCTGTGCTGAGATCGGCGACTCTGACCTGCGCTCGCCGTCAGAGGGCCTCTGGGTCCAAAGCAACTGCTTCCCGGCCGCCGAGGCGCCGTTCCTGGCGCTTTCCACGGAATGCAATCGGGCGTCGCTCGACGACACCTTCACACCGATCGCTCCCGCGCTGTTTGTTTCACGCGGGAATTCGGCATCGCCGGGATACCTCTGGTATGCGAGGTCCGAGACCTGCTTCGATCTGGTCTCGGCAGAGGTCACAACAGCCGTTTGCGCCGACCAGGCCGTGAGTTTCAAGTGGGACGCCCGGTCCGCTTGCGCGGCCCATGGCGGCGTTCTGGCCTGGGTGAACGGGCGTTAGACGCCCTGGCCTCGCGCGCCTAATTATCAGAGCTCCGACGAAGCAGGCGCCGCGACCCCACTGAGCATACCAGCGGTGACGCTCTCGTGACGCACTGTGGACTAGCCTGAGCTTACGAAGGGACTTGAGGGGCATGGTTGCCGTCGACGAGAGCTGGCGCCCCCCTGGGCAGAGACAG
This sequence comes from uncultured Dehalococcoidia bacterium, assembly GCA_964422735.1. GTDB lineage: Bacteria > Chloroflexota > Dehalococcoidia > DSTF01 > WHTK01 > CAYRCD01. Next base: position 25,953 of record CAYRCD010000033.1, on the reverse strand, counting down.
TCGAAAGTAGTCCCGGAAAGAAACAAAAGCCATTGACTTGAACTAGATCGGTCCACGGCCGGCGATGCCTCCTTCGCAGCGGAATGCTCGTCGGCCTCCATGACGCACGTTATGCAGGAGGAATTCCATGACAAGCGCAACTAGCCTCATTCTCATCGCCGTCGGTGCGATCCTGGCATTCGCGGTCAGCTACCAGGTCGCCGGCATGAACATCCAGACCATTGGCGCCATCCTCATCGTCGTCGGCGGTATAGGTCTCGCGGTCTCACTCCTCACGCTTGCCGGCTACGCGCCCTGGGGCGCCAACCGCGGCGGCACCATCCAGCCTTCTACCTACGTCGCCCCTCCCACCAATGTCGCCCCTCCTACCGTGTAGGCGGGACGCCGCCACGAGATGGACGCCTGGGTTCAAAGGACATGATCACCATCTCCGATAGCGCGCGCGAAGGCGCGGTCAAGAATGTGACTGCTTAAGCTTGAACCGTGCACCAGCGACCTTCTTAGAAACGCTGTTTACCTGGTCGGATTGGGCAGGGGCGATTGTCATCCCGCTCATAGGCTTACTCGTCGTAGCCGCCCGCTGATCCAGAAACCGGCCGAAACCAACCGAAAGGAGTCCAGAAGCATGCGCATTGGCGGACTGGCCACAGTCATTCTTGTTGTCCTGTTCATCGTCTACGTCCTCTAGCCAAAACTGTCCGGAGGCCGGCCGAGGGCTAACAAACTGAGGAACCAATGACTCTAGCAGAGATCTGTTTCATCATCGCAGCCGTGGCGTTCGCGGTAGAGGCGCTTCCGATGGTGGGCAACTTTACCCCCATCAAGCTGCTGCCAGCGGGTCTTGCCTTTGTGGCATTCGGGCTCGCGCTTGGTACAGGCCTTGCCGGCAGTCTCGGTGTCACGGGAAAGGTCCTTTGAGAGGAGCCAGGAGGCCGCCCATCTCTCGACAGTAGAGATCGAGGTCACCAGAGAAAGTAAAAAGAGACCAACTTGACTGATCATTACCAACCGCCTCGCGCGTGCGAGAGCAGAGGAGATAACTAATGAGCATCATCGCCTGGATTGTCGTGGGCCTTATCGCCGGAATGATAGCCAAGGCGCTCATGCCCGGGAACGCTCCTGGAGGAATTATTGTCACCATCCTTCTTGGCATCGGGGGAGCCTTTGTCGGTGGCTTCCTGGCCGTTGCCCTTGGGATTAGTAATGGAGTCGACAACTTCGACCTCGGGACAATCGTCCTGGCCGTGCTCGGCGCCATGTTACTGCTCTTTGTTTACCGCTCGTTCTCGGGCGGAGGCAGGCTGCGAGCCTGAGCTCCCCGTGCGCCGTCTCCTGCACTGCACGAGTGGCCTGCATCTTCATTTCCTGTTTGTCGGGCGAGACTGGTTGGTCCGGCCCCGACCTGTTCTGAAGGAGTTCAGGGACCGTGAAGACATGTCAATTTCGGACTGCGGGTTGCGGGCTGAGCCTGCCCTGTCATAAGTGCCGGCTGGCATCGACCCGTAGGGCTCATCGATTTGTAAGGTACGACGCCTCGGGGTTGCGTCGACGCTTAATCAAACGTGATTTCCAATACTCCAGGGAGGCAAGTACGCCGTGATCGCTAAACCAATCAGCCGAAAGCATGCTTGTCCTCGATGCCCGTCGGGATTTCTCCTCTTCGAAGATTCCGAAGGAGAAGGAAACGATGTCTGCATCAACTGCGGATTCCGCGAGCCGGCGGCTGCCAAGGCCTACTTGAAGTACTGGCCCGAAGCATTCCACGCTTACCGGTTGCCCCGCTAACCTCGCGCCCGCTCGCTCCGACTGCTTCACCACAGCGCTTTTAGGAGATTTCTTCATGATGGCAAACCGTGAAATGGCATTAAAGCATCTACAGGCTGCTGAGGATGCGTTGATGAAGCCCGATGCTCTCACTCAGGCACTGGCCATTCAGCGACATTCCGACCTCGGCGACGAGAAACCGGGACTGTGGGCACACGTCGCCCAGGTCGGTGGCGGGTACTGGGTCACAATCTCTTTCGATCCGATCGCGACCCCATTGGGGCTTCGTGTTCCCGACGGCTCCAACCGCAACTTCGCCTGTGCCGACCTGGACGAAGTGTTCGGCCTCCTTCACGACAGGTTTGGTGGCTGACGCAGAACTCCTGAAAGACCGGCACCCCATGATCCGTCAAGGGCTCTCCTCAGCAGGGACCGTTTCAATCGTGGACCTTCGCTAGGTTGAAGGACCGCTGAGAAAGAAGGGATAAAATGCAAATAAGCACGAAGCAACCACGCCGGAGTGTTCGGCCGGGCGGCTGTCAGCAATGTGGTCGTGACGCATACCTCGAGCCAGGTCACCAGTGGGAGTGGCGCTGCCTCCAATGTGCCAGGCCCGCGCCGGACTCTCCTCTGGAAGTTGGCGCCCACGGGCAAGGTTAACGAGGCGAAGTCGGCCGCGACGCCTTGCCGAGGTCTTCCGCATCGTGGCGGCGGAGGCGGAGGGAAGGCTTGGGTGAGCGCCGGGGCGCGCGCGCTGTAGCGGAAGCCTTCAGGCTTCCACTGTGTGGGGCGCCGGCCGCTGCGGCGGCCAGCGGTTGTCCCGCGACAGGGTAACCTCTCTATCTGTTTGCTCGTCACAGAAGCACGCTTTGCCTTCGTTACCTATAATGATGACGTTATGGCCCTGAACGCACCCAAACGAGAAAGCACGACGGCTGCGCGACCAGTCGCGCTGAGCATCTACGGACCGGGCAGCGAGGTCATCAAGACCTACATCGGCAAGCTGCGCAAGCGTTTCGCGAAGTACGAGGCCTCCGCGCAAGAGGTCCGCGAGTTGCTGGACCGCGAGCTGGGCGACCGTACTCTGACAGAGGAGCTCTTCAGGCAAAGGGAAGCCTAGCCGTTGACGGTGTTCTACCTGGACACCTCGGCGTTCCTCAAGAGGTTTAAGACAGAGCCGGGCAGCGATGTCGTCGCAACGCTCTTCGACGGTAGCCTCGAAGCCGAGATTCTGACGACCTCCTATTACACGGTTCTTGAAGTCATAGGCGTTGCTCGCCGACTGCTGAAAGGTCGCGCGCTCACAAGGCGTGCATACAGCCTGATGATGTCGCGCTTCCTCACCGATATTCAGCAAATCGTCGTGCAGCCGGTGAACGACGAGCTGGTCGCATCGGCCGTCGACCTCGCGGACAGATACGCGTTGCGTGCCGGCGACGCTCTTCAGCTTGCTACAGCACTCGCCGTGAATGCGGCGTTGCCAGAGGACGCGGCCATGGTCGTCGTCGCAAGCGACAAGGACTTAGTCGAGGCCTGCGCTGTCGCGCGCATCGAGGCTTTGAATCCGGAGACGGGCGAGGCTGGCGCCCACTTGATCGGACTACGACCCAAGGAGTAGGCCGTGACCAAGACCCGCTCCGGCAAAGTCCGACAATTATACCCATCGCCCGCGCTCCACGTCTGGCTCCCATGCTCCCGGCCCACGTGCTACGATGCCCGCGTTCCCCGCAAGCCACCACCAGAAGGAGCCTCCGATGGCCTACGAAGCCCTGATCTACGAGAAGCAGGAGCACGTCGCGATCGCGACCCTGAACCGGCCCGAAGCCCTGAATGCCCTCAACCGCACCCTCCAGCTCGAGGTGCTCGACGTCTGCCGCGAGGCGCATGAGGACGATGACGTGCGCGCCCTGATCTTCACCGGCGCCGGCCGCGGCTTCTGCTCCGGCGCCGACGTCAGCGGCGGCGCCGCCCGCGTCGCCGGCGGCAACGGCGCTCCCGCCGGGCCGCCGCAGCAGTCGCAGAACCAGCGCCTGGACGAGCTCAGCTGGGTCGGGCGCCAGGCAATGACCGTCTATAACCTCAACAAGCCCACCATCGCCGCCATGAACGGCGTCGCCGCCGGAGCCGGCATGAGCCTCGCCCTGGCCTGCGACCTGCGCGTCGGCTCCCGCAACGCCCGCTTCCGCTCCGTCTTCCTGGAGCGCAACCTCTCGCCCGACTCCGGCATGAGCATCTTCCTGCCCCAGATCGTCGGCTACAGCCGCGCCTTCGACCTCATCCTCACCAGCCGCGACGTCGACGCCGAGGAGGCCTACCGCCTCGGCCTCCTCGACCGCCTGGTCGAGCCCGAAGCGCTGCTCGAAGAGGCCGTGAAGGTCGCGAACCTGATCACGCGCTGGCCGCCCCTCGCCGTGCGCAGCGCCAAGCGCGTCATCCAGCAGAACCTGCAGCTCACCTTCGAAAACGGCCTCCGCAACGAGGTCCGCGGCATCGACTACGCCCGCCGCTCCCCCAACGACGGCCGCGAGTCGATGCTGGCGCGCGTCGAGCGCCGCGAAGCCCACTTCACGGGGACGTAGGCAGAAGCAATAAGTAATAAGTAATCAGCGATCAGTGGTCAGACCGGGCCGCGCAAGCCATGGGGCAGACCAATCTGAGTCAATCTGTGGTTCGCATGATGGCCCGGGCCGAACGCGTGTGCTAATATGCTCGGGACCCCGATGACGAACAAAAGAGGAGCTACGCTATGACCGCCAGGACCATCATCGATTCCCCCGTCGGGCCGCTCGTCCTGACGGCCTCCGCGCGCGGCCTCACCGGCCTGGTCTTCGCCGGTGGGCGCCCGGAGGAGGTCTTGCCCACCGCCGCGGCCGACCCGCAGGCGGAGGCCGTGATCGCGAAGGCCGCGCGCCAGCTCGACGAGTACTTCGCCGGCAGCCGTACCGAGTTCGACCTGCCTCTCGACGTCGACGGCAGCGACTTCCAGAAGCGCGTCTGGCGGGCGATCGCCGCCACCCCTTTCGGTGAGACCACCTCTTATGCTGGCGTGGCCGCGGCCGCGGGCAACCCGCGGGCCTACCGAGCGGCCGGGACCGCCTGCGGCGCCAACCCCGTCGCCATCGTCGTCCCCTGCCACCGCGTCGTCGGCAGCGACCGCGGCCTGCACGGCTTCGGCGGCGGCCTCGACCTCAAACGCTGGCTCCTCGCCCATGAGGGCGGCGGTCAGATCTCCGTAGGCGGGCCCCTTCAGCCGCCTGCCGCCGGCCGGCGGCAGGCCGTCCTCGTCTGACCCGTGGGCCTGGAGGCCGCCTGCACCGTCACCTTCGCTGAGGCTGGTCATTCTGAGGCCTCACTCTTGTCATTCTGAGGCGTAGCCGAAGAATCTGACCCCGACGTCATCCGGCTGGCTTCGCGATGACGCTGGATCACTCTCCCAACACATACTTCCGGATCGCCCAGGCGACACCGTCGTCGTCGTTCGTGGGCGCGACCGCGGCCGCCGCCGCCTTCACGGCCGGCGCCGCGTTGCCCATCGCCAGGCCGATGCCGGCGACGCGGATCATGGCAATATCCGGCGCCGCGTCGCCGATCGCCAGCGCTGCCCTGAGGGGAATGTCGAGGGCGTCGCAGACCGCGGCCAGCGCCGCGCCCTTGTCCGCCCCGGCGTGGACGACGTTCAGGTAATCGGGGAAGGACTCACTGAAGCCCTCGGCGAGATTCAGGGCGCTGCCGTGGTGAGACCGGAAGCGCTCGACCGTGCTGCGTACGGATTCCTTGCCGAAGACCAGAAAAGCGGTGGGAGCGGCAAAGAGGCTCGCGGCGAGGCTGGTGGAGATCGCCATTTCGGCGCCCAGGCGGGCCGGATCGCGCACGCGGCGCGACCTCACGAACGTCCGGTCGTCCACGGTCACGTAGCCGTCGCCCTCGACGGAGTCGAGATGGGCGGCTATCTCCCGGCCGAGGGCCTCCTCGATGCGCAGGTGGAGGACCTCGCGCCCGCCGTCGACCGAGCGCACGAGCGCGCCGTTGTGGCTGATGATGAAGCCGTCGATCCCCAGGGCCAGCGCCGTGCGTCGCGCCGCCTGGTGCCAGCGCGAGGTCGCGAGCACGACCGTGACGCCCGCCGCGACGGCTTCCGACACCGCCGCGGCGTCCCGTTCAGAGACCCGGTTTTGTCGGTTAAGGAGCGTGCCGTCGAGGTCGAGGGCGACCAGCCTGAGCTCAGGCGCCAAAGCCCTTGCCGTTCAGCTTCATGCTGTAGACGTTGCGGTCGCCGATGATGATGTGATCGAGCACGTCGATCTTGAGCAGGGCGCCGACCTTCACGGCCTCCTGGGTAAAAGCAACGTCGTCCGGCGACGGCGACGGGTCGCCGGAAGGATGGTTGTGGACGAGCACGACCGAGGGCGCGTTCTGGCGGACCGCGTCGCGAAAAAGCTCGGCCTGGCGCACGATGGCCTGGCTCACGTTGCCGCGGTACAGCTCGCTCATCCCCATCACCTGGTTCCGGGTATTGACGAGAATCACGCGCAGCTGCTCCTGCTCCAGGACCGCCATTTCGTGGCCCACCAGGTCCATCACGTCGGCCGGAGAGCGCACGTAGGCGCGGTCCTCCGGCCGAAGGTCGCGGATCAGAGCGGCGAGGCGGAACACGGCCTTCAACTCCGCCGCCTTGGCTTCGCCTATGCCCGCTTCCTTCACCAGCTCGGCGAAGGACAGACGGGCGAGGCCGGCGAGGCCGCCGTATTTGGAGAGTAGCGACTGGGCCAGGCTCAGCGCGCTTTGCTTCGCCCAGCCCGTGCGCAGAACGATCGCCAGCAGCTCGGCCTGACTCAGGTTCTCCGCGCCTATGTCCCGCAGGCGCTCGCGCGGCCGGTCGCTGACCGCCATCTCGCGGATGCGCGTGTTGTACTGGACGCCGTTAGAGCTTCGTCTCTCCATAATCGTCGGCCGGAACGTACTTCTTCTCGGTCTCGTCGAAGCGTTCCAGCTGCTCGACGGTCAGGCTGTGAGGGAAATGGTGGATGCGGACCATGTCTTCTTCCAGCAGCCCCGCGTAGTGTGTGCGCTTGATCGAGTAGATGTTCCCCTTCACGGCGATGTAGTAGCTGGGCAGGAGGAAGAAGAACAGGTTTCCTTTGGTCCACTTCTTGGCGATCTCGCCCTCCGCCATGACCGGCTCGGCGCCCAGGTCCCGCAGAAAGTGGAGCGCCTGATAACCGAACACGACCGACAGGACGCCGGCCACGGTTAGCATTACGAAATAGCCCGAGTCTCCGGAAACGATATTTGACAGCGCATAGGCCACGCCGGCCAGCATCAGCAGCGTCAGGGGCGTGTACAGGAGGGCCTGACTCACGACGTAGCCGCGCTTGCGCGGCTGACTGACGTCGGTCCCCATCCAGTCGCTCATTGGGGCACCTTGAGTGTCTGACCGACTGAGATGGCGTCGGAGGTCAGGCTGTTGAGGGCTTTGATGCGGTCGACGCATTCGCTATTGGTCATGCCGGCCGGCTTGCGGATCTTCGAGTCGCAGATAAGCGTCAGGTTGTCGCCCGATACGACCACATAATCGCCGGAGCCGGCCGGGGGCGTCGAACCGGTCGTGACGGTGCCCGTGGTGGCTGGCCGGATGGTGGCGGTCACGCTGCCGCCGACTGTTCCCGGCGGCCGCGGCGTGCCCGTCGTAACGGTGGCGGCGGAGGTTCCCGAGGCCGCCGTTCCCGCGGGCGCCGCTCCACCCGCGGGCGCGCTAGCCGCCGGTCCGGTAGTGGCCGCCCGGGCGGCGGAGCTGGTCGGCGTGACGACGATGAGCTTCGGGCCGGAGTCGCCGGAGCCGCTCGTGGGTTGAATGATCAACCACAGAGCGAGCACCGCACCGACGATCAGGGCCAGCAGCGAGCCGCGATAGAGGTTGAACGAGGGGACGCCGCTCGCCGGCTCGAGGCAGACGCCGCAGAACTCTTCGCCGTGGTCGTCGCAAAAGGGGCGGCCACACCGCGGGCACTGCTGCGTCGGCTCCTTCTCGCACGCGTAACAGGTCAAGGCGGGCGGCACGCGTTCAAGCTTAGCAGACCGGCATGAGCGGTACGAGGATGCGTCTACCCCAGGCTGCCGCGCATCTGGCCCAGCTTGAGCACCCACTGGCGCGCCATCGTCTCTTCCTCTCGCGAAGTGCCGAGGCGGCTCGATCCCCGGCCCAGGGCGTGGAGCATGAGCGGGCTCAGGGCGCGCAGGACCGTGTGGTAGAACTCGTCTTCCTCGCCCCTAGGACCAATCTTGACCGCGAGCAGCTCCTCGACGGCGTCGACATCGGTGCGAATCTCAGCCATGGCATCGCGTGGCAGGAAGTCCTTCGCAACGTCGAGGTTGAGATAACGGCCGGCAAAGGAGAGCGCGTCTTCGAGGCCGGGAAACCAGCGCCGGAAGTCCTTGAGGAACCCTTCACCCCAGACCTCGCAGGCAGTACGCAGCCCGCGCCCGGTGCCGATGAACTCCGGCGGCAGCCCGATTGAGTAAAGCGAGGCCGTGAACGCGATCGCCCGCGGCAGGGGAACGGGTAGGTTCGGCTTATCGCCGAGGAGACGCAGCTCCGACTTCAAGACCTCGGAACCGACCACGCCCACGAGCCGCCCCGCCGCCGGCATAGACCGCGAGTAGGAAACCGGCGAGTGGCGCGTGAGGCGGTCGCGCTGCTCCGGGACTAGGTCAGACAGCCCGGCCACGGCCTGGGCGAACTTGTGGAACGTCGTGAGGTAGTTCACGGCGAACAGCACGGCCATCTCGCCCAGAGCCTCGCGCTCCTCGAGGTCTGGACGGTTGTGGCCGTTGGCCCGGATGCGGCGACCCAGGTCCTGGATCATCGCCGGCGCTTCTTCCGGGTCGTGGTCGTAGCGCAGGCCGCTCTGCAGCGTGACGGTGCTCGTGCCGGGAAAGCGGTCGAGGAAGTTGGCCAGCGAGGGCCCGGTCAGGTGGCCGCGGAAGGGAAGGGCGCCGACGCCGATGATCGGGTAGATGCGGCAATCGAACTCGTCACCGGCTTCGAACGCGGCGCAGAGCGCCGCCCGCACCGACAGCGCCGCGGCCACCATGCCGTAACCAAGAGCGGAGTCGGAGTGGCCGAGCATCACCCTCAAGTACGAGGTGTCATATCCGGAGGACCGGCACAGGCCCAGGTATTCGCGCAGCAGGGTACCCGTCTCGAGCAGGGCGGGGACCTCCTCGATCAGGGGTATCGGCCGGATGCCGTCGCCCGAAGGCTCAAGGCCAAACTCCTCCAGCCCCAGGTCTTCGATCGCCCGGAAGCGGCGCCGCACCGCCACCAGCTGGTCCGCCGTTTGGGTCATGGGTATTACGACCTCGCGCACGGCGAGACGCCCGAGACGGCGGTAGGCCTGCACGTTCGTCTCCACGATGGACATGAGCGCCATTAGCTGGCGGAAGACGTTCTCCTTGTCGGCGCTCGGCGCCCGCGGCGTGACCCTGATCTCGTTACCCGGCTCGATGCCGTGCTCCAGGAGGGCCATGACGACCTGCGAGGTCTGGTGATAGGGCGTGAGCTTGCCCTCGAAATCGACCATGATCTCGTCGGCGCCGAGGCCCTGCGGAAAAGGCAAGAGGCCGCTTACCGCCTCCTGTGGCTCCTCCTGCACCGACGTGTAGCGGGAGGCGGAGTCGGGATGCTGGGTCAGCATCGCAACCGGTATTTTGATTTCCATAACTTACGCGCTTGCCTACCTTACCTGTTATGGCCCCTGGGGCTGCGTGACTCGAAGGTTAAGACTGTGTTACAGAGCGGCCGGTCCTGCTGAAGCGCCGAGGCTGAAGGCCGCGGATAGGTGCGCTCGTTCCCGTGTGCTTCTTCGCCCAGCCGCGAATTGCCGGCACCGGCGGGCTTAACTCGCCGGAGGGGGCCTTCCCTTCAGCACCCGGCTAGGAGGCCGACCCGTAGCCGGGGCTTTCCAGCCCCGGCGTCGAATCTGCGCACGCACGCCGGCGAGGCTAGAAAGCCTCGCCTACCGATTTCATGGACAGGCTGCTAGGGCTTCAACAGCACCTTGAGCGCGCCCTCCGCCCGCTCCGCCATCAAGCGGTAGCCGCGCGGCGCTTCGCTCAAAGACAGGGTGTGGCTGGCAATCGGCAGCGGGTCGATCACGCCCTGCGCGATCATCTTGATCAGCGGTGCGATGTAGTTCTTTACCGGCGGCACCGCTGCCGGAACAAACCGGATATGACGGCTGGCCAGAGTCCCGAGAGGAAAGCCATCGACCGTCCGCTCGATCGGGCCCCCGAGGTTGAGCAGCGCGCCCCAGGGGCGGGCGAGGTGAGCCGCCTGAGCCAGCGCCGCGGCCGTTCCCGTCGCCTCAGCGGCGATGTCGGCGCCGCGCCCGCCGGTCAGCGCTCGAACCCTCGCGACGACGTCTTCGCTCTCGAAGTTGAGGGGGATCGAACCCAGGCGCTCGGCCGCGGCCAGGCGCTCGCGATGATGGTCGACAGCGATCACGCGCGCGGCGCCGGCCGCCCTGGCCAGGAGCTGCGCGCAGAGGCCGGTCGGACCGCAACCCAGGATTGCCACCGTGTCACCCGCCTGGAGCCCGGCCAGCTGGAGACCGGCGAACGTGCCGGGCAGCACGTCGGAGAGAAACGCCGCCTGAGCATCACTCACGGCATCGGGCAAGTCCTCGAGAACAGCGTCGGCCTGAGGAACGCGGACATACTCGGCCTGGGCGCCGCCCAGCCCGCCGAACCCGAATACCTGCCTTCGCTCACAGGCGGTCAACAGGCCTTTCTTGCAGTAGAAGCAGCCTCCACAGAAGACCGAGAACGGACTTACGACCCGCTCGCCGCCCTTGAAGCGAGTCACGCCGGCGCCGGCGGCTTCGACGACCCCGGTGAACTCATGACCGATCGTCGCTCCCGTCGACGCCGGTATCTTGCCCCAGAACACGCGCACGTCGGTACCACAGATCGTCGACATCGTCACGCGGACGATAGCGTCGCCCGGAGCCTCGAGCTTCGGCTGGGGACGCTCTTCGAGGGCGACCTCGCCCACGCCCCGGAATACAACTGCCTTCAATGAGATCTCCCCGCCCTGACCAATTCAGGATAAGCGCCCGGCCTTGGCGAATACCAGACTCGGTTTGGCCGCCGGCCCGGTCTCAGCACTAATGTCGCAGCGAGGGCCGCGATCTCGCCCGGCGCGATCGAATCACGCCGGTGCGCCGGACCTCAAATCCTGGATTAACGGCCAGACGTCGACTAAAGCGTCGACCGTCGCGTGCGCTTGAGCCGTGTTGTTCAGCGTATAGCCCGTGGTTGGCGGCGGGTCTCGATGCCCGACCTGGACAGCAAAGAGACCGGCGTTGCGGGCGCCGAAGACGTCGTTGTGAGGGGAGTCCCCGACGAACACGGCGGCGGACGGCAGCACGCCCAGTCCTCCCAACGCCCGCGCGAATACGCGGCCCTCGGGCTTGGCCATCTCCAGCTCGTCGGAGAAGACGAGGACATCGAGGTGTGGCGCGAAGCTGTACCAGTCGAGCATACGCCTTAGAGTCGGGGCCGTCGTGAGGCCCGCGTTCGAAACCAGAGCGGTAGCCAGCCCGAGCGCCCGCAGGCGTCGCAGCAGGTCCTCCGCGCCATCGGCGGGGACCGGGCCCAGGTCCGGAGTCATGTCGCAGATCGCCGACTCCAGCGCCCGGTAAGCGGTCCCTGGCACGCGGACGGCGATCTCTGGATCGACCTGGCCGAGAAAGAGCGTCACGCGGCCCTGGCCAGTCACGTCGAGACCGCGATCATGCAGGTCGGACAGAGCCGCGCTAGCCGCGCGCAGGCCGGCGTCGACCGTCTCGGCCGGCAGCTCTACGCCGTAGGCGTCGAGGACGCGGCGGACGTTCGCAGCCCTCCACTCCCTCCGTGGGCCGGACCGTTCCTCGGGGTCGAGGATCAGGGTGCCCCAGAGGTCGAAGAGGACGGCTCGTATTTCCATAAAGAGAAGAGCGGCGGCCTCGCGGGCGCCGCTCTCTTGGGCCTTTCTCCGCGTCTCAGATCAGGAAACGGGCGTCGCCAGAGTCGTCCCGCACTGGTTGCAGTGGCGTGAGCCTACCGGGTTCAGGGTCCCGCAGTTCGGACACTTCACCGCCGATACCGTCTCGGCGCCGCCGTTGGCGGTCGGGGCCGGTGTGGACGCCGTCGGAGTCGATGGTGGCGGCGCAGCCCGCCCCTCGTCCTCGTCCTCGTCCTTTATGTTCTTGCGGAACTCCTTTATCCCTTTGCCCAGCGATCCGCCGATGTCGGCGAGGCGCGTGGCGCCGAAGAGCATTACCAGCACAACCAGAATCAGACCCAACTCCAGGGGTCCGAGGCCAAAGGGGCCACCAGCCAAGACCATCCGGACACCTCCTCGCCCCTTGATACGAATTTACGATAGCACCGGGATGTCAAATCAGCAATTACCCTCGGCTGGCGGCCCACGGCCCGGGGACCGCGGCTTTCAGAAAGCTGATGCCTGAATCAAAAAACGTGCACGAATTCGACGCACCGAATAGCAGGGGCGCAGCGCCCTGGCGGGGGTGTGTGCAGACTGGGGAGGTGGGTAACAGGTGTTCGGCGACATAGCTTAGCGCTCGCCCGGGGGAAACCAGTGGCGGGGGTCGCGATGGCGCATGTCCGTCATGTCCGACATAGCGCGGCGCCGGCTCAGCCAGCCGAGGGCGAGGACCACTGCCAGGAGGTCCAGACCGAAGAAGCCCAGCGCCACGAGGGCGGCCATCACCGACGCCCTCCGGGACGGCCAGGCCAAAGGACCGAGCGCTCCGCCTCCGTGCGTGCCCGCGTAAGACCGCCTCCCGCAGACGAGAACGCGGCCGTGCGGGTTCTGTTTCAGAAGCGCTTGCCACGCCCTCTCACTCGGGCGGGCGCGAGACTTTTTACCGTTGACCCCCAATAGAGCGAAACCTATGATGGGCGTGTCGCCCCTCTCCGGGCGAACCCTTTTGTTAGGCGGCTCCACTCTTGCTCACCATCGGACTCACGGGCGGAATCGCCTCGGGCAAGTCCCTTGTCTCCGAGATGCTCGCCAGGCGCGGCGCCACGATCGTGGACGTCGACAAGGTGGCCTGGGAGACCTATGCCCCGGGAACACCCGGTCACGCCGGTGTGGCCGGCGCGTTCGGTTCCCAGGTCGTCGCGGCCGACGGTCAGATCGACCGTCGTGTTCTCGGCGGCCTCGTCTTCGGCAAGCCCGAGCAGTTGAAGAAGCTGACCGATGTCGTCTGGCCCCTGACGCGCGCAAGGATCGAGGCGATTAAGCTGGAGAACGCCGCCAGGCCCGGTGTCCTCGTCCTGGAGGCCGCCGTCCTCGTCGAGGCCGGCTGGACCGGCCTGGTGGAAGAGGTGTGGGTCGTGACGGTTCCCGTTGCCGTTGCCCGCGCTCGCCTCATGGCCAGAAATGGAATCACCGCCGAGCAGGCCGGCGCCCGCATTTCCTCCCAGATCAGCAACGAGGAGCGCGTGCGGTACGCCCGCGTGGTCATCGACAACGGCGGCGACATCCGCTCCCTCGAGAAGAGGGTTAGGGAGGCGTGGACCGCGCTCGCCGCCAAGACGGCTTAGGGCCTCCGCGGGGGCTGCGGCCAGCGGAAGACGGAGGGAAGACGATTAGCCAGGAAATTCGTTTCGAGGACGAAGTGGGCGCCTATCGCGAGTACGCGATTGAGGAATATAAGCCGCATGTAGAGCCCTACTACTTGCCCATCGGCGGCGAGGTAGAGATGTTCACCGCCGCGTTCGAAGAGCGTGTGCCCGTCCTCCTCAAAGGTCCCACGGGCTGCGGCAAGACCCGATTCGTCGAGTACATGGCCTGGCGTCTGGGCCGGCCGCTCACCCGCATCCGCGCGGGCAGCGCCGACGGAGGCGGCGACGTCGAGCAAGCCCTGCCCATCGTCACCGTCGCCTGTCACGAGGACCTGACCGCGAGCGACCTCGTCGGCCGCTATTTACTGGAAGGCGAGAGCACCAGGTGGATTGACGGGCCCTTGACCCGCGCGGTCAAGGCGGGAGCCATCTGCTACCTGGACGAGATCGTCGAGGCCCGCAAGGACACCACCGTCCTTATCCACCCTCTGACCGACTACCGCCGCCTGTTGCCGATGGAGAAGCGCGGCCAGGTCCTCGAGGCCGCCGAGGGCTTCCTCCTCGTGATCTCTTACAACCCCGGCTACCAGAGCGCCCTCAAGGACCTGAAGCAAAGCACCCGCCAGCGCTTTATCGCCATCGAGTTCGATTACCCGCCGCGTGACCAGGAGGCCCAGATCATCGCGCATGAGTCCGCGGTTCCGGAGAAGCTGGCCCTCGACCTCGCCAAGCTCGGCGAAAAGGTCCGCCATCTGCGCGAGCACGGCCTTTCCGAAGGCGCGTCGACACGCTTGCTGATCTACGCCGGCAAGCTCATGCGCAAGGGCATAGCGCCGCGAATCGCCTGCCAATCGGCCGTCGTCTGGGCCCTTACCGACGATGTGGAAGTGCAACGGACGATTGAAGAGGTCGTGACCTCGATCTTTGAGTAGATTGCGAACCCTCATCGGCCTCGCCGCGGCCCTGTTCGCCGTCGTGGTGATTGCCTGCGGTGGCAGCGCCTCACCGGTGGCGTCCGGACAGGCTATGGCAAACTCCTGCGGGAAAGGCAATCCTGGAAGCAAGCTGGCCTCGATCGAGCGCTCGGGCCAACGTAGCTTTGCCGCCCCGCCCGAGCGCGTGATCGACCCCGGCAAGAGCTACACGGCGGTCATGCAGACCAGCAGAGGCGACCTCCGGATCGAGCTGGCTGCCAGGGACGTTCCCAATACGGTCAACAACTTCGTCTTCCTGGCCTGCGCTGGCTTTTACGACGGTCTCCTGTTCCACCGTGTCGTAAATCAGCCTGAGTCGTCGCTCCAGATCATCCAGGGAGGAGACCCACGCGGCGACGGCACGGGTGGGCCCGGTTTTAGGTTCAATGACGAGTTTCACCCCGACTGGCGACACGTCGCAGGAGTGATCTCGATGGCCAATTCAGGCCCCAACACCAACGGCAGTCAGTTCTTCATCACCTTTGGTCCGGCGCCGCACCTCGACGGTCGCCACTCTGTCTTCGGTCGTGTGACCGCCGGCCTGGATGTCGTTCGCGCCATCCGCCAGGGCGACAAGATTCTGCGGGTCGACATCATCGAGAGCTGAATAACTCAAGGAGACGGCATGTCCAGCATCACCGAAATCCAGCGCAACGGCCAGCGTCAGTTCCGTGCGCCGCCCGCGCGCGTTATCGACACCGAAAAGGCCTACGTCGCCAGGGTCCAGACGGACAGGGGTGATATCACCCTCGCGCTCACACCGGCACAGACGCCCGACACGGTCAACAACTTCGTCTTCCTCGCCTGCAGCGGCTACTACGACGGCCTCAACTTCCACCGCGTGATCTCTAGCCCGCCATTCATGATCCAGGGCGGATGTCCCCTCGGCAGCGGCTCCGGCGGCCCAGGCTACCGCTTCAAGGACGAGTTTAGCCCTGACCTCAAGCACGACAAGGGCGTGATCTCGATGGCGAACGCCGGACCGGGGACCAACGGCAGTCAGTTCTTTATCACGCTGGCGCCCCAGGCCCACCTCGACGGCCGTCACTCCGTTTTCGGGCGCGTGACGGCCGGAATGGACGTCGTCGAGGCTATACGCCAGGGCGATAAGATCATTCGGGTCGAAATCGACGAGCAATAGCCAGCCTGCTCCCGGCGTAATGCACCTCGAGCAGCTGATCGCGGCCGACCCAACGCGCAAGGCCGAAATCCAGGACCATATCCGGCGCCAGTTCCCCGGCGCCGGCGGTGGTGGCGGCAGCAGCGCCACGAATGCCACGATCGCCAGCGGCCCCCGCACCGGCGAAGCGCTGGCCATCCTCCTCGGCGGCGGAAAGCACAACATCGACGAGGGCTATAAGCTCCTGACCGCGGTACAGACGAAGCAGCGGAAGGAGTTCGCCCAACGCCTCAGGGTCGTCGGCCTGACAGAGATGGCCGACACGATCATGCAGCGCCTGGCACAGCTCTCCGCCGTGGCCGCTTAGGTCGTACCACCTTACCTCGCGCCAGGGCTCAGCCCTGACGGAATCTCGGGGCACCGCCTCCGTTCGCGAGTGCAGCCGACGTTCCTCGCCGCGCTCCGAATGGCAAACTGAGGCTGCGCATGCGTTATCAGATCCGGCCGCACGTCCGGCCGCACGCAGCGCGGTTCCGCCATCCAACCGCCAACCCCCGACCTCAACCTCCGGGCTCATCGGTCTGCTGATCCGGCCCTAACGCGCGCCAGGCGTGGCCGTTGTACTTGGTGAGCGGAGGCAAGAAATGCGGAGAACCCTTATGAAGTCCTCGCCGCGCCGGCCGATCTATGACTGGACGGCCGCATCGGCCGTCCGGCCGGAGGATCTCGTGAAGTCGTCAGACAGGACAGTGCAGCGGTTGTTGGGGCTCATCGTCCAGGCGAGTGGAGCAGTCGGCAACGCCCTCATACTCTCCGAGAACTTGCTATCGCCGCCGCCCGCGCCGCCCGGCGCCGAAGTTCACAGCGATAGCCGCCACGCGTCTTCCCGCCGCGTCGCTTGAGACCGAGCTTCGCCCGAAGTCAGAAGCCCCGTTCCAGCCTCAGGTCTGAGCGGGCGGGGCCGGGGCGACCGCCGGCGCGACCTGCACCCGGTTACCGGCCATCAGCTGAGCCATGAAGGCGGCGAAGATGCTGCTGCCCCCGGCGCCGTCCCCGCCCCCGACCATGATGTCCGGGGTTATCTTCAGGCCCGCTCCCGCGACCGACTTCGTCAGCTCGATTGCGGCCAGGTTTAGCTGTCCCACGGCCGCAACCTGCTTCGCGTAGGCTTCCGCGGTCGCGTTGCCCACTGAGAGTATCTTCTGGCCTTCGGCGGCGCCCTGGAGCTCGACAGCGCGGGCGTTGCCCTCGGCCTCGATGATCGTCTTCTGCTTGGTCTGTTCCGCGATCTGGACGCCAATCTGCGCCGCAACGAGGTCGACCTGGCGGTTGGCCTGGGCGCGTGTATTTTCCGTGGCGATCCGCGTCTGCTCCGCCCGCTGCTGCTCGATGAACATGTCCTGCTGCTGGGCGGCGATAACCCGCTGAGTCTGAATCGACATGAGCTCCTGCGGAAGGATTATCTGTGAGATGAGGACGGAAACGCATTCGACGTGGTATTTCTCGAGCTCATCTTTTGCCCGCTCCAGGGCTTTCGCCTGCTCGACCGCGCGGTCCTGCATGAAGTTCATCGCCTCTGTCGACGAGGCCTGGTTACGGAACGAAGAGTCGATCATCGGGTGGATGACATGGTCGATAAGGTTCTCGATCGAGCCAATCTTCGCGACCATCAACGGCGCCTGGTCCGGCCGCACGCGCATGATCACCTTAACGCTAACCCGCATCTCAAAGCCGTCCCGGCTAATGACAGCCAGCGGATTGAAGAGCTGGAGGCGCTGGATCTGGCCCGGTTGGGTAGCCCCGCCTTCGCCGCTAGACGTCTGCTCCTCGGCCCAGTCGATTGTCAGGTTGGTCGTGGGGATGATGTAGGCGATGTAGGCCCAGCGGTTCAGGTAGTAGACGCCCGGTCCCGCGACTTCTGCCTGGATACCCCGATAACCGCTCGGCACCACGTACCGCTCTTGGCTGGTTGCCAGGCGCTCGTCGGAGCTGGGGACTTCCGGCTCCTTGCCCACGTTCGAAACCAGCACGGCCACTTCGCCGCGCTGAATCACGGCCACATCGTCGAGCTTCACGTCGAACATCAGCGGGTTGATATAGTAGGTGCCCGGCTTGAGGATGTCGTACTGGGGCCCGCGCTGGCCGCCGACCTGCAAGAAGGCGGAGGCGTTCTGGAAGTCGTCGTGGCCGCCGACGCTGGCCGCGACCAGCTCGCCTGGCGGCAGCTGGCCGCCGTCCTTCGCGGTCACGAGCCCGACCTGGTTCGCGTTGACGATCGTGGCGGGCCTGACCTCGACCTGGAAGAGGTCGGTGTTGATCCGGTAGCGCCCGGGAAGAATAAGCTCGATCTGGGGTCCACGCTGGCCCGAGCCGTAGAGGAATATCTCGCCGTCCTGGAAGGCGCCGTGGCCCTCTGCCTTCTTGGCCAGCAGACGGCCGGCGGCGATAGGGCCGCCGTCGCGGGCGCTTACGATTCCTACACTGCCCTGCGGCACCGTCACCGCCGGCACCGTCCGGACGTGGAAGAGATAGGTGTTGATCCGGTACTTGCCCGGGGCGAGAATGTCGACCTGCGGTCCCTTCTGGCCGCCGTTGCGCAGGAAGCTCTCGCCGTCCTGGAAGCTGTCGTGCCCGTTTACGTGGCGGGCGAAGATGTGACCCGGCTCGAGCGGCTGCCCGTCGATCGACTCGATCAGGCCGACTTCGTCCTCGCCGATGACGAGCATCGGCGCCTTGATCACCTTGTACAGGAAGGGAGTCTGGATGGTCAGGCCGGGCTGCAATACTCGGCTCTGGAAGCCAATTTCGCCGCTCAGGGCGACGACGCGGCTTTCGGGTAGCGGCCGCCCGAAGTAGCGGCGCTCGCGGATGCCGATCTCCTGCCCGCCGACGTTCACCGCCATACGCCCGGCAAAGACGAAGACGACAAGCAAAAAGATCAAGACGCCAAGGATGATCGGCGCGATTATCATGACCGGGTCCCTTTCACAGTGGTCTCAGTCGGGTCCGTGCTGCGTTGCCGTCCCCGTCGTGGACGCAGGCTACTTTGGTTTCGAGTCAAGCGATAAGGAACAATCAAGCCCGCACCCTTATTATCATTCGCGTGTCAATATGAGGCCAGAAGCCGCGGCGAGCCTGATAGAATATCGCAACCAAACGGTAGCGCTGATGCCAGGGAACGAGGAGTAACAACCACAATGACGGAGCTGAAAGTCGGCGACACCGCCCCCGAATTTGAAGCCTTGACCGATGCCAACGCGAAAGTCAAGCTGACCGATTTCCGCGGCAAGCGCGTCGTACTCTACTTTTACCCGAAGGACGACACGCCCGGTTGCACCGCCCAGGCCTGTGCGCTCCGCGACAGCTACGCGGACATCGAGGCCAAGAACGCCATCGTGCTCGGCGTGAGCCCCGACGGCGTGGAGTCCCATCAGAATTTCAAGACCAAGTTCCAGCTTCCTTTTCCGCTGCTTGCCGACCCTGACCACTCGATCGCGGACAGGTATGGGGCTTGCGGGGAGCGCTCCTTCCAGGGTCGCACCTACATGGGCATCAACCGCTCGCATTTCGTGATCGACGAGCAGGGACGTCTCGTGGACGTCGTGTACGGGGTGCGGCCGGTGGAAACGGCTTCGAAGTCACTCGAAGTCCTCGTTTAGGAAGTCCGGCTCCGGAGAAAGCAGGCGGGCCTTGGGATCGACCGTTTCTTACGCTCTGCCCGCCGAAACGGCGCGAAGGCTAGAGGGTCTGATCGACCGAATCGAGGCCAGACCGGGAGACCTGATCGACCTCGCCGAATTCCAGGAGCGCCAGAAGCGCCTGGACGTAAAGGCCGTCCTGCGCGCTCTTCCCGAAGGCCTGAGCGAGGACGACCTCGCGGGAATCCTCAAGCTGGCGCTGCTCACCGAATGTGCGACCGAGAGCTACGCTGCCGCGATTCGGGACCGGGCGCGGCTCTTCGGGGCGACCTGGCTGGGCCGCTTCAACGACAATGTCTGGACGCCGGACGAGTTGACCCACCACGCGCCCTATAAGTTCATCCTAATGAGCCTGGGCTTCGCCGAGGAGGACTTGGACCGCGAGATCCGCCAGACCCAGGAGAAGCAGTTCGTGCACTACGGCGGCGAAACGCCCGTCCACGTCACGACCTTCGGCATGGTTCAGGAGTACCTGACCGACAACTGGCACGGCCTCATCGCCAAGCTGCTGAGGGGCGCCTCGCCCGAGGCCGCGTACATGGCTACGCGGATCAAGCGCCGCGAGACCCTCCACACAGCCTGGTATCGCGACATGACCGCCCTCCAGATCGAAGCCAATCCGCGCTGGGTGACCTACGTCGCCGACGAGGTTGCCCGCTTCCGGATGCCCGGGAACTCCCTGGTCCCGGAGCTGCAGACTCAGGCGCCGCGCTGGCTGCCCCTCCTGGGCGCCGACTTCGACCGGATCATGAAGGACATGCTCCGCCTGCTGCACGAAACCCTGGGAAACGCACGTACGACCGGCGAGTTTCTCGTCGGCCTGGCGGCTGAGAAAGGCATCAATCTCGGCCCGATCAGCGCCCGCCACGTCCAGGCGGCGATGAACCGGCTGGGCGGACCCGGCTACGGCCTCCTCGGTGAGGCGGTCCTGCAGCGTGCGGGCCTGGATTACCTGTTCAAGGCGTCCTGGGGCCGCCAGGATAACGGCTTCCGCCTCTATGAGGGCGCGTACGAGAGAATCCGAGATCTGGTTCGCTCCTGGCTGGCCGCGAAGCTACCCGCGCCGCGGTTCGACGCGGCGCCCGCCTGACGCCGCGTGCGTCCTGGTCTGATGCCCACAGGGCCTTGCCTTGAGCCTTGCCCGCCCCGGCCGCCTTTATCTCGACATCATCCTCGCCGCGATCCACTCGTAGACCGGCCGCGGCAGGGCCGTTATCAGCTTCGCGGGCACGGAAAGCCGTTTGGGGAAGTCGATCTCGGCCTGTCCAGCCCGGAGACCCCGAACGATGCGCACTGCCGCCTGTTCCGGCTGGAGCAGGAAAGGCATGGGGAAGTCGTTAATCTCCGTAAGCGGCGTATCGACGAAGCCCGGATTGACCGTTGTGACGCCCACCCGGTGCTGGCGCAGGTCTATGCGCAGCGACTGCAGGAAGCTGATCGCCGCGGCCTTCGAAGAGCCGTAGGCCTCGGCGCGGGGAAAGCCGGCATAACCGCTCAAGCTGGCGACTCCGACGATTTCACCCCGGCGGCGCTCGATCATCGGCTGAACCACCGCCTCGACGGCCCGGATCAGGCCTATGTAGTTCACGGCAATCTGGCGCTCGCACTCGTCGGCGCTGAAGCGCCGGACATCGACCGGCGACCAGGCGCCGGCGTTATAGATCAGAGCATCGATGTCGCCCCAGTCAGTTTCCAGTTCCCGGGCCACGCGTGTCAGCTCGCCTCTTATCGTGACGTCGGCGGCTTTCGTGATCAAAAAGTGGTCCGGGCGTTGGTTGCGCCCCGCGACCTCGGCCAGCAGTTCGGCACGCCGGGCGCTGATCGCCAGGTTCGCGCCGGCGTCGAGCAGCTTCGGCACGAGCGCCTCACCGATACCGCTGCTGGCGCCGATCAGCCAGACGTTGCGGTTGCGTAACTCCATGGCAGACTCCTCAGCTCGGCGTCCCCCTGACGGTGATCGCCGGCGGCTCCTGGTACGAAGGATTTGCGAGCGGGAGAGCGCCCGCGGTTTCAGGCTAAAGGATGCGGGGATGGTGGCACAGCCGCAGATGGTCGCGCTCCCATGAGGGTGGCGATTGTCGGCGCCGGTATCAGCGGCCTCGCCGCTGCTTACCTGCTGCGCAGGACGCACGAGGTCGAGCTATTCGAGCGCAACGACTACTTCGGCGGCCACTCCAACACAATAGCGGCCCAGCAAGAAGGCCAGGCGCTGGGTCTCGACACCGGATTCGTCGTGTACAACGAGGCCGCCTACCCCGGCTTTTCGCGCCTCCTGGCGGAGCTGCGCGTGCCGACGCAGACCAGCGACATGTCCTTCGCGGTCAGCTGTCGGGCCTGTCGTGTCGAGTTCAGCAGCCGCGGCCTGAAGGGACTCGTCGCCGATCACGGTGTGCTCGTGAAACCGGCGCGCTGGCGTCTGGGATGGGACGTGGCGCGCTTCTACCGCGACGGGCCCAGGTCGATTAGCGATCCCGAGGTGGAGTGCCTCACACTCGCCGGCTATCTGAAGCGCCGCGGTTTCTCCGGCGAGTTCCGACGCCATTTCATCCTCCCTCTAGCCGCGGCGGTGTGGTCGATGGCGCCGGGCGCGGCCGACGATTTCCCGGCGAAATACTTTCTGCGCTTCGTGTACAACCACGGGCTCATCGGCAACGCGGCGAGCGGCCGCTGGCGTTGGCGGACCGTGGTCGGCGGCTCAAGACGCTACGTCGAGGCGGTGGTGAAGGAGCTGGGCTGCGGCGCCCACGCTGCCGCTCCCGTCCGCGCCATCCGCCGCCGCGGCGAAGGGGCCGTCATAGATCTGGCGTCAGGAGAGAGCCACCGGTTCGACGCGGTGGTGCTCGCTTGTCACGCCGATGAGGCCCGCGCACTCCTGGCCGACGCCAGTCCCGAGGAAGAAGCGGCCCTCGACAGCTTCTCTTACGGGGAAAACCGCGCGGTCCTCCATACCGACCCCGCTCTCCTGCCGCGGCGTGTGGCGGCTCGGGCATCCTGGAACTACATCACGAGCGACTGCCGCCGAGAGGGTGCCCCCCTCGCCCTGACTTATCATCTGAACCGGCTGCAGTCGATCTGGCGCGGGCCTGACTATTGTGTCAGCGTGAACCCAGAGATCGAGCCCCGACCGGAGACGGTGTTGCGCGAGATGGTTTTTAGCCACCCCCAGTACTCATTCCGGACGCTGGAGGGCCAGCGCCTTCTGGAGGCGCTCCAGGGCCGGCGGCGGACGTTTTTCGCCGGCGCACACCTCGGTTACGGCTTTCACGAGGACGGCTTCGCTTCGGCCCTGCGCGTCGCGGCCCGCCTGGGGGTGGCTTGGTGAACTCGCGCCTCTATCACGGCAAGACCTGGCACGCCCGCACGCAGCCGGCCTATCGCTTCGAATACGGGGTCTTCTACTTTTATCTTGACCTCGAAGAGATCGAGGCGGTGGACCGTAACATCCGGCTGTTCAGCTACAACCGGCTCAACCTGCTCTCGCTTCTCGACCGCGACCACATGGGCGCTCCAGGCATGGGCGTGCGCGATTCCGTATACGCGCACCTGCGCGCGGGCGGGTTCGACCCCGTGCCGGGACGGGTCTTCCTGCTCACGACCGTGCGCCTGCTGAACTACGTCTTCAACCCCGTGAGCTTCTACTTCTGCCGCGACGCCGACGGACGCCTCGCCAGGGTCCTGGCCGAGGTGCACAACACCTGGGGTCAGCGGCACATGTATGACCTCGAGCGGAGGCCCACCGGAGAGGATCACTCCGTCTATGTTGCCGCCGCTGGAAAGGCCTTTTACGTCTCCCCGTTCATCGACATGGAAGCGCAGTACGAGTTCCGATTCCAGGAGGGAGAGGACGGCCGCATCGGCGTGCGTATCGACGCCTCGCGCCAGGCCCGCCCCTTCTTCGAGGCCGGTCTCGACGTTCGCCCCCTGCCCCTGACCGACGCTAACGTAATGAAGATGCTCCTGCGCTATCCGCTCGTCACCTTCAAGACGATCGCCGCCATCCACTGGCAGGGACTTAAGCTCTGGCTGCGCGGCGAGCGCTTCCGGTCGAACCCGAACAAGCCGGAGCGACGCCCTCGTCCGGTGGCAGCGTCACCCTCACCGACGGTCCCTCTCCCATCGAAGGGAGAGGGGAGAGTCCGGTAGGCGCGCTCCCTGTGGTCGCCCGCCGCGGCCGCATAATCGAGGAGACGGCATGACAATCAGGTCCACTCTTCAGAAGGCAACGGGGACGATGACGGCGGCCGCCGCGAAGCGTCTCCTGGTGGAGGCGGCCTCCCGCATGCGCGACGGCTCCATCGCGGTAGAGTTCGACAACGGCCAGCGGCGCCTGTTCGGTCAGAAGGGCGTGCCGCCCAGCGCCACCCTGCGCATCCTCAGCCCGGAGTTCTACAGTCGCGTCATTACGGGCGGCGAGATCGGGGTCGGCGAGTCCTATATGGACGGCCTCTGGCGGGCCGACGACCTCACGGCGCTGCTGGTTGCCGGCATCCGAAACCGCCGCCAGGCACCGGCGGCCCTGAAGAAGCTCAACGACGTGTCGCGCTTCGCCAGCCGCCGCCTGCACCTCGACCGCCGCAACACTCAAAACGGCGCCCGTGACAACATCCAGGCCCACTACGACCTTGGCAACGACTTCTTCCGCCTGTTCCTGGACCAGACGCTCACCTACTCTTGCGCCGTCTTCGAATCACCCGGCGAGGACCTGGCCGCCGCCCAGCGCAACAAGTACCGCGCGCTCTGCGAGAAGGCGGGCTTGGGCGCGGGCGACCACGTGCTCGAGATCGGCAGCGGTTGGGGCGGCTTCGCCATCTACGCGGCCGAGAGCTGCGACTGCCGGGTGACGACGATCACGATCTCGCGCGAGCAGCTCGAGCTGGCGCGGGAGCGGGTGGCGGAGGCGGGCCTCGGCAACCGCGTCGAGGTCGAGTTCAGCGACTACCGCGACGTCGCCGGCCGCTTCGACAAAGTCGTCTCGATCGAGATGCTCGAAGCCGTCGGCGCCGACTACTTCGAGGCCTTCTTCCAGAAGTGCGACGCCGTCCTCAAGCCGGGTGGGCGCATCGCCCTGCAGACAATCACGGTCCCTGATCGCACCTTCGAGGACCTGCGCGACGGCGTGAACTGGATACAGAAGTACATCTTCCCCGGCGGCATGCTGCCCTCGCTGGCCGAGATCGAGCGCTCGATCCGGCGCACGAACCTGGTGATTAGCGCCGTCGAGGATATCGGCCTCAACTACGTCCGCACCCTCCAGCTCTGGCGCGAGCGCTTCTTCGCCAACCTCGACGCCGTCCGCGCCCTCGGCTTCGACGACCGTTTCATCCGCATGTGGCACTACTACCTCTGCGCCAGCGAAGCCGGCTTCCAGACGCGCTCCACTGGCGACCTGCAAATAGTCCTGGATAAGGTGACCTGAGAAGCGAGAATCGGGAAGCAAGCCGCGAATGATCCCGATTCCCGCCTCCCGCTTCCAACCTCCCGGAGGCTCTATGGCCATCCGCGCCGTCGTGTTCGATGTCGGGGCCCCGATTCTCACCCACGTAACCCAGACTTCCAGTCTCGGCGGCCTTTAGGCACATCGCACCTGCGCGAGCCCCCACCCTAATCCCCTCCCAAGGGGAGAGCGAACAGTAGAATTGACGCCGGCTGTGGAAGTTAGAAAGATCGGCAGGCTGGTCCCGGTTGATGCCGGCGGTTTCGTCGTCCGCGACGTCAGCGCCGAGAACATCCGGCCACCCTGGGACGCTCCTTTGCGCGCCGCCGTGAAGGTCATCCTGGAGCACTGGTCCGAACTCGTCCACACCGTATATGTTCGCGGCTCTGTGCCCCATGGCCTGGCGGTCGAAGGCGTGTCTGACGTTGACTGCTATGTGGTCGTCCGCGGCTCGCTCGACACGCTCGATCGGTCGTGGATCTCTGCGGCCTGCGAGAAGCTGGACGCCGAATTCCCCTTCCAGACCGGGATTGAGATCCAGCCCTTCAGCCTGGACGCGCTGCTGGGCCCCAAGCCCGAGCCGCTCTACAGAGTCATTCAGTTTTCGATCGGCACGAATTGCGTCTGCGTCTACGGCGATGACCTGTCGCCGCGCTTGCCCAGGTTCAAGCCCGGCCGCGAGATCGCGGTGAGGTGCGCCAACTTCCGGCGCGAGCTAAGCGAGGCCTTAAGTGAGCTTTCGTCGCATCCCGGCCCGGAGGCGACCCGCGAGCGCTGCGCCTGGATCATGAAGCGGCTGCTCCGGACCGGCTTCGAGGTCGTAATGCAGCGAGAGCAGGCCTATACGCGCGACCTCTATTTCTGCTACGAAGCCTTCGCTCGACACTACCCCGAGCGCGAACACGATATGCGCCGCGCTCTCGAGCTCGCGCTCTCGCCCTCAGTGGACGCGGCGGAGCTTCAGGCCTTTCTCCGCGACCTCGGCGGCTGGCTGCTGGAACGGGTCGGGGAGGTATTCCCCGACCTGACCGGTTCCCGGATCTCGTAGCTGGGTCATCACGCCTGCTCTTGCGACCCCGGGCGAACCTTCACTCCCGGTAAAGCTCCTTTGCTTCGCATGTCGAACGTTGGGCCCGAGGTTGCCACGGCCCTTCTGTGAAGGGCCTCG
The DNA here is from genome assembly GCA_964422735.1 of uncultured Dehalococcoidia bacterium. Classification (GTDB taxonomy): domain Bacteria; phylum Chloroflexota; class Dehalococcoidia; order DSTF01; family WHTK01; genus CAYRCD01. The sequence goes on along the minus strand of CAYRCD010000033.1, from coordinate 164 downwards.
CAATGGCGGAACAAAGGCCCGTGTCACCCTGCGCTCGAAGCCGCCAAGTCAGAAATACCTCGGCGCGTAGCTGAGGACTGACCGCTGATTGCTGATTTCTCACGGCTACTCCGTCAGCTTCCGGTAAAGCGTGGGCAGGCGCGACGGCAGGATCTCGATGTCGC
>CAYRCD010000032.1:0-30406 GCA_964422735.1 uncultured Dehalococcoidia bacterium | reverse complement strand
CGAACACGATCGCGAAGTCGCTCGCGATCGGCAACCCGGCCGACGGCTACTACACCCTGCGCACGATGGCGGAATCGGGCGGCGCCGGCGCAGCCGTCAGCGACGAGGAGGTCGTCGAGGGCATCCGCCTCCTGGCCGAGTCCGAGGGCATCTTCGCCGAGACGGCGGGCGGTGTGACCATCGCCGGCCTGCGCCGGCTGGTCCAGGCCGGTCACATCGACGCGGACGAGCTGGTGGTCGCGTTCATCACCGGTGGCGGCCTCAAGACGCAGGAGGCGGTCGCGCCTGCCCTGGGGCCGGCGCTGCAGATCAAGCCGACGATAGCCGCCTTCGAAGAGGCGCTGGCCCAGCGACAGGGCGAAATCGTGGCCGCGAACGGGTAATGAGGCGATATTGCCTTGACCGGGGACGGCGCCTCTTCCCGGGATTGGTCCGGCCGCCTGGCGGCCTCGCAACGACAGGCTTGGGGACGGCATATCCTTGGCGTCACGAAGTAAAGTAGGTGCAAAGTGGCCCGTCAGAGAGTGAAATTCACGTTCGCCCAGGAGCTGATCAAAGAGCCGATCATCTACGAGCTGGGCAAGCAGTTCGAGATCGTGACCAATATCCGGCGGGCCGATGTCACGGCCGACCGCGGCTGGGTCATCCTGGAGCTGGAAGGCGAGACGCCGGAGATCGAGCGCGGCCTCGAGTGGGTGGCGTCGAAGGGCGTCCGCGTCGACCCCGTCGAGGGCGACCTGGTGGAGGGATAGAAGATTGGCGAGCGAAGCGAAGCCCGATGTAGCGCGCGACGCGAAGCCCGATGTAGCGGAGGCCTTTAGGCCTCCTTCGTCCGCCGTCAAACGGAGCAGACCGCCTCGGAAACCTAATCGCCTTCCGCTCGAGAACTACCGCGATCACCACGCCTATTCGCTGACGCTGGCCACGGCAGGAAGGAAGCCGAACTTCGACGATACGCGGACGGTCGATTACTGCCTTCACATCCTGCGTGAAGAGGCACAGCGGTGTGCCTTCGATGTCCTCGCGTACGGCTTCATGCCAGACCACCTCCATCTTCTAGTCCAGAGCCGGACCGAGGGCGAAGACCTGATCGACTTTGTGAAGAGGTTCAAGCAGAAAACGGGTTGGTGGTTCCTTCACGGGCGCGAAACGGGAAGCCTAAAGGCTTCCGCTACATCGTCCTTCGCTGCGCTGGGTCTTTGGCAGAAGAGTTATTACGATCACGTTGTTCGATCCGAGGAAGGGCTCCGGGCGGCGGCAGAGTATATTCTCGGCAACCCGGTTCGGGCCGGCCTGACGCGAGAAGTCGGTGACTTCTCGTTCGCGGGCTCGTTCGTCTGGCCGGATTTGAACCCGCGTTCTCCCGCACCGAGAGTGTGTAGCGGAGGCCTTGAGGCCTCCTTCGCGAGGTAGCACATGTCCGTCAAGGTCCGCATTCCGGGGCCCCTGCGCAAGCTCACGAACGAGCTCGACATCGTCTCGACCGATGGCGGCAGCCTGCAGGTCTGCATCGACGGGCTGGAGGCCGCGTACCCGGGGCTCAAGGAGCGAATCTGCGACGAGTTGGGCCAGATCCGGCGGTTCGTGAACATCTACGTTAACGGCGAGGACGTGCGCTTTCTCCAGGGCCTGGAGACCGCCCTCAAGACCGGCGACGAGGTCTCGATCGTGCCCGCGGTCGCGGGTGGAGGTTAGAGCAGTAGAGACGAAGCTTTAGCTCCGTTTCGTCGGTCTGGACGGAGCTAAAGCTTCGTCTCTAGTGCCGGTCCTACGCTTTCACGCTCGCCCGCAAGCATCTTCACTACGTCCTCCAGCTCCCGGGGCGAGCGCACAACGAGCACGTCGGCCTGGTGCGCGACCTCGGCCAGGGAGTCTTCGACGCCGCGGATGCTGGCGCGATGGTGATGGATCGCCCACCAGAGCAGCGAGTCCTTGCTCAGGAAGGTAAGGCGCAGGGACTCACGGTTGGTGCCCCACAAGACCTCCCGGGTCCAGGCCCGCCGCATCGTGCGCTTGAAAACGCGCCAGAACGACGTGCGCCAGGGGTAGCGCAGCCAGACGACGGTATCGGCGCGCGACAAGATGAAATCCCGCACGGAAGCGTAATTGCCCTCGACCACCCAGCCCTCGGCGTGCGCGGCGACGGCAGCCTCGACCTGGGGTCGGAACTCCTCCGGGGGAATCATCTCCCAGTTGGGTCGCTGCCACATGATCGCGTCGAGCTCGACCGCGGGCAGTCCCAGAACCGCGCTGAGCCGGCGCGCCACCGTGGTCTTGCCCGAGCCCGTGACGCCATAGATCACGATCCGGCGGCGGGAGCCGGATAAACGTAGCCGAGGCAGGAATGCCTCGGCGCCCGGGTCCGGCGACGGCTTCAAAGCCTCAGGGGCCACCGGGCCTCGCGGGCTCACCCGCCGGACTCACGGGGCCGCCTGCCGGACGGGCAGGGCCGCGGTGCACGCGCCGGTCTCTGGGGTTGAGGGCGATGCGCAGGCTGGTGACGCCGAAGACGGCGAACACCAGGATGATCACGTAGGCCTCCCAGTAGCCGAGGGTGCGGAAGCCGAGGCCGCTGATCTCGAACACCAGGGCGCCGGCGATGCCCGCGGCCAGCCACAGGGCTGTGGGCAGCAGCGCCAGCAGCGCGACCAGGGGGTCGCGGTCGGCCGCGGCGAGGAAGCCGAGAACAAACCAGATCCAGCCGGCGACGACGACGGCGAAGGCCGCGAGGTCGATCGGGCGCAGCTGGCGCAAGGCGCTGAGCATGACGCCGCCGAGGGCGCCCGGCGCCGACTTCAATGAGTCGAGCGTGTCGTCCCAATCGTCCCCGAAAAACGCCTGAAAGCCCCCCGCCATGGCCGATCCCTTGTACGTGGTTCGCGGCCGCATGTCAAGGGTGCTGTGGGGTTTGCTCCTGGCCGTTGCCCCCCAGGGAAGGAGGTCCGCGGACGGGAGGGCTTGCGCCTGTCATTCCGAGGGTAACGAGGAATCTCCGCTCGTCCCTCCAACCCGCGAGCGGCGATTCCTCGACAAGCTCGGAATGACAGCATGGGCGCTCGGAATGACAGCATGGGCGCTCGGAATGACAGCATGGGCGCTCGGAATGACAGCATGGGCGCTTGGAATGACAGCATGAACGCTCGGAATGACAGCATAGGCGCTCGCGAACGCCCTCGAAATGACAGCCGTGCACCATCTCGCCGGCCCGCGGCCAAGCACAGAAAGGAGGAGGCCCCCTTCATCCGAAGGGGGCCTCCCTTAGACCCGGTGGTCTATCTAGCTCTTACCGGCGGGCGACCTTGAGGGTCGCGAAGCCGGCGAGAGTGAGGGCGAAGATGCCGCCGATGGCGAAGAGGGCCCAGCTGGAGCTCGAGGAGCTCACCAGACCGCCGTCACCGGTGTTCGGAGGCGTGATGCCGGTGCCGGTGCGCGGAGCCGTGATCGGCTGCGCAGGGGCAGCGGCTGCCGTGCGTTCGCGCTCGGTGGCAGCCCCGACCACGACGGCCGCAATGGCGCCGCCAACGTTAGGGCGGGGTGCCGGCTCCGAAAGCGGCAGAGAGCCCGCACAGAGACCCGAGCGATTGATGGTGACTTCGTTCTCAATCATGTCGAACGCCATGGGCTGGGCGGTACCCGGCGCCCCACCGCTTCCAGGGGGGGATGGAAAAATAGCAAGGGCGGTGCTGTGCCACTCAGGGTCCTGACCCTGGAAGACAATCGCGCCCAGGCCGAGAGCGGCGCAGCCCGATACGGCTCCGCCGGTTGCCGTCGTCGCTACATTCCAAAGGGGGCCCAGGCCGGTCCCCAGCGCCATATTGTGAAATGAGGAAGCCCAGCCGGATAAGCCGGCACCGGTCAAGACGTTGGGGCTGGAAGCCAGGGGGTTGCCGGCGTTGGCGATCGCGACCGTGTCCCCGCTCACACCCGACCAGGTAAGGGCATAGGCCGGACCCAGGACGGCCATCAAGGGGTCGGCCCCCGCGACGCCACCGGAGAAATTGTGCACGAGCAGTGTGCCCCCGGCCCTGACGAACTCAAGAATGACATTACCGTTGACGGTAGTGAACCAGGTGGCGTAATCGTGGTTCCAAGGCAGGACCAGGACGTTAAACGGCGCCAGGCCGCCGGCGCTGATCGCGCTGGTTGGAATGAATGCCAGGGTAAAGGGAGACACACCGGGCGGCGTGGCCAGGCGCGCGAAGTCGCCGGCATCCCAGTCGCCGTAAAAGCCGACCTGCAGCACGGCGATCTTGTAAAGGCCCCCGGGCGGGGGGGCGGCGGTCACGCTTGGGGTGGGGCTGCGGATGCTTGCGCCCAGGAGACAGAGGAGAAGGGAGAAAACTACCGCAATCCTTCGCAAAGCCGGATCCCTCTCTTTTTGTGGTGCCGCGACCATGCGGCGCTTGCATACGAAACCGAGCCTAGTCTTGCATAGGCCTCGCGCATAATAACGCAGCGCAGGGCCAAAAGGTTAACGCCGGCCGCGCGGGCAGGGGCGATTTTTCATTTTGGGGCACTCCGCCGTCTGGCCCTGAAATCCAGCGGTGGGAGGGGTGGCCGCGGTGAGTTACGCGAGCGAATACGACCGGGACCGCCGTTGTGAATAATGAAGCGGGGCCCCCTTCACAGGGGGCCCCGCTTATCGCCTTACTTCAGTCCTTCGGGAGAAGGACCTCCGTGGCTCTTACCGGCGGGCGGCCTTGAGGGTCGCGAAGCCGGCGAGAGTGAGGGCGAAGATGCCGCCGATGGCGAAGAGGGCCCAGTTGGAGCTCGAGGAGCTCACCAGGCCGGCGTCGCCGGTGTTCGGAGGCGTGATGCCGGTGCCGGTGCGCGGAGCCGTAATGGCCGGCGCCGCTGCAGCGGGTGCGGCGGGCAATGCACAGGTCACCGTGACCTGAGCGCTAACCGGAGGCGTCGAGAAGACACCACCGAGGACGGTAATCGCCGGCTGGAACGTATACGTAAATGTCCCCGTAAAGACACCTGTCGTTCCGACTCCCCCTATGAAGCCGGCCCAGTCGGTCGCCGTCGTACCGCCGGAGGTCGCGATGACCTCGTACGGACCGGTCGTGACTTCGCTGGTGATCAGGAAGGCGGTGGCGACACCACCAAACGTATCACCGACGGAGCTGGAGATCGGGCTCACGAGGCCGGCGCCGCCAGCGACCGCGCCCGTGCCGCCGATTACGCCACCGAGGTTGGTGACCCACTCGACGCGGGTGTGGTCGGACACGTTCTGGCCGATCGAGTCCTTCACGGTCGCGGTGACCGTCGACTTCTCACCGCAGCGCAGCGAGGTTGGGCTCGCAGCGACTGTGATGGAGGCCGGCGGGCCGACAACCGTTACCGAGACGCCGACGCAGATGTCGGCGCCGTCAAAGACCTCGACACAGGCCGTGATGTTGGCCACGCCCGGGACGGCGCCGGGGGCGTCGACCGGGTTACAGCCCAGGATCGCCGCCGCGACGCTGCGGTCGGGCACGCCGTCGACGTTCAGGTCGAGCTCGTCGAAGGAGTCCGACTTGTCAGAGGCGCGGACCGCGTCCACTGGCCAGGCGGTCGTACCCCCCCCGGTGAAGGTCAGGGATCCGGGGTTCAGATCGAACTCCCAGGCAGCGTAGCTGGCCGGGCTCGAAGTGTTGAGCGCGGTAACCAGGGCTCTGGCGTAGTTCAGGCCAGCTCCCGAAGTATCCGCGGCCATGGAGTCGACGCTCTCTTCCTCGATCGAGCAGATGCTCGTCGCGAAGTCCACGTCGCGTCCGGGCAGGATCGGGAACCCGTTGACGTCGGTGATGTTCACCTGGATCAGCGAGTGCGACGTGTTGCTGCGCGCCGGGATGATCTCCACCGTGGTTGGTGTCGCGGAGATCGTTACCGTGCTCGCCTCACCGCGACAGGAAGCGAGGAACTGGAACGAGCCCGCATCCTGCTGGATCGTGATCGGGAAGGCGAGCGCGCCGGCCGCGATCGACGGTGTAACCGCGCTCGGACAGCCGAACGTGACTATGACCGTGTTCAGGTTGTTGTTCGCGTCCGGGATAACGAGATGGTCGGTGCCGGTCCCGGTCGCGTTGATGCAGAAGTCGTCCGCAACCTCGCCGACGCGGGTGTCGCCATCGACGTTGGTGCAGGACGGTTGCGTGAAGGCGCCGACGTCGTTGGAGTCGAAGCTGATGTCGCCGTCTTCGTCGTTGGCAACCGCCGCGGCGCCGCCAACCGTGTGATAGTTGATGGTGCCGGTGTTGACGCCGTTACCACCGGAGTTTTGGCTCAGGTAGAAGGCGGTCGTGTTCACGCAGATGAAGATGGTCGTCCCGCGCGGGATCACCACCAGGGGCATCGACGCGATAGTGGTACTACCACTGCTACCGAGAATGGCGGTGTTGGGGAAGTTGGTCTTGTTGACCAGCAGCGCGCCGGGGCCGGCCGAGCAGGAGTAAAGTGCAGTAGCGCTGGCCGGCGCCGACTCGATTACGTGCTCGCTGAGGATGTAGACGTTGGCGGCCTGCACGTCCGCCATCACATTAGGGGCGCGGCCCAGGCCGAAGGCCCCGATGGCGACGAGCGCGGCGGCGACAACGCCTACTATTCCTATCTTGAGATTTAACTTCAACTCTGATTTTCCTTCCTTGGCTTGCTTAGGCAAGTCAGTCGTCGTTGAGTTTCACTTCCTCTGTTCCCTGAGAGTCCGGGGCCGCTTCCCTCCGCGTCGCCCTCGGCCGAGATCGCTGCTGCGACGCCGAAGGCCGGGCCCGGCCGCCTGTCGGGAATCTCGCTTCACCTCCTCGTCGCGCGCAAAAGCGCATACGGCGCCCCGACTTGTCGGGGTTGCCTTCTACTACAACGCCGGACGGCCGCCAAAGGTTAACGATTGCGCGGCCTGATTTCGGCCTGCCCGCTCTTGACGCGAGGCTGTCTCGCGCGCGGACAATGCCGGCGTGGCACAGCATACCCCGCGCCGGCGCTCGAACATCCTCGTCGCAGTGTTGGCCGTTTACTTCCTGGCCAGCACGGCCTACGTTGGCTATCGAGGCATCGAGAAGGTGCAACAACTAAGGGAGCCGACCTTCGTCACCGATTTCGACGCCTTCTATGCCGCGGCGGGCCTCCTGTTCGATAGCCAGCGTGGCAGCCTCTATGACCCGAGCCAGTCGAGCCGGCTGGCGCCGGAACTGCGGCGGGCCCCGGGCAACTATTTCAACCCGCCGCTGTTTGCGCTGCTCTACTCGCCGCTGACGGTATTGGCGCTTCCCGAGGCGCGGCGGGGGTTGATCTTCATCATCGCCGCGCTCTCGGCCGGTCTCCTGCCCCTCGTCTTCTACTGGCGGCGCGGCATGATGACCGTCGTTTTGTCGTCCCTGGCGATCGCCTCGTTCTGGCCGCTGTACGAGACGATGCGCTACGGCCACATCTCGGTCCTCTTCGCGCTCGTTGCCGGTCTGGCGCTGGTCTGCCTGGAGACCAAACGCGACGCCCGGGCGGGGCTGCTGGTCGCGTTTCTGGCCCTGAAGCCCTCGATCGCCCTGGCGCCCCTGGGCTTCCTGGCCTGGCAGGGCCAGAGAAGGGCTCTGGCCGCGGCGGGACTGGGACTGGCCGGCTTCGTACTCCTGCCTTTTCTGCTGCTCGGCCTGCATTCGCTCGACGACTATCGCATCCTGCTTTCCGCTACCCGGGAGGACTCGTTCACGCTCAAGGGGGGCATCAGCGGCGGCGCCGCCTTCATGTTCAACTGGAACGGTTTCATCGCGCGGCTGTTCCGGGTGGACCCCAAGCCGGCGATCGTGTTTCCCTTCTACCTGCTCACGGTCCTTCTGATGGTCAAGGTCTGGGCGCGCAACGACCTGAGGACGGGCTGGTTGGCGACGACGCTGGCGACGCTGCTCGCGCTGCCGCATATGCTCTGGTACGACTGGGTGCTCGTCCTGCCGGCGGGACTGGCCCTGGCGCTGGAGCGGCCCTCGATCCGCCTGGTCTCGCTGCTCGTCGCCGTCCACTTCTGCGTGAACGTGAGCACCTGGCAGATGGTGGACCGGCCGCTCCTGGCGTCGGCCGTGTTCGTGGCGACGCCCGCGGCCCTGGCCCTGCTGGCCTATCTTGCCTACGAGCCTGAGCTCGACCGCTGGCTGAAGCGCCGCGGGAAGGCGGCGCCGGTCGCGGTCGCACCGGCGGAGGTGGTAGCTGAAGGCGACCCGCGAGGCGAGCTGGAGCAGCCGGCGTCGTGAGCATCGGAGGGAATGAAAGACGTGTGGCTCGGGGCGATCAAGCGCGCTAGTACTCTGTTCCGTAAATGAGCGTTACGATTCTTGAGTCTGGAGTTACGCCTACAGGGCGGAGGTTCGGCAACCTGTTGGTAGCTGTGCAGATCCCCTCTCCCGCGGGAGGGAGAGGGGATCGGAGAGGGCGGAGCACACGAAAGCGAACGCTCGAAGCTTGCGACGCGCCTCAACGGACGCTGAGGCGCGGCTCTGGTACAACCTGCGCCGGCATGGGCTTGCGGGCTTTAAGTTCCGTCGACAGCATCCGTTCGGTCCGTACATTCTCGACTTCTATTGCGCCAAGGCGCGGTTGGTTGTCGAGGTAGATGGCGGGCAGCACCTCGAGACCAAGACCGTATCGCAGGATGCGCAGCGGACTCGCTACCTGGAGAGATATGGTTTGAGGGTGCTGCGCTTCTACAACCTGGAGACGATGCTTGAGACTGACGCTGTGCTCAACGTCATCTTGGAGGCGCTGGCAGACCCCTCTCCCTAACCCTCTCCCCGGCGGGGGAGAGGGGATCAAGCTGTCTTCCCCCTCTCCCCCGCCGGGGAGAGGGGATCAAGCTGTCTTCCCCCTCTTCCCGGCGAGGAAGAAGGGATCAAGCCGTCTTTCTAACGTCCTCTTCGTAGATGCGTGTTGGAGACTTTCGAATCTGCAGAGTGGCCTGGAACCGTGACGCGGACGTTCGCAAGGTAGTCCTAGAGGCGTGCGAGCTCGACTTCTGATGCGTGACAATGGCGTCTCCAGGTGGAAGGGCCATGATTAACCGCTCGCGAGCGCTGACGTCACGCGCCCAGATCATCCTGCCGCTCCTGCTGGCGGCGGTCCTCCTCGCGCGCGGCGTGCCTCACGTGCTCGACGCCTATAGCGGCCGGCAGGGATATCCTCTGGACCTCGATTACCTGATCAACGCCGGGCGGGTGATCACCGGCGACCGTCCGGGAGCGCTGTACGACCGCAGTCAGCAGCCGGCAAACTGGCGGCGGCAATACGGATATTTCTTCCCCGGCGCCTACGCCTACGCGCCGGCGTTCGCGCTGGCGTCGGCGCCGTTGAAGGAGGTCGACGGGAAGACGGCCTGGGACATCAGCAGGGTGATCATAGCGATCTCCATGCTCGCCCTGGCGCTGGGGACGGCGAGCGCCTTCGCGAGCTGGCCCTGGCGCGCGGCGGCCTTCGCGGCGGTGATCACCTGGCAACCGCTGCTCCTGAACGCGCGCCTGGGCCAGACGGGCGCCTACGCAGCGGCGCTCCTGGGCTGCGGCATCGTCCTGTTTCTGCGCAACCGGGCCCTGGGCGCCGCCTTGCTGGGGCTGACGATCTTCAAGCCGACGATCGCGATCGGGCCGGCGATCATGGTCCTCTCGGAGAAGCCGCGGGTGATCGCGGCATTCTGCCTGGTCGCGGGGCTGGTGGCGCTGGTCCCGTTCCTGTGGCTGGGCATCGACCCGCTCAGGGGTTGGATAGAGACCCTGGCGACGCGGCCTCTGCAGGAGTACTTCGCCTCCAACCGTTTCAACCAGGGGATCTTCGGCCGGGTCCGGATCAACGGCCCCGAGGCCCGCGTGGCGCTGGCGCTGGGCCTGCTGGCGCTGGTCGCGCTCTGCCATTTCGTCGAGCGGGGCGCGGGCCTGGAGGCCGCGGCGGCGGTGGCGGTCTGCGGTTCGTTGCTGGCGAACCCGCACAGCCTTCTGTATGACTGGGGACCGGGTTTCGCGGTCATCCTGCTCGTGCGCCGGTCGGCGCGGCTGGGGGCGCTCTCGACCGACCTGGGCGCCGGCATCCTGATGGTGTCGATGTTCGTTGCGGGCGAGGTCTCCTGGTCGCTGAGCGACCGCGACGCTACCGTGCGGCCGCTGTTGCTGTGGGGGCTGGCGACGTTCGCGCTGCTCGGAGTGGCGGGCTTGCGGCCGCTGTGGAGGGCCCCGGCCAAAAGCTTGGGGCGTGTCACTGGTCTGTGAACGGTTGGCGCTGAGATCTGCCGCGGATGATGCGACGGCTTAAGCCCGCCTCATGGCCGCCACGCTATTACCAGGCCCTTTTCTTCATCTATCTTGTCGGCGCGCTGGTTATCTTCGCTGTCCTCGTGCCGCCGTTTCAGAAGAACGACGAGCCGGCTCATTTCGTCAGGGCGGTCTCGATCACCAACCTCGACGTGTTCTGCCAGAAGGCGTCGGACGGAAGGTATTACTTCGCCATGAAGCGCAAATACTCCGACTTACCCAACGTCACGCACCTGTCAGATGTCGCGTTTCACGGCGCCAAGTTCCGGCTGGAATGGCTCAAGGCAGACTTTTCTGATCCGAAGTATGGCGAGACCGCGCGCATCGCCCAATTCTGCAATCTGCCGGTGCCGGGCTACCTGCCGAATGCCGTGGGCGTCCTGCTGGGCAAGCCGTTCGAGAACCCCCTGGTCAGCTTCTACCTGGGCAGAGCGTTCGGCGCAGCGTTCTTTGTGACCGCGCTTGTCCTTGCGCTGCGGATTGTCCCCGAGCGCTACGCGCTTTCGATCTATTTTTACGGGGCGTTGCCGACCGTGTTGAACCAGGTCAGCGCTATCAGTTATGACGCCGTCCAGCTGTCGCTTTTCCCGCTGATCATGGCGTACCTGGCAAAGTTCATCGTAGAGGAGCGCCGGATCGGGGCTCTTGAGCTGCTGCTTTTCATGGGCCTGCTATGGTGGAATGTCCAGGTCCGGTCGTTCGCGTACTATCCGCTGCTCCTGCTCTTCTTTGTCATCGAGCCCGGCAAGGTCTCGGAGAGCCGGTCTCGATACCTGCAGATCGCCGTGGCCTTCCTTGCCACAACCGTTCTTACGACGGCCTACTTGGATGCGACGTACATCTCGCAGGCCAACGAGATCGGACTGCCGGGATCAGGGATAGACCCGACCAGGCAGGCGGAGACCGTGCTCAGGTATCCCATTAGCTTTCTCGCCGCCTGCTACGAGACGCTTCGCATGAGTGGAGAGGGTCTACTCCGAGAAGCAATAGGCGTATTTGGCTGGCGCAATGTCGCGCTGGGTTATCTCCCGTATTACGTGGCCGTGTTCAGCGCGGGCATTGTGTTCTATCATACGGCGATTAGAGACGAACGCTTTCTTTCTACTACTCGGATACTCGTTCTCTTCGCCACCATAGCTTTGACAGCGGCATCGATCTTCTTCTCGCTCTACGCCGTGGCGACGCCGGTGGCCGGCAAGATAGTCCAGGGATTACAAGGAAGGTATTTTGTCGGCCTGCTCCCCCTGCTCGTTCTATTGGCATCCCAGGCGGGGGCAGCTTTCGGCAGAGAGAGGTGCGTGAAGGCGCTTTTGGTGGGCGTGACCTCGGTAGTCCTCTATAACATAGGTCGCGCCGTCGAGCTGAGATACTACTGAGGGAACAGGGGCCGGTGCCCGACGCGGCGAGGAGCCGCCCGGGCCGGGCGGACTACGGCGGGCGCGCCCTCAATCGGCCGAAGGCAGCACCTTGGGCTGCAGGAGCTCCATGGCGGCGCCGTTGTAGCGCAGGTCGCAGACGCCGGGCTTGATTACGAGAAGCTCGACCTCGCTGTCGGCGGACTTGTAGCGCTTGCCGAGCTGGACGAGCGGTTCGGTCCTGCCGGAGCCGTCCTTCAGGTCGGCGGGCGCCTCTTCCTTCAGGAAGAGCGCCACTTCTCCATCGCTGAGCATGCCGCCGCCGCCCTTGGTGACGATGACCTCTGCGCCAGCGGGAGATATGTACCTCTTGCCCACGGTTGCCGCCATTGCTCTCCTCGATAAGTCAACTGGGACTGGCAATTCCTGATTCTAGCGGGGCTCGCCGCTTAATGCCAACCGGGGGAGAGCTGTCGGCTGTCGGCTATCGGCTGATAGCTAGAACGGCAGGCCCTTGAGGCCCTGGACGCCCTTGAGCGCGGCGATCTCGCCGCTGTGTTCGGTGACGTGCCAGGCGAGAATGTTGGTGAGAACGAAGGCGACAGTTTGCTCGCCGGAGGGACCGGCCTGGACCTTGCGCTCCATCTCGGCGTCTGTGAGCCCGGCGATGTAGGCGCTGGTGGCGCCCTTCACGGCGGCGGCGTAGTCCTTGAGCTTCGCCGGGTCGACCTTGACGCTCGCCCACTCGGTGTCCTGTCGGGAACTGTGAGGCAGCTGGACGCCGGTCTTCGCCTCCCAGCCGGCGCTGGCCCACAGCGGCGGCTTGCCCTGGAGCATGCCGTGAACGATGTTGTCCTCGCCGAAGATTGTGTGCGCGTAGATCGCGCCGATTGAGTAGATGGTGGACCCGGGTGACATCTTGGTGGCGACGTCGGCGGATACGTCCGCCATCTGCTGATCGAGGATGCGGTGGGAGCCGCCGAGGCTCTGAAGAAGAATGTCCTGCGCACGAACCATAGAACCTTCCTTTCCTGGTTGTCCCGGGCCGAACCGCCCGGAGGTTTCACGATGTTAGCCCATGCTTACGCTTTGTCAAACCGTTTGGGTGCGGGTACGAGGGCTCTAGATGCTTCTGAATTTCGGGACGGTTACTCCGCCCAGGTCCTCGAAAACGGCTTCGATGCGGATGCCGACCTTGATCTCCTGGTTTCGAGTGCCGAGCAGGTTGCTGGTCAGGCGCGGCCCTTCTTCCAGCTCCACGACGATCACGTTGTACGGGATCTCGTCCTTGAAGGCCGGGTGGAGCAACTGGTGCATGATTACGAAGCTATGCAGGGTTCCTTTCCCGGAGGCTGGCGCCCATTCGAGGTCCTCACCGCCGCAGCTGTCGCAGGTCTCGCGTTGGGGCGCCAGGTGACGGCGACAGCGCCGGCACTTCTTGATCAGGAGCCTCCCCTCCTTCGCCGCGGCGAAGAACGGCGCGGAGCGTTCCTCGGGGACCGGGACGGGTCTAGCGCTGGTCGTCATTTTCAAAACTCACCGGCGAGATGAAAGCTGATGATTAATTAGTTTCAGAAGGCCAGGCTTCCAGCCTGGCTGGCCCGACGGACGCGCACCGGCGTGACGTAAAGACGACGGCGCACGGCCGGACTGCCAAGTCCGGCCTTCGGGATGAAACGAGGCGCTCGCCCCGCCGCCCCTCGGCCATCCACGCGCAAGACTAGTCGTAATGGCACTAGCTCGCCCTCGGGCTCAGGACCAGCGAGGCGTGGTAGTCGAGAAAGCCGCCGTTGCCGGTGACGAGGACGAGGTCGTTGTGGGCGATCTGGCGGTCTCCGCCGGAGCCACGCGCCTGGATCACGGCTTCTGAGACCGGCGTCATGCCCCACATGTAATAGGCGCTGAGCTCGCCGCCGCCGGTGTTCGTGGGCAGGGCCCCGCCGGGGCCGAGCTTGCCGTCTTCGACGAATGCGCCGCCCTCACCCTTTGCACAGAAGCCGTAGTCCTCCAGTGTTACGAGAACCGTGTAGGTGTAGCAGTCGTACAGCTCGCAGATGTCGATGTCCCGGGCGGTGATGCCAAGCGGGCCGAAGAGGGTCTCGCGGGCGATGGCGGCGCCGGTCACGACGTCGTGGGGGTCGCCGGCGCTGCGAGAGTCGCCGGGGTGGCCCTGGGCCATGGCGAGGACGTAAGCGGGCGGCGATTTGAGGTCCTTCGCCCTGTCCACCGAGGTGACGATAACGGCGACGGCTCCGTTCGAGACCAGGCAGCAATCGAGGAGACGCAGCGGGTCGACGATGTAGCGGGAGGCCTGGTGGTCTTCGATCGTGATCGGCGTGCGCATCTGGGCGCGCTGGTTGTTAACGGCCCAGGCCCGCTCGGCGACGGCGATGGCGCCGAGCTGCTCGCTGGTGGTGCCGAACTCGGTCATGTGGCGGCGCGCGGCCATGGCGTAGGCGATGTTCACGCCGAAGTAGCCGTGGTGGACGTTGAGCCCGGCGAAGCCCGGGGGAGCGCTGGGCCGGGCGGCGCTCGCGCTCCTGGCCGCGCCGCCGTAGGCGGCGCCGGAGGAAGCGCCGGGGGCCGAAAGGGGCACGTCGGCGAACACGCAGGCCACGTAGCTCGCCATCTCGTTCTGCACGGCCATCGTCGCGTACTGGACCATCTGGCAGGCGGTCGAACCGGCGGCGTTCATGTGGTTGAGAAGGCGGAGGTTGCGGAAGCCGCCGGCGTTCTGGAGGCCGAGGCTGATACCGTTGGCGATGCCGGCGTTGATCAGCAGGCCGTCGAGCTGGTCTCTGCGCAGGCCGGCATCGTCGAGCGCGAGCTGGATCGCTTCCAGGGCCAGGCTCGTGGCCGAGCGCCCAAAGACTTTGCCCATGGCGGTGATGCCGAGGCCGACGATCGCCGATTTGGCCTGGTGCGCCACGCGATGCCTCCGGGGCGGGGAGAGGGGCCGTAAGGGCCAGCTGTTCCTGCGCGCCGATCTTACACCTCGCCTTCGGCGACGGCGACGCAGCCGGCGAGCACCTTCGTGCTAGAATCGCGGGCGGACTCTTGGAAGGCCGCTTCTACCTGGACCTGCACTCGCACTCGACCGATGCTTCCGACGACGCCGGCGGCACGGTCGAGGGCTATTTGAAGTGGATCGTCGGCAGGCGCAAGCGGGGCTTCCAGGTGGATGGCTTCGTTCTCACCGAGCACCGCAGGTTCGATCCCGCGCCTGACTATAGTGCCCTCGCCGACGACTATGGTGTCGTCGTCCTCAAGGGCGCCGAGCTCGAGACCGATATCGGCCACGTCCTCGTCTACGGGCTGGACGATCGCCTGGCGCGCGAATTCGACTTCAGCCGCGTCGACCTGGCCTCGGTGGAGTTATTCCGGGCTGCGAAAGACTTCGGCGGGTTCGCGGTCGCCGCCCATGCCGGCAGGCCGCGTATCGGTTTGTGGGACCATCTCTCCGCGGGCATCAACCCCGGTCACGTCGAGGCCATCGAAGCCTTGAACGGGGGTAGCAGCGCCGAGGAGAACGGCCGCGCGGCACAGCTCGCCGAGCGCCACGGCTTCTACCAGGTCGGAGGCAGCGACGCCCACTACGTGAGCGCTATCGGCCGCTGCCTCACGGCTTTCCGCCGCCCCCTGCGCAACATTGCCGAGCTGGTCGAAGAGCTGAGAGCGGGCGACTACTTTCCGGCAGGTATCGAAGACACGCAGAAGCCGGTGGAATGAAGGAGCGCGCCGGCCTCCCCGGGCACGCAGAATTCCCGCGCCACTATCGCGCAGGATAAGCCTGAGTCTTCACCAACTGCGCGATGCCAGGTCAGCGCGGGGGGGCTTACCGGCTGCCGCGAAGGCGCGGGTCGAGCACGTCTCTCATGGCGTCGCCGAAGAGGTTGAAGCCGAAGATCGCCAGACTTATCGCCAGACCCGGGAACAGGGCGAGCGTTGGCCGGTGCTCGAAGAAGGGGCGGGATGAGCCGCTGAGCATATTGCCCCAAGAGGCCGTTGGGGGTTGCACACCCAGCCCCAGGAAGCTCAAGGCCGCTTCGATCAGGATAGCGTTACCGAGAGTCACCGACCCAATAACGATGATCGGCGCCATCACGTTAGGCACGACGTGGCGCCAGAGAAGGCGAAAATCGGAGCATCCCTGGGCCTTGGCCGCCTCCATGTAGGTGAGACCCTTTACCGATAGCACAGCGCCTCGCACGACGCGTGACGCTCCGGGAGCAAGCACGACTACGATGGCCAGAAATGCGTTGATCAGACTGGGGCCAAGTACGGCGACGATCGCGAGCGCGAGAATCAAGCCCGGGAAGGCCATTACCGCGTCCACCACTCTCTGGATAATCAGGTCGAGCTTGCCTCCCTTGAATCCCGATACCAGTCCGACGATGCTACCACCAAGGGTGCCCAATCCCACGCTCATGAAGCCAACGAGGAGAGATACACGCGAGCCGTACACGACTCGGCTAAAGACGTCACGACCGAAATTGTCCGTGCCAAATATGTGTTTGCTCGTCGGAGTTTGCAGCTTTTCACTGTAGAAGGGCTTGTCCGGGTCGTGCGGCGCGATCTGAGGTGCAAAGAGCGCGGTAACCACCAGTAGCACGATCATGACAGCGCCCGCGGCCCCGAGCGGCTTGTGCCGAGCGAAGTTGAGAGCCACCTTGACGAAGCCGGGGCTAGGCTCGCGCAGGACAATCGGTGCAAACGGTGCTGCGCGTTCGACTGAAATTGCCATGTTCGGCCGTCTTCCTTGTACTACGCGTACCGGATTCGCGGGTCCAACCACCCGTAGGTTAAGTCGATGATCAGATTGAGCATCACGGTCACAAGCGCGATGAAGAGGACATTGAACTGCAGGACCGGGTAGTCGCGCTGAAGGATAGCGTCGAGCGTGAGGCGCCCCACGCCTCGCATGTTGAAGATGACCTCTACGACGACCGCACCGCCGATCAGGTTGTGCAGCTGGTTACCGAGGATCGTGATCACGGGCACGACAGCGTTCTTGAGCGCATGGCGGTATATCACTGTTTGCTCGCGCAACCCCTTTGCGCGCGCGGTCCGGATGTAGTCGTCTCGCAGCACCTCAAGCATCGAAGAGCGGATCATCCTCATATTGGTGGCCGAGAGCGCCAGGCCCAGGATCAACGCCGGGAAGATGAATTGCTTCAGGTTCGCAAGCGGGTTGTCAAAGAAGCTGATTGTCCGGATCTTGGGTACCCAGGAAGGTAAATACAGTCCGAGAAAGATCAGCAGCATCGTGCCGACGAAGAAGCTGGGCAACGACAACCCTGAAATGGCGAAGAGGCGACCCGCGTAGTCGACCTTGGTGTCCTGCTTGACTGCCGACAAAATGCCGACAGGGAAGGCGACCACCAGAGATACCAGCAGCGCCAGGACAGTCAACTCGATCGTCACAGGGAGCGCTTGTTTAAGCGCAACGGGGGGAGGGCGATGTAGCCAGTATGACTCGCCCCAGTTCCAGCGCACGCCGTTGCCGATCCAGCTGGCGTATTGGGTGACGAAGGGTCTATCAAGACCAAGCTGGTGCCGAATCTGCCGCAGGTCCTCTTCTTTGTAAACCCCCGTCTCGCCTATCTGGGCGATGAGCGCGTCGCCGGGCACGAGTCGGATCAGCGAGAACACGCCGACCGAAACCAGGAGCAGGACCGGTATCGCCAGGAACAGTCGCCGCAAGATATAAGTTTGCATGCCTTACCCCAGCCTCGCGATGCGCAGGAGCATCCGCAAACGCTGCCTAAGTCGGTGTCTTATCGATCCAGACACGCCGAGCTGCGTTACCGGTCGAGTAGCAGGCGGCGGTCCCCATGATGCCGTGCAAGCGGAAATTGCGGACGGAGGAGCGCCACCCATAGATCGTGTAGTTCTGCGGCCACCAGATCTCGTACATCTTGTCGTGCAGGTGGGTCCAGAGCTGCTTGAACAGCTGCTTTCGCCTCTCGTTGTCCAGTTCTGCCCTCTGCCGGTCCAGCAGCTGGTCGAGGGCCGGGTCGTCGACAAAGTTGTAGTTCAAACCGCCCTTCGAGTAGTAATAGGGATAGACCCAGCCGTCTAGCTCGTAGCTCGGCGGGCCCCAGACAATTCCGACCATGTCCTCATAATTGCGCCCGGTGAGGATCGTAATGTGAGTCGGGTTGTCGACCTGGCGGGCGTCGACTTCCACCCCCAGATTTTCCTTCCACATCTGCTGAATGAGCTGGAACGTGTTGCGCTGATACCAGGAAACAAACTTCGCTTTGAGGCCGCCGGGTAGGGCGGCGTTCAAGAGCTTTTTCGCCTCAGCTGGATTGAACTGGTACCACGGACCCTGGTCGGCAACAGTAGGCACCTTGTCGAAGACGAAGCTCCAGGGTATCGCCGGGCCGGAGAAACCCCCTCCGAGGCCGTCGTACTGGTTGTCCGTAAACGCCTTGCGGTCGATGGCCATCGAGAGGGCGCGGCGCACGCGCTCATCCTTCCAGGGCGCCTGGTCGAGCCGGAATTGGAGCCCATTGACGTTGCCGCCGCGGCTGGTGGGCAGAATCTGGATCACCGTGTCGGGGTCGCTTTTCAGGACATCTTCGCGCTGGAGCTTCGTGGTGACCGCGCCGCCCGGAGGAACGTCAATCTGCTTGGAGCGGTAAGCGGCCAGCGCGGCGGCGTCGTCGGGGATGACGAACATGTTCGCCTTGTCGAGGAAGGGGAGGCCCTTTTCGAAGTAGTTGGGGTTGCGGCTGTACTGGGCGCCTTCTTTCGGCGTCCACTTGTCGAGGACGAAGGCGCCGGTGCCCACAGCCGTCTTGCGACGCTCGGCGTCGTCGATCGCCAGTTCCTTCGGCCAGATGAAGGAGTACGACGCGATGCTGCCGACGAATCCCGCGAAGGGCTTGCTCAAAACCACTTTCAGGGTGTACTTATCCGGCGCCTCGACCCTGGTGACAAACTCGAAGGCGTCCTTCTGCACACCGGCAGATTTGTAGCGTTCGAATGTGAGCTTGGCGTCCTCCGAAGTGAACTCTCGACCCATCGTCGGCGCCACGTTCTGGAATTGGACCCCCTTCCGGAGGCGGAATACGACCTCGGTGCCATCCGGCTTCGATTCCCACGACTCAGCCAGGTCCGGCTCGAGATCGAGCTTGAACGAGTCGCCGTCCGGCGGCATCTTCCCGCGGACGAGCTTGTTGTAGACCATGTCGTTGACGTTGTAGACCGTACAGGACAACGAGGTTGCCATGTCGAGGTGCGGCGGGTCCAGGCTCAGGTAATTCCAGACGCCACCGCGCTTGCCGCCGGTGCGCCAGTTCGCCTCTTCCTCGCTGGCCGGTATTACGCCCTCGTAGACCCCGGGCTTGAGGACCGCTCCCGTCTCTGTTACCGTCTTCCCGCCGAGTGACCCGCTGCCTCCGCCATCGCCACTGCCGCCACAGCCCAGGAGGCTGGCCCCGGCGAGGCCGGCGGCTGCCAGGCCACCCGCCCTCAAGAAGGAACGCCGCGAATGGCTTTTCGCGTATCGTGCCCAGTAGGAGTCATTTCCCATTTGCTTCACCGCTCGCCCACCTTTGACCCTAGCCCGTTACACCGCGCAAAACGCGCGCGAACCGAGGTGCGCTTTCCCCTGTCCGCTCCCGACTTGGATGTCGCGAGGTTACTGCCAGGTACGAAGCCTGTCAATACATCAAGCAGCTACATGTATGCACTGCTTCGATGCACCCAGCCCAACGGCGATTTGTGAGCTTTGGGCAGGAATAAGCGAGGATTAACCAGCTCGCAGAGGCAGCTCGGACGAACGGCAATTGACACTCTGCCGGCCGGTGCTAGACTGGCGGGCGGCCCTGCAACCCATAGGCGGAGGCAATGCGGTCGATCTCCCGGCATGAAATCGGTCTCCTGGCCGTTTTCTGCGCGCTGCTGGTGGCAGCCTGCGGCGGAGCCGGAGGAACCCAGCCAGTTCCGGCAGATGAAAGCGCCACGTCAGCGTCCAGGCCGGTCACCAGTGAAGTAGCGCGGGCGACTCTGTCCGGTCTTCGTTCGCTGTACCAAACGAGAGCCCAGGAAATCAGGGCACAGGCGATTGATGGCAATTTCCGGCTCGCCGGCGAAGGCCAGTTAGTCCCCGCCGACTTCTCTTACAGTTCCTTAAAGATCGAGGCGCTGCTGGACTCGTCGCTCCCCATCGCAACCCGGCTCGACGCAGGCGCTGACGCGGTGACCGTCCTGATAGCAGGATACCGAACCACCGAAATGCCGCAGTTCGCGCTCTCCGCGCGCGACATCCTCGGCTACGTCAGGACCGTCCTGACTGAGGCACAGGCTCACAGCTCGGTTTCGATCGACTTCGACGCGGCGCGGCTGACGCCCCTCGAGAAGGAGCTCGCGATCCTGGAGACAGCTTGCAGTTGCCCCCGCTGAAGGGCCACTGCGCGTCGAAGGGGCGATAGAAACGCAGCCGCGACCGGAATCCCGTAACTCAAGTAAACTGCACCTGTCGGCCCGCGAAAAATGTCGCCGGGCGACATCTAACGCCATCACGATGATTGTTGCGTCAACGAAGTCGCGAACTACCAGTTAGCGTTCGCCGCTCTGCCAAGGAGACAGCATGACCCAGGACAGCGAGCCAACTTACGACGCCAGCGTGGTCGGCGTTGAGGTCGAAACCGGGCAGTTCACGGTCGACAAGGAGCATATTCTTGCCTTCTGCGCCGCGGTTGGCGAGACCAATCCGCTGTATGTGGACGAAGAAGCGGCGCAGCAGGGCCCGCATCGAGGCCTGATCGCGCCGCCTTCCTTCTACAGCGCCGTCCGCGTCGGCCAGGGCCTCGACCCCAAGCTGCGATACGGCAATAGCACCTTCAATGCCGGCCAGCACTGCGAGTTCCTGGAGCCGATGCGGCCCGGCGACACGATAACCGCGAAGACGAAGGTGCACGAGATCTACGAGAAGACCGGACGCACGGGCCGCATGGTCTTCCTCGTTCGCCGCACGACCTACCGCAACCAGCGCGACGAGACGGTCGCGGTCGTCGATGCCTCGATGGTCTTTAGGAACATCGAGCGATGAGCGAGCAGTGCTACGGGGAGGATGTCGAGCCCGGCGACGAGATCGGGCCGCTGCTCAAGCATCCTGACCTCGCCCTGGTGCAGGCCTACCTGGTCTCCGGCCGGGGAATGGGCGGCGGCGCCGGCGGCGGCATGAGCCGGTTCACCGACGCCGAAGCCGCGGGCCGCGACGGCCTTTCCGGCCCCATCGTCCCCGGGCCGTTGAGCCAGGCGTTCCTGGCCCAGCTCCTCACGGACTGGGCCGGTATGGCAGGCCGCCTGCGGAGCCTGGACGTCAACTTCCGCCGGCCAACGCAGCAGGGCGAGGAGCTGAAGTGCCTCGGCCTGGTTACGGACAAGCGCGAGGACGGCGCCCGGACCATCGTCCAGCTGGACGTTTTTATCGAGGACCCGCGCGGCGACCGCCCGACGCAGGGCGTGGCCGAGGTCGAGCTCCCGACCAAGGCCTGAAGGAGCCGACATGTTCGAAACGATCGTCGTACCCCTGGACGGTTCGCAGTTGGCGGAAGCGGTGCTGCCAGGGGTCAGCGACCTGGCGCGCAAGTTGGGGTCGAAGGTTCTTCTGGTCCAGGCGGTCGAGACGCTGGCCCAGCGTCTGGTGGCGCCTCCCGACGTGCTCGAATCGCCCGCGGCCGCCGCGGCGAACATAACGGCGCTGGAGCAGGCGATCGCCGGCGAGAAAGAAGCGGCCAAGCGCTACTTGAGTCAGGTCGGGAGCCGGCTGAAGAGCGAGGGCGTCGACGTTGAGAGCTTCATCGGCGACGGCTCAGCGAGCGACGTGATCCTCAATCTGGCAACCGAACGCGGGGCTGGCCTGATCGCGATGTCGACCCATGGCCGCGGCGGGCTTGGTCGCCTGGTGTTCGGCAGCGTCGCCGACGCGGTGCTTCGCCATTCGGGCGTGCCGGTGCTGCTCATTCGGTCACAAGAGAAGTAAGCCGCAGCCACTCACGCCTGGCCGTGAAACCAGAACGGCGGCCAGGCAGTTCGGCGCTAGCCCTCGACAGCATCGCCCTTCAGGGACCTGATCAGGGCCAGTGTCTCATCGAGGTGCCGTAACAGGCCGGAGACTGCTGCCTCCAGCGGTGGATCATCGGCTGGCGCCGATGGGGAGCCCGAGTCCCAACCGGCGCTCTGCGCCATCCATAGGGGGGCCTCCGCGCGCGTGGGAGCGACCGCCGGCCAGGCTGCCGGCTCCTCTTCCGCCGGTGCTTCGGCGCCGAGCCAGCGGCCGGAAAGTGCCTCGTCGGGCTCGACGCGGCGCAGTGTTTGCGGGGCCGGCATCTCCGGCGCCTCCGCTCCGTCCAGCTGGACGCGAGTTGGGCTTTTCTCGGCCAGGCGCATGGCTACTTCTGCTCGGCGCAGGAGGTCCTCGTAACGGGTGGCGCACTGCGGGAAGAAGGTCACGCCTACGTGGATCGGCAGGGGGCCGCCGGGCTCACCTTCCGCGGGGTCGCTCGACTTGGCGAGCCGGTTCAGGCGCCGGATCAGACCTGTGACTTCCTCCGCTCCGGTTTCGGGCAGGAGCAGGGCGAAGAAGCGGTCGCCGTAGCGAAACACGTGGTCGATGTTCGTGCGCGTATTGCTGAGGAGTGCCGCCGTGGCCTGAAACGCCGGCAGCCATTGCTCATCGTCGCGATAGTCGAAACGCAGGCGCCGGGGATCTACGCCGACCATCATCAAGGCAAACTCCCGCCCGAACCGGCGCGAGCGGGCGATTTCGCGCTCGACGGCATCCTTGAGCAGCCGTTCGCGTAGGACCCCGGTCTCAGGATCGGTGTCGCCGGTCTCGGCTTCCAGTTTGTGCATGCTCATTCGGGACAGGTGAGCGGCGATCGAAAGAAGGAGGAGCCCGCCGGCTTCCATGAGCGACTGCTGTGTGAACGCCGGGTCGCCGGCGATCTGGCTGCGGGCCATCGTCGGCAGCAGCCAGATCAGAGCGGTTGCGGGCAGGAGGGCGAGCCGGGGCAACCACATGGCCGCGCCGACGGTCATGAGGATCATCCCGACGCGTAGCCACCTCGCCTCGGGGTCACGGGCCGAAATGGCTGAAACCGCCGCCGCGATCGCCAGGAGCGCGGTTATCGCCAGGTACAGCGATACCCGTTGCTTCTGCGACATGACGGCGGAAAGGAGCGACATTAGGTGCCGCTGAACCTGAGCTGAAGATTGTCGGTCGAGGCTGCCTTAACCTCGAAGGCCTGACCGGTAGTCTGAGACAGCTCACGGGTGAAGCTCTCGACATCTACCGCGGCGCGCATCTCGAGGTTGAAGGTAACCTCGTCCCTGGCGTAGTCGGCCAGGGTGACGTTGCGCACGGAGCCCAGCCGGCTCAGAGCCGCGTCGAGGCTGAGAAGACGGTCGAAGTCCGGCACAGGCTCAACGTTAAGCACGATCTTGCCATCGAGGAGCATCCCCGCGGCTGATGGCACCGGCGCCGAAGTCGCGGTGGCGACGCCGTGACCGTAATTCGAGGTCTGGGAACCGGACGCCATGTCGCTCCCAGGCTCCGGCGGTACGCCCTCTGCGGATGGTTCGGTCGCGCTCATGTGCGGCTCTTCAGAATGGTGGGCTGACTCGTGCTCTTCGTAGCCGTGGGCGGTAACGCCCTCATCCTGGCGCCAGGGGTCCGCGGGCATTTCGGCGTTCATTCCCGCCGGGTTATCAATCGTCGGGTGTGGTTCGTGCGCTGGAAGCACTGAGGAGCCCCAGTAGGCCTCGTTGACTTCCCCGGCCGGAGCTTCGGACGAAGCCCAAGCGTTCGATTCGGACTCCTCGATCGGTGGGGCGGGGGCCGGCTCGTTCCTAAGGTCGCTGGCATGCTCCACCGGGTAGGCGGGCGCAGGCGCCTCGGGTGCGACCGCTGGAGGCTGCCAGGCCATCTCCTCCGATGGGGCTTGGGGTTCGGCTGTGGTTGCGTCCGGCCCGGCCTCCCACGTGGGAGCGGCAGGCACGGGCACGGGCTCCGCAGCGCTCAAGCCCGAGATGCGTTCGTGCAGGTGGCTCACCAGCTCACTCAGGAGCTTGTAGTCGGCCTCGAGCCGGTCGAGGACCTCGCGCGCGATTCCGGCTTCGGGGGCATGGGACGATTCGGGGCCGCGAACGGTTTCGTCGTCGGCGCGACGGGCATCCGCCGCGGCTTCTCGCGCTGCCGCCGCGGCGTCGTGACCGGCCGCGACCGAGCTGTCCAGCGCCATCTTCACGTCGTCCGACCAACGTCCCGCTTCGAGGGCGATACGCCCGACGGCCTCGGCTGCCGCGCGGCTAATCTCATCGTGGGCGACTGAGATCAGCTCCTGGACAGCCGAACGCCCTGAGAGCGCCTCCTCGGCGGCGCGCGCCGCTTCGCGGGCCATGTCGCGGCCCTCGGCCGCCGCCTGCTCGGCGCGGCCGGCGGCGTCTTCGAGCATCTTGCCGGCCTCGGAAGCGAAGCCAGCCGAGGCAGCGCTCAGGCTGCGCGAGGCTTCGGCGATGCTTGACGCGAACTGGCTGACGGCATCGTTGAGCAGACCGGTCCAGCTGTTCGCGGGCTCCGGGTCCTGCTCCAGGTTGTCGTCATCGTAGGCGGGTACGGGACTGAGCTGTGCCATGCGTTTTTTCTCCGCTCTGGAATTTCCACCGTGCAGGCAGAAGGATCGGCTTGAGGCGCCGCTAATCTACTTATCGGTAAGGGAAGGGGGCGGCTTTACGGGAAGTGACGCCGAAACTCGCGCTTTGCGAGAACGACCCTAAGGAGTCGGCGACGGCGGGGGGGTGGCAGTAGTCGCAGGCGTCGCCGCAGTGGTGGGCGTCGGGACCGGGAGGGTCCACACGAAGCTTTCGAGCACGTGACTGAGTTCGCTGGCGACGGGAGCGGCTCTGGCAACCAGCTCAGCCACGCTGATGCTTCGTCCGGTCGGGCCTCGTTCGCGAAGGTTGAGGTTCTGGCCGTCGACGAGGGCGTTAATCTCGCCGTTGGAGATATTCAGGAACAGGATGACCGCGGGCAGATAGTCGATCCGGACGATCGAAGACTCAGGTGTGACCACGCCCTGCGCGTTGGGCGTGAGTCCAATCGGCGTCCAGCCAGCCGGGATAGCGACGTGGAACGCCACCGCGGTCAGCTCAATCCAGGAAAGGCCGAAGGTCGTATCGTTGGGGAGGGGCGAGAAGCGGATCTGACCGGGGGCGAGCGGCACTGCCGTGGCCGCCGGCGTCGGGCTCGCAGCTGGGCCGCTGGCGGCGGTCGCGAGTGGTTGGCTGCCGGTCGCCGGCGCCGCGGTGGGCTGAGTGGAGAGAGGCGGCGATGAATCGGGGGCGCGCGCCGCGGCCAGCCGGCCTTCGGCTTGCTGCAGGTGCTGCTGGGCTTCCTGCAAGGCTGGAGGCGGCGAGGTCGAGGCCGCCGAGGCCTGGCTGACGATCGCCTGCTGGCGGTCGATGACCGACGTCAGCTTCTCCGCCAGGGGCCCGGTCGGTTGCTTGTCTGCCAGTGAGGCCGAACGCCGGCTGAGGTCGAGGACCGTCTCGGCAGGCGCCGGCGCGCCGGCGGCGATCTGGTCTTCAACCTTTTGCACCTGCTGCTCGATTGAGGCCAGCTCGGCCTTGGCGGAGGGCGTCCTCGACTGGGAAGTGGCATAGGCAAGCCCTACGACGACAAGGGCGAGCACTACAACCGCCGCGGAAAGCCCGCTGCGCATGGCCATCGCCATGGGGCGTCCGGCGGGTCGGCGCGTCTGAGAAGACGCGGCTTCGAGGAGGCGCCGTCGCGCATTGGTCCAGAACGCGAGCTTCGGTGGAGGAACGGACCGCAGGGCCTCCTGCGCCGACGCGCCCGCCGCGTAGCGCAGGCGGTTTCGCGTCCGCACCAGGAATGCGGAGTCCGGATTGACCACCAGAGCCTGGCGGACCTCGCGCCCCGCGGCAAACATGACTTTCTCGTGCAGAGCCGCGCGGAAATCCTCCCGCGGGCTGGCCGTGAAGGCCATGCGCAGGCGCAGGGCCTGGCGGAGGAGCGGTTCGAGTTGAGCGCGATGCTCGGGCCAGGCCGAGAGGCACTCGTCAGGCGTTAGCCCGGCGTCGTGAGCCAGGAGGCATTGGTTCAGCAGACCGTTGAGTCGCTCTTTGCTCACGGCTGCCTCTGGGCCAATTCCGGATATTTCGGCGTCATCAGCATTTGCAGGCGCTGCATCCCCTTGTGCTGAAGCACCTTGACGTTGTTCTCGCGCTTGGCGAGCGCTCTGGCCGTGTCCGCGACCGACAGGCCGGAGGCGAAGCGCAAGATAATGACCTCGCGCTGGGCCTCGGGCAGTTGAGCGACGGCGCTGCGGAGGTCCTCGAGCGCGAGCTGTCTCTCTGTAGCTTCGGCCGGGTCGGCGTTGTTTTTGTCGATCAGTTCTTCCGGCAACTCGGTGTCCTGCGCGCGGCGGCCGTTGCGCCGCGTGAAGCTGACGACCTCGTTGCGGGCAATGCGCATGAGCCAGGCGGCAAAGGGGACTTTGCGCCATTCGTAATGCGGCAGTCCGCCCAGCATCTTGAGGAAGATTTCTTCGGCAACGTCTTCGGCGTCGTGGACGTTGCCCAGGCGCGCGAGCGCATATCGGTAAACCTGGTTTACGTGGGTGTCGTACAGAGAAGAGAGAGCGTCGAGGTCACCGGTTTGCGCGGCCTCGATGGTGGTGCGCTCCGGTTCCCATTCGTGGACGCCGTTGGCCGAAGAGATCTGTCTCGTCATCCTCTTACCGGTTGTGGGGAAGCGAGCCAATGATAAACCTCTCCGCGGTCGGCGTCTAACACGACAGGCCTTAGCCTGGCGCGCAGCCAGGCCTCCTATGATAAGAACGCGACTGGCCAGACAAAGGTTAATGCGCTGGCGGCAAGTTGCTGATCGGGGAATACCCTGACTCAAGGCGATCTTGCGGGTAGGATTGGCTTATGCGCGTCTTCCTCACGGGTGGGGCGGGCTTTATCGGCAGTCACACGGCGGCGGCCCTTCTCGAAGCGGGTCACCAGGTGACCGTTTTCGACAACCTATCGGTCGGCCGCCGTGAGCTGGTGCCGCGGGCGGCTGTCTTCGTGCGCGGCGACCTCAAGAACCAGAGCCGCCTCGAAGAGGTGTTGGCGGGCCACGACGCCGTCGTTCACCTCGCGGCGCTGGTTCCCATAGGCCCGTCCATCGAGAGGCCGGTCGCCTACGCGGAAAACAACGTGGTGAACACGGTTCGCCTGCTCGAGGCCATGCGCAAGACGGGCGTCCGCCGTGTGGTCTTCTCGTCATCCTCGACTGTCTACGGCGCCGCCAAGCGCCTGCCCATGCGCGAGGACGACCCGGTGGGTGTGGCGTCCAACCCTTACGCGGCGACAAAGGTGGCGGGGGAGGCGTTCGTCTCCGCCTATCATCAGCTCTATGGCTTCGACGGCGGGGTCCTGCGTTACTTCAACCCCTTTGGCCCCAACGAGCTCTGCGACCCGGAAACCCACGCCGTACCCAACATCATCCGCGCCGTCCTCGTTCGGCGGCCGGTGCCGCTGTACTGGAAGGGCGAGCAAGTCCGGGACTTTATCTACGTTGAAGACCTGGGCGCCGCGCACGCGGCCGTCCTCGGCCTGCATGGGCTGAACTACTTCAACGTCGGCTCCGAAACCGGCACCAAGATCCGCGACATTGTCCAGAAGGTCACTGACATCGTCGGTTACTCGGTCCCGATAGAAGACCGCGGCGAACGGTTCGGCGACCTGCCGGCGATCTACTCGAGCTCGGAGAAGCTGAGAAAGGCCACCGGTTGGGCGCCACGCGTTGGCCTCGACGAAGGTTTGAGGCGGACGGTCGAGCATTACCGCGAGCGGCTCGCGGCCGGCGCTTAAGAAGAGGGCGTCCGGCGCAGGGCCAGGGGCCGGCCTATTTGCTGGCCTGGGGCTCCTTGGAGGCGTGCATACGACGGTCGGCCACGCGGACGAGGCCGCGTGGCGTTTGCGCGTCCTGGGGGAAGGTCGAGATGCCCATCGACATCAGAGGCGTAATCTTGCCTCCATCCGGGCCTTCAATTGTCGTCTGGCTCATAGCGCTGAGCAACCGCTCACCCTGAAGGCGTGCCCGCTCCAGGGGCGTGGTAGGCAGAGCCACGAGGAACGCGTCGCCGCCGAGGCGCCAGCAGGTGAAGGCGGGGTCCATTGCGGCCCGCAGCGTATGGGCAACCGCCTGGACGAGCAGGTCGCCCGTGGCCCAGCCGTAGCGCGCGTTGACGTCCTTGAGGTGATGTACGTCGCAGATGATCAGGGACAGAGGCATGCCGGCTTCTTCGGCCAGGTCCATCAGGCGCTGAAGCCGGCGGTCGAGGTTATCGCCGGTAAGAAGCCCAGTTAAGGGATCGACGTTCGGCATGACTCGCGACGGACTATAGCCGGCCGGAGGCTGAAAGACAAGCGGACGTCGCTGGCCTAGGTCTCGAGTCGCTGGAGCTGGGAAGAAGCTACATTGGGGGGGAGCATGCCCTCGAGGACCCGCTCCATCGCCATCGTGTGGGCGCAGGCGCCATAGCCGGCAAAGAAATCGCAGGTGCAGCGCCAGCGACCGCCGGCGAGCTCGACGTTGTGGTCCCCGTTCTCGCCGTGAAAGCGGATGCTGAGAGACGTAAAGCGGATCCGCTCCCGCTCTTGGGCGTAGCGCTTTGCCTTCTCGATCTTGCCGATGACACTGGAGTTCACTGGCTCCTCCTGGAGAAATGGCGGAGGCACTCGCCGGTCGAGTGCCTCGTTAGTCCGCTGAGCAGAGCAGCGCAGTCATATGAGGTTCCATGAGTGATTATCGGCCGGCCTGGTGGGCGGGTCAACCGTTTTGGGTATCATTTTGGGTCGCTGGGATCTGCCGCGAGGTAGTTCAAGAAGTCCAGGTCGCCGGGGGACTGGTTGAGAGCGGTCAGCATGGCCGCGATTTCCGACCGGTGCTGGGTGCCGTGCATCAGAACCTGCAAGAATGTCCGCCCCAGTGCCATCTCCCGTGGCGAATTCCAGCGTCGCCACCATTGCTCTCGGCGCTCCCAGGTGGCGTCGGTCAGTCCCCTTGCGAGAGAGACGAGACGAGCATGGGAAGCCGCGTAGGCGACACGCAGAGACTCGTACGTGGAAAGTTCCGGTCGCAGCTCCTCCGATCCGGTCCAGAGCGCGAACCAGTGCAGCTGGGTTCCGAGCATATGCTCGAACGTTTGTCGAAGGCTCGGGAGCCCGCGGAGCAGCTCCCGGTCGAGATCGAGCGCGGAGATACCGGAGGCCTGCGCCAGAACCCGCTCGTCGGCCCAGCGCGTGTAATCCGCCAGGGTAACTGCCTCATCCGCGAGACTCATGCCTTGTACCTTGCCACGGCTACTCGAAGGAAAGACCCGGCGCGGGGAAGCCAGCGCAGAACTGTGCGACCTGGCCGGCGATGCTGTCGAGCCGGTCGTCGTCCTTGATGTTGGCACAAACTTCGTCGATCCAGGCGGCGATGCGACCCATTTCTGTCTCGCCCATTCCCCGCGAAGTAACTGATGGCGTACCAATCCGGACGCCGCTGGGGCTGAACGGGCGCCGCTGGTCGTAAGGAATGGTGTTGTAGTTGGCGACGATGCCGGCGCGGTCGAGCGCCTGGGCCATGGGCTTCCCCCAGACCTTCTTGCTGGTCATGTCGATCACGGCCAGGTGATTGTCGGTCCCACCGGAAACGAGGTTGAAGCCGCGCTCTTTGAGACCGGCCGCCAGAGCGCGGGAATTGCGGACGATCTGATGTCCATACTCCCGGAACTCCGGCGTCGATGCCTCTTTGAGGGCGACGCCTATCGCCGCCGTCGTGTGGTTGTGCGGCCCACCTTGGAGCGCGGGGAATACGGCCCGGTCGATCCGGTTGGCGAGCTCCTCGCGGCAGAGGATCATCGCGCCGCGGGGCCCGCGCAGGGTCTTGTGCGTGGTGGTCGTGATCACGTCGCAATAGGGCGAGGGGTCGGGATGGGCGCCGGCGACGATGAGACCGGCGATGTGGGCGATATCGGCGAGGAAGTAGGCCCCGGCCTCCTTGGCGATTTCGCCGATGAGCTTGAAGTCGAAGATGCGCGGGTAGGCTGTCGCACCCGCGACGATGATCTTGGGTCGCTCGGCGCGCGCCAGCTCGCGCATCTTGTCGTAGTCGATCAGGTGCGTCACGGGGTCCACGGTGTACTGCACCGAGCGCCAGAAGCGCGACGTCGCGCTGACCTCCCAGCCGTGAGTCAGGTGCCCCCCATGAGGGAGCGAGAGCCCCATGATCGTGTCGCCGGGCTCGAGGAGGGCGTAGTACACGGCCAGGTTGGCGGGCGAGCCCGAGTAGGGCTGGACGTTCGCGTGGTCCATGTGGAACAGCGCTTTCGCGCGCTCGATTACCAGGTTTTCGAGCTGGTCGGAGTAGCGCTGGCCCTCGTAGTACCTCTTGCCGGGGTAGCCCTCGGAGTACTTGTTGACGAAGACGGTCCCGAGCGCTTCCATGACGGCGGCGGAGGCGTAGTTCTCGGATGGGATCAGGCGGACGGTGTCGGCTTGATAGCGCTCCTCCGCCCGGACGAGGCTAAAGATCTCCGGGTCGGTCTGCTTCAGGTGTTCGAGGCTCATGGCAATCCCCTGGTCGCGGGCGGCTACAACGCCCGTGCGCGGCCGAAGCGGCCCGGTTACGCACTACATAAGAAAGAGCGCCGCGACCGAGGTCGTGGCGCGAACGGGGAGCCGGACCTCGGCCTTGGCCTAAGTCGG
>CAYRCD010000031.1:0-31166 GCA_964422735.1 uncultured Dehalococcoidia bacterium | reverse complement strand
GCCCCTGCTGGGCGAGGCGATCACACGCATCCACACCGGCCGCTCCGTGGGCGAGCTTTTTCAGTAAGGTCCCGGCCGGCAGCCCGGCGCCGGGGAAGGGCGGCAGGATACCCAACGGCGGCCGCCAGAGCCGGCTGCTTCCGCTCCAGAGCTCAGAGAGGAATGCCGTGGCCGACGAAAGACGGATCGAGATCCAGGCCGGGGGTCCCTACCGAGTCTACGGCCAAATTCCTCTCAAAGAGATGGCGCCGGCACACACGTTCAACGGCGAGCCCATCGCCTGGCACGCTCTGTCCGAGCTGGCCACGCCGCCGGAAACCTATGACCTGTGTCGCTGCGGCGCCTCCGCGCACAAGCCCTTCTGCGACCGCAGTCACGAGGCCTGCCGTTTTGACGGCGCGGAGACCGCGAGCCGCCGTCCCTTCCGCGAACGCGCTCAAACCTGGCGGCGAGGACACGAGAGCCTGGCCGACGACAAACCCCTGTGCGTTCAGGCCGGCTTCTGCAAGACCAGGACCACCGGCGTGTGGTCGATCTTCGAGGAGTCCGACGAAGCCGGCAAGCGCGACCTGATGCGCGAGATGGTCTGGCGCTGCCCGTCCGGCCGGCTCGTCCTCCTCGGCGCCGACGGGTTTCCTGAGGAGCCCTTCACTCCGCAAGAGATCGCCGTCGTGCCCGGCGGTCCGCTCTGGGTGCGTGGAGGCATCCCTATTCTCGGCGCAGAGGGAATGCTGTGGGAGCCGCGCAACCGTGTCACTCTTTGTCGCTGCGGGGCCTCGCAGAACAAGCCCTTCTGCGATGCGACCCATGCCAGGATTGGCTTCGACGAACGCTAGAGGCGGGGATCAAGTAGAAGGTCAGAGGCTCACGGCTGGAAACTGGGCGCGAGCGGCGCCTCCGATGTTGAGGTCAGTGATTTCGTCAGTGCAATGGTGCCTTAACAGGACAGCCATTCTGTCCGTAAGGTAAGCATGGCTAACCGGACGGCGATTCCTTCAGTCGCCTCGGGCTTCTTGACAGGTAAGCCTGCTTCCAGCGACGCTAGGGCGACGCTCAAAGGTTGACAACTTGATCAGTTACTGATATCGTCGCCTTAGTCGGCAGGGCCGCTGTAGTTTGGCCCGTTGGGATTCGTCCCGGTCGACTGCGTCAAATTAATAGTTAGGTGTATATCCTTTATCTAGACGAATCGGGAACGCATGGCGAGGCCAGCTACTTTGTGTTAGCTGGCCTCGCAGTTTTTGAACGCGAAATTCACTGGTTCGGACAAGATTTGGATGCGCTACAGAGAGAGTACTTCCCTGAGCTTCCCGAGCCCGTTCTTTTCCATGCGGCCCGACTTCGTGTTCGCGAGACCGACCCAGTTGAACCTCCCTGGGACGGGCTGACCGGCCAGCAGCGGCGTGAACTGAAGGACAAAATCTTTGACATAATCCGTAGTAGAAGAGGAGTTGTGTTCGCTTGCGCCGTCGAAAAGAGATACGCCGCTAGTCGTAGAGAAGACCCATACGAACTTGCCTTTGAAGACCTCGTCAGCCGATTCGACATGTTCATGACGCGAGTGAATAGGATAGGCGCTGCTGAGAATCGCGACGAGCAGCGCGGCTTAATTGTCTTGGCTGAGTCAAGCTACGAGAAGGCGATTGCACTTGTGGCCAGTCGCCTTCGCGGCCAAGGAACCAGGTGGGGAACGCTACACAACGTGACCGATGTCCCGCTCTTCGCGCCTGCTCAGGCTACTCGGCTGCTCCAGTATGCTGATTTCTGTTCTAACGCTGTCTACGGCAGGTATCACTCGGGCCTGACCCTTGACTTCGACAGAATAGCGTCGAAGTTCGATCAAGACGGCAATGTGGTTCACGGTTTGGCCCACTTGAGTAGCGATCAGAACTGCGCCTGCATCGCTTGTTTCAGTCGTCGTGGCAGACGACCCACCGCCGGGTTCACGGCACCGCCCTGAGCCCAAGGGCCTTCGTTGTCTACTTAGGAACTCTACGATGACGACGGGCCTCTCAAACCGCATAATAGTTCTGTGCGTCTGCGTTCCCGCGAGCCAGTGAGGCCCTGAGCCCATGCCCTCCTTACTCGGTAAGATCTTTTCCAGCGGCAACGAGCGCGAGCTCAAGAAGATATGGCCGCTCGTGCACGAGGTCAACGGCCTCGAGCCTGAGATCCAAGCGTTGAGCGACGACGGCCTGCGGGCCAAGACCGCCGAGTTCCGGGCTCGCTTCGAGGAAGGTGAGGACCTCGACGCCCTTCTCCCCGAGGCGTTCGCCGTCATGCGCGAGGGCATTCGCCGGCTTCTGGGACAGCGCGCCTTCGACGCGCAGGTCCTCGGGGCGGTCATCCTCCACCAGGGAAAGATCTCCGAGCTGAAGACGGGCGAAGGCAAAACCCTCGTCGCATCCCTCACTCTCTACCTCAACGCTATCGATGGCCGTGGCGCTCACCTGATCACCGTCAACGACTACCTGGCCAAGCGCGACGCCCAGTGGTACGGCCTCGTACTCACCTGGCTCGGCCTCAGCGTCGGCGTGCTACAGCACGACGCCTCCTTCCTCGTCTCGGCAGAAGAGGTCAGCGACGAGCCGAACGTGGAGCACCTCGTGGCCTGCAACCGCCGCGACGCTTACGCCGCCGACGTCACTTACGGCACCAATCACGAGTTTGGCTTCGACTACCTGCGCGACAACATGCAGACGGCGAAGGACTTCCAGGTCCAGCGCGAGCGCCACTTCGCCATCGTCGACGAGGTCGACAACATCCTCATCGATGAGGCGCGCACGCCGCTGATCATCAGCGGGCCCTCGACCGAGAGCACCCAGATCTACCCTACCTTTGCCCGGCTCGTTCCCCGCCTGGAGCGGGAGCTGGATTACACCGTAGACGAGAAGCTGCGGTCGGTGTCGCTGACGGAGTCGGGCGTCGAGAAGATCGAGAAGGCGCTGAAGATCGACAACATCTACGCGCCGGAGAACTTCCGCCTCACCCGCTATATGGAGGCGGCGCTCAAGGCCCAGATCCTCTACCACCGCGACCGCGACTACGTGGTCAAGGACGGCGAGATCGTCATCGTCGACGACTTCACCGGCCGGCTGATGTTCGGCCGCCGCTGGTCCGACGGCCTGCACCAGGCGATCGAGGCCAAGGAAAACGTCAAGGTCCAGCAGGAGTCGATCACCTACGCCACCATCACCCTCCAGAACTACTTCCGCATGTACAGCAAGCTCGCCGGCATGACCGGTACGGCGGTTACGGAGGCTGAGGAGTTCGACAAGATCTACAAGCTCGACGTCGTCGTGATTCCAACCAACCGGCCGATGGTACGCGCGGACGAGGACGACCTTGTTTACCGCACGGCCGAGGGCAAGTACCGCGCCGTCGCCGACGAGGTCGAGGAGCTGCACGAGGCCGGGCGACCGGTACTGGTCGGCACGGTGTCAATCGAGAACTCGGAGTACCTGTCCGACGTCCTCAAGCGCCGCGGCGTCGCTCACCAGGTGCTGAACGCCAAGTTCCATGAGAAGGAAGCGATGATCGTTGCCGAAGCCGGCCGCCTTCGTACCGTGACGATCGCGACGAACATGGCCGGCCGCGGCACCGACATCATCCTCGGCGGCAAGCCCGAGGGCCGCGACGGGGCCGAATGGCAGGGCGAGCACGATAACGTCGTGAGCCTCGGCGGCCTCCACATCATCGGCACGGAGCGGCACGAATCGCGCCGGATCGACAACCAGCTCCGCGGCCGCGCCGGCCGGCAGGGCGACGCGGGCAGCTCGCGCTTCTACGTGAGCTTCCAGGATGACCTCATGCGCCGCTTTGCGCCCGACTGGCTGCCGAACATGCTGGCGAAGCTCGGCATGGAAGAAGACGTGCCGATAGAGTCGGGCTGGGTCAGCAAAGCGCTCGAGAACGCCCAGACCAAGGTCGAGGGCTACAACTTCGACATCCGCAAGCACGTCGTCGAGTACGACGACGTCATGAACATGCACCGCGACGTCATATACGCCGAGCGCACGAAGGTGCTGGAGGGCGCCGACCTGCGGGCCAACGTCTACGGCATGGTCGAGGAAGAGATACAGGCCCTGCTCGACGCGCACCTGCCCGACCGTCATGAGGAAGCGTGGGATATCCAGGGTCTGGTAGCCGAGTTGGGGACTATATTCCCCCTCGGCCAGCGCCTGACCGTCGCGAACCTGAGCAACATGAGCCGTGACGACATCGAGGCCCTCGTGCTCGACGAGGCCGAGGCCGCGTATGACCGCAAAGAGACGGAGATGGGCGCCGAGGCGATGCGCCTGGTCGAGCGCCTCCTCATGTTGCAAACGATCGACCGCCTCTGGGTGGAGCACCTCACGGCGATGGACGAGATGCGCCAGGGCATCGGCCTGCAGGCTTACGGCCAGCAGGACCCGCTCGTCATGTACAAGCGTGAAGCCCACGACATGTGGGGACAGCTGCTGGCCAACATTCGCGACACGGTCACGCGCGGCGTCTACCACGTGGGCCTCGCCGTGGCGCCGCCCCCGCGTCCGGTCCAGGCGGGCGCGCCGAACGAGGACGCCAACGGCGCGAACGCCACGGCCGCAACGGGCATGCCCGTCCAGCGTCTGCGCCAGAATCGCCCCGACCAGGCCGCCGTGCCGGCGGGAAAGGTAGCTGGCCGCAAGGTCGGCCGCAACGACCCCTGCCCCTGCGGCTCGGGCAGGAAGTTCAAGCGCTGTCACGGGATCGCGGCCTAGTCTGCGCCGGTAATCTTCCCAGCCCATGGACGAATCCAGAATCGAGTGCGCCGGCGTCATTCTCATGAATGAGGCCGGGGAAATGCTCCTGAACCTGAGAGCTTCTAACGCGTCCTGGCATCCAGATACGTGGGACCTCATCGGAGGACACCTCGAGGAAGGGGAAACAGCCGAGGAGTGTATCACGCGGGAGACCAACGAGGAGACGGGCGAGTTAGTGACGGAGTTTCTGCCATTCGAGACCTACAGCCTGTCGTTGGAAGGGAACGTCGCTCTTACCTATCACGTCTTCCTTGCCCGGCTGGACAAGTCTGCCGAATCTCTGGTTATCGGCGAAGGTCAGGAGCACAGATTCTTCGGCGCCGAAGCCGTGGTCGCCCTGGAAATGGCTCCGGTGACGGCGCGGGTCCTCCATGACTTCCTCGTGTCGCCCGGGTACAGGATGACCAAGTGACTGACGACAGCCCGATCGACTTCCTCCACGCCCAGATCGCCGCCGGCGAGCACTGGTACATCGCCATGCTCAAGACCATGGCTCGCTGGACCCTGGCGGAGGAGACCATCGGCGAGCGCTGCTACCGCTACTTGATCGGCGGCGAGGCCTTCGACTGGCTGGTGCTCGCGGAGCGCTTGCTGGACGAGCTCGACGGCCCGGTCACCGCCGAGGACCGCGACGACCTGCTGTTCAACGGCCGCCCGCCCCTGGAGATCGAAGAGGACGAGTTTCAGTCGCTCATCGGCACGCCCAAGTACCAGGCCTATCTGAACTACCTCTACGGTGTCACCGTGGAAGAGGCTCTGCACTACGCGGTCGAAGAGGAGATCGCGAAGGAGATGCACGGCTATGTCTGGACCTTCGAAGAGCGCGAGGAGCGCACACTCTACCGCCGCATTTATGGGCGCTCCCAGGACGAGCTGTTGGACGAGTTCCGCAAGGAGCGCGGCCTCGAGCCGGGCGACTCGCTTCAGCTCGGCCAGCTAAAGGAGTTCACCTACTGGCTGTTCAAGTACCGGGTCCGCACGGCGGACGGCGCCCGCGTGGCCTCGGATACTCGAAAAGGCCTCGCGGCCCTCTCGGGCGTCGAGGCCGCCCATCGCGGCCGTCACCAGACCCAAGCTGCCGAAGCCGTCTGAGGAGCCGGCCAAGGCCGCGCTGGAAGCAGCGCCTTCGCCACTCTAATATCCCTCCATGACCTTCGACTTCTCTGCCGAAGACGCCAACGCCCATCTCCGCGCCGTCGATCCCGTGCTCGGGCGACTCATTGACCGCTTCGGTGATTACGCTGTCAAGCCAAGGGAGACCCCGTACGCCTCTCTGATCAGCTCGATCATGTTCCAGCAGCTGGCGGGCGCCGCGGCTAGGACGATCCTGGGCCGCTTTCTCGCCCTTTTTGGCGACGACGGGCGCGTGCCCACGCCGTCGGAAATCCTGGCAACCACCGACGAGCAGTTCCGGACAGCAGGGGTGTCTCGCCAGAAGGCGGGCTATTTCCGTGACCTGGCCCTCCATGCCCTCGACGGCCGCCTCGACTTCAGCCGCCTGCCGGCGCTCAGCGACGACGAGGTCCTGGCGCAGGTCACGGCCGTCAAAGGTATCGGCGAGTGGACGGCGCACATGTTGCTGATGTTCGACCTGGGCAGGCCCGACGTCCTACCGGTCGGTGACCTCGGTGTCCGCAACGGCATGCGCATCGCCTATGGGCTCGACAAGACGCCCACGCCTGCCGAAGCCCGTGGTATCGGCGAACCGTGGGCGCCCTATCGGTCCGTGGGCTCCTGGTACATGTGGCGGGCGGTGGAGGAAGGCGGCCCGTGAGGGTGTGGCTGTGCGTAGCCAGGAGTTCGAATCTCACGGCCATGCTTGGCGTGTCGGAGACTCGGCGGCCGCCCTGTCATCGCAGGTTGACGGGCTGAACTGCCGGAGAGACCAAGAGGCCGGCGCTCACGCCGGCCTCTTGCGAACGCGAGACTGGTCGAGCTACTCCGAGAGCCAGTACTCGGAATAGCCGGTCGTGTATTTCGTGCCGATAAACCAGTTCTGGACTTTCTTGTTGCCCACGTGGCGGTCGAGGGAGTGCGTCACGAAGATGTATGGGGCGTCGTCCATGATCAGCTTGACGACGTCCTTGTAGATCTTCGCCCGCTCCTCAAGGTTGCTCGTCGCCCGGCCCTTCTTGATCAGGTCGTCGACCTGGGTGTTGGAGTAGGGGAAGAAGTTAAACGAGCCGCCGGTGAACCAGGCACTCGAGACCGATCCGTCCGGGTCAAGACTTCCCGTCAGGCCCAGGGCGTAGGCGTTCGACTCGGCCTTCTGTAGCTTTGGAATGACAACGCCGTTGAAGTCGCCGGCCTGGATATTTACCTTGATCCCGACCTTGGCGAGCTGCGCCTGATATAGCTCGGCCAGCTGCTGAGTGAGAGAGTCGCCGGATGAGATCCAGAAGTCGAACTCGTAGCCGGTCGGTTTGCCGCCCTCGGCCAGCTTCTGCTTCGCCTTCTCGGGACTGTAGGTGTACGGCTTATAGGTCGAGTCAACCGCCCAGGCGAACACCGGCGGGATGGGCCCGTTCGAGAGGGGACGGTTGCCCTCATAAATGACTTTGTTGACCTCTTCGCGGTCGATGGCGAAGGCCAGGGCCTGGCGCAGGGCCTTGTTGTCGAACGGCGGCCTGCTGGTCGTGAGCCAGAGTCCCTGGAAGCCGCGTCCGGGCTGCTGCTTGAAGACGAGGTTGGCGTCCTTCTGGACGATCGCCAGGTCTGCGTCGCGCACCGCCGAGAGGTGCACGTCGCCGGACTGCAGGGCGGTTAGACGTGCCGATGCCTCGGTGATGATCCGCCACTCGATGCGGTCAACGTAGGGAAGGGCCTTGCCGTCGGCGCCCTGGCGCCAGTAGCCGTCGAACTTCTCGACGCGGACGTAGCTGTCCTGCTTCCACTCTCCCCACTTGAAGGGGCCCGTGCCCACGGGATTCAAGTTGAACTTCTCGTCCCCCATCGTCTTGACCGCGGTCGGCGAAACCACGGCGCCGACGCGCCCGGTTAGCCGCGATGGGATCGGGGCAAACGGCTCCTTGAGAAGCATCTGGAAGACGTATTTCTCGACGACCTTGGTATCGCCGATCTGTGCGGTATCGGCGTAGCCAACCGACTTGGGATTATTGCGGATGCGGTCCATGCTGAATTTGACCGCGTCGGCGTCCATCTCGGTGCCGTCGTGGAACTTCACGCCTTTGCGCATCGTGAAGGTGTAGGTGAGGCCGTCGGCCGAGATGTCGATCTTCTCCGCCAACCAGGGTTGAGGCTTGAGATCAGCATCGTACTTGTACAGGCCTTCGAAGACGTTGCTGACCATCTCGCCGCTTGCCGAGTCGTTCGACAGCATCGGGTCGAAGTTGTTTGGGTTGTTGCCTAACGCGATCAGTAGGGTCCCGCCGCGGTGGACGGCCTTGGCCGCATCCGCAGCGGATTTGTCGCTCTGCGCCGAGCCGCCACCGCCTCCACCGCAGGCCACCAGCGATACGGCAAGGGCCAGGCCCCCGGCCAGCGCCCACAATCTCCCTCCCAACATGTCGCTCCTCCTTGCTATCGGCCGCCACGGCCGGGCCCGTCCGGAAGTGTGCACCTCTTCATTTCCGCCGGCCGCGCAGGGCCGGGTCGAGGGCGTCGCGCAGGGCGTCGCCGAGCATATAGAAAGACAACACAGTGATGAAGACAGCCAGCCCGGGACCAAAGATTAGCCAGGGCTGAAGCCGGTAGTTGGCCAGGGCGTCGAAAAACATCTGGCCCCAGTCGGGCGTGCCGACTTTCGGGCCGAGGCCGACAAAGCCGAGGGTCGATTGCAGCAGAACCGCGCCGCCCAGCGCCAGCGAGGAGGCAATGATCAGCGGGCTGAGGATGTTGGGGAAGATGTGGCGGGCCATGAGCCGGAGTTCCGAGGCGCCAACGGAGCGGGCCGCCGTCACGTACTCGAACTCCTTGGCCTGGAGAACCTGGCCTCGCGCGAGACGATAGTAGGTCGGATACCTGGTCAAGCCAATGACGATCATCACGTTGAACAGGCTCGTACCGAAGGCGTTCACCATCGCGATCGCGAGGATCAATTCCGGGAAAGCCAGCTGGGCGTCGACCAGTCGCCCCGTCACCTGGTCGACGGGCCCCCCGAAATATCCTGCCGAGACGCCCATGCCAATCCCGAGCGTAGCGCTGATGGCCACTGCCATGACGCCCAACGGGATCGCGGTTTGGCCGCCATAGAGGATTCGGCTGAAGGTGTCTCGTCCCAGCTGGTCCGTCCCCATCAAGTGGGCCCCGGACAGGCCGAGAAAACGGGCGTCCGTATGGAGCTCCTTTGGGTTATAGGGTGCGAGGACTCCCGCGAGGAGACAGGACCCGAAGAGGCAGACCATGACCAGAGCGAATACGGGAATCCGAGGGTTTTGACGGCAGAAACGCCAGGCGGATCGCAGTGCGGTCCGCTCGTAAGTGTCTGCGTCGAACGTCCCTGCCCCCTGGGCGAGTACTTCCTCAGCGCTTGCCATACTTTATCCTTGGGTCGGCAATCGCGTAGCCGACATCGACCAGAAGATTGGCCGCGACGTAGCTAATCGTCACCAGAAACGTCACCCCCTGGACCATTGGATAGTCTTTGTTCAGCAGGGCGTTGGTGGCCAGTCGGCCTACTCCGGGCCAGTTGAAGATTCGTTCTGTTATGAATGCTCCCGTCCATAGAGTCGCGATGGAGAGGCCGATCAGCGTGATGGCGGGGATCATCGCGTTTCTCAGCGCGTGTCGCGACACGACTGCCCATTCGCGCAGCCCCTTCGATCGGGCCGTCCGAATGTAGTCCTGGCCCAAAGCATCGAGAACGCTCGACCGGATGTAGCGGGTAAAGACCGCCAGGGTCCCATGGCTGAGAGCAATGACGGGCAGGACCATGTTCTTAAGATTCACAAGAACGTCCTCGGTTATTGGTACGTACCGCGGCGTCTCGAAGACGCGGAATTTATAGGTGAAGAAGAAAACCAGCAGGGTACTGAAAAAGAACCCGGGAATCGCGATCGAGGCGAGAGTGAAGCTTGTCGTCGCGGTGGCGAACAGTGAATCGCGTTTGACCGCGGCCATAGTCCCAAGCGGTATTGCGACGGCAATCGCGAGGGCAAAAGAGATCGCCTGGAGCTCCAGCGTTGCCGGCAGGCGCTCCCAGATCTCCTTCGCCACTGGACGCCGGGCGCGCAGGGAACGCCCGAAGTCGCCTCTGAACATGCGGGCGACCCAGTCGCCGTACTGGACGTAGATCGGCCGGTCGAGGCCGAGGTCGTGGCGGATCAGCTCCACCTGCTCGGGCGCAAGGTCGAGGCCGAACTCGATCTGGACGGGATCGCCGGGCGTGACGCGGAGCAGGATGAAGAGGACGAGGGTCACGATGACCAAGACCGGGATGGTCGCCAGGACGCGATTGACGATGTACGAAGTCATCGCGCCGCTCCCGTCTCCCGCTCGTTTAACCTATCAAGCACAAGGTAAGTCGCGGCGATACTAGCTCGCGCGAAATTGGCTTGTCAATTGCGCCATTGGTTGGCCTTATTGCGGTGAAGGTCCTTCGGCATCAGTGTGGTTGACACCTTCGAATCGGCACTGATACAGTCACCGCCATCCGGGAAGGGGTAGAGAGTGACCAGTAGGATGCGTCGCCGCCGCGGTAACTGTCGCCGGGCGAACTTCGATCGCCCGTCCACGAGCCTCGATGCTCACTTGCCTGCCCCGAGTTCGACTTGACATAGTCGATTCAGAAATGACTCAGGGCAGGCCCTCGAAAGAGGGCCTTTCCTATGCGAGAGGAGGAAGCGGATGCTGGAAGGAAAGCTTGTGCGGCTGCGGCCCCTGGAGCCGGACGAGGTGGAGAATTACTATCGCTGGCTTAACGACGAGGAGGTGAAGCAGTACCTGGCCATGCGCTACTTCTTCTCCCGCGCCGCCGAAGCGGAATGGTTGGCGGCCAGGACGAAGTCGCCGCTGTCGTACACCAGCCTGAATTTCGCCGTCGATGCGCTCGCCGACGGCCGTCATATCGGCAGCATCGGTTTTCACGAGACGGTGCCCGAGGATCGTAAGGCGATCGTTGGCATCCTAATCGGTGACAAGGAGATCTGGAACCGGGGCTACGGGACGGACGCGATGACCACCCTGTTGCGCTTCGCTTTCGACGAGATGAACCTGCATCGGGTGATGCTGCACGTGGACGAACGCAACAGCCGCGCGATTGCTTCTTATCGCAAAGCGGGGTTCGTGGAGGAGGGTCGGCTGCGCCACGACCGCTTCGCCCGCGGCAAGTACTGGGACACGGTGATCATGGGCGTTTTGGAGGACGAGTTCCGGCGGATGCATGGGGCGCAGTCGTGAGCAAGTACGACGACTATTACCGGGACCCTGAGGTTGCCGAGGCCTACGACGTGAGCTCACCCGGCCTCGAGGGCGATGTCGACTTTTACCTCGCCCTCGCTAAGGAAGCCGTGGCGGCCGGCCGGCAGGTCCTGGAGCTGGCTTGCGGCACCGGCAGGGTCGCCATCCAGCTCGCGCGGGCCGGAGTGCGGGTTACCGGCCTCGACCGTTCCCCGGCGATGCTTGCGGTGGCCCGGCGCAAGAGCGAGGGCCTGTCGAACTTGAAGCTGGTCGAGGGCAACATGGCCCAGTTTGACCTCGGCGAGAGCTTCGGGCTCGTCCTTATCCCCTACCGGTCGTTCCTGCACCTGATGACTGTTGGTGAGCAGAAGTCCTGCTTGCGCTGCGTCCTCGAACACCTTGCCCCGGGTGGCCGTCTCGCACTCAACTTCTTCAATCCCGACATCGTCCTCATGGCGGCATGGATGGGTCCAGCGGCAAAGGGACTTCAGGCTGCCCGGGAATTAACCTTGGCCGGCGGGGGCCGGGTGGTCGAGTGGGAGACGCGGCGATACCGGACCGCAACCCAGCACATAGACGACGACCGCATCGAGGAGCGCCTGAGCGACCGGGGCGCGGTCATCTCCCGCGTCTTTAGGAAGATGGGCCTGCGCTACGTATTCCGATACGAGATGCAGCATCTTCTGGAGCTCACAGGCTTTGAGGTCGAGGCGCTATACGGCGGCTTTCGGGGCGAGCCGTTCACGGACGCGAGCGGGGAAATGGTCTGGGTGGCGCGTAAGGCGGCCATTTGACGGGTTATTGGCGATATGAATGTGTCAATTCGCAGAAAATTGGCGAAGTGAGGGTTGCCGGTTGTTGACAGGCGGGCGAACCCCGACTAGTATGTTCTTGCTTTCACAATCACAAGTCTGAGCCGCCCGGCGAACGAGCCCAGAAGGAACCTGAAAATGCTTCAAGCAGCGCTGCCGAGGACCTGCCCCCGCTGTAAGGGGTCCATGATTATCGAGCGGGACTGGTACGGGTCGTACAGCACCTGCATCTGCTGCGGGTTCGTCAAAGAGGCGGTGTCGTCGCCGGCCATCGACCTGATGCTCGAGGACGAAGAGGGACACAGCCGCCAGCGCCGTCGCCAGCCCTCCCACGGAAAGCTCCGCCTGTAGAGGTCCCGGGCCCCGCCTCCTAAACTGAGCGAGACCACCCCATGTCGGGTGGTCTCGTTGTGTCTCAGGCGCCGTGGCCCAGCGCGCTCACCGTGCGACAGGGGCGTTATCGCCGAATGAAGAGGCCCCGGTTGTCAAGACCAGGGCCTTTGCGCCGGCCGGCCCGCCGGTCGGCCTCGTGTCAGCTCTTGCCGGCTTCCGACCTCGTGCCGTTGTCGGCGCTGACCCGAGTTGGCAAGAGACAAGGCAGTAATATTAATAGCAAGCTTATCAAGAAGACTCCCATCGCCGTTTGACTACCCGCGACCTGGCTGCTAGACTTACCCTTGGCGCGGTCAGACGGACTCGATTCAAAGAACAATGCCAACCGATTACTACGCGACCCTCGGCGTCGGCAGGAGCGCCTCCGAAAAGGAGATCCGCTCGGCTTATCGCCGCTTGGCGCGCAAGCTTCACCCGGACGTCAATCCCGCCGACAAGGCGTCGGAGTCCAGGTTCAAAGAAGTCAACGCGGCTTACGACGTCCTCTCTGACGCCGACAAGCGCAAAAAGTACGACCTCTACGGTGAAAACTGGGAGCACGCCGACGACATCGAGCGCGCGCGGCGCCAGCGCGGCACCGCCGGCTTCGGTGGCGGCAACCCGAACTTCGAGTTCCGCGAGTTTAACTTCGGCGAAGGCGCCGACGTCTTTGAGGGCCTCTTCGGCCGTCGCGATGGCCGCCGGCGGCCCCAGGACCTCAACGTCGAGCAGCCGGTCGAGATCTCGCTGGAGGAGGCCTATTCCGGCACGACCCGGATGCTCCTGGCCGGCGGTCAGGACGGCGCCGCGGCCCGCCGGCTCGAGGTCCGCATCCCGGCCGGCGTGACGGCCGGCTCGCGCGTACGGGTCGCGGGCGAAGGCGTGCAGGGCGTGGGCCGCAAGGGCGACCTCTACCTCGTCGTCGAGGTCCGTGCCAACGAGCGCTTCGAGCGCAAGGGCGACGACCTCCACACCGAGGTCGAGGCGCCGCTAACGGCCGCCGTGCTCGGTGGCGAGGTCGAGGTCCAAGCCATCGGCAGGCGGGTGGCCCTGAAGCTGCCGCCGCTAACGCAAAACGGGCGCGTCTTTCGCCTCCAGGGCCTGGGCATGCCCCACCTCAATACCGGCGGCAAGGGCGACCTGTATGCGCGGGTGAAGGTGAGGCTTCCGGAGAAGCTGGGCGACGACGAGCGCAAGGCCTTCGAGGAACTGAAAG
Organism: uncultured Dehalococcoidia bacterium; assembly: GCA_964422735.1. Lineage (GTDB taxonomy): Bacteria > Chloroflexota > Dehalococcoidia > DSTF01 > WHTK01 > CAYRCD01. The sequence continues at coordinate 17,625 of CAYRCD010000031.1, read as the reverse complement.
CAAAAGGGTTATGACGAACAGCACCCATTCGACCCATTCGGCCGGCTCTGGGCAAGCAGGCCCAGGACGAGCGGACGCGGAGGCGCTCGACGCCTACTCGCGCGCCGTTTCCGGGGCCGCCGAGCGCGTCGGTCCCGCCGTCGTAAAGGTCGAGGTCGTCAGCGCGTCCCGGCGCGCGGCGAACGGCCGCGGCCGGGGCAGTGCACGGCGTCCGCGTCCCGAGGGCGAGAGCCCCTTTCAGGCCGCGGGCTCGGGCGTCATCTTCGACTCCCACGGCCGCATCATCACCAACGAGCACGTCGCGCGGGCGGCGGCCAAGCCGGACCAGATATCGGTCGTGCTCAGCGACGGCCGCCGCCTTCAGGCAGTCATCGAGCTGGCAGACCCCAGCGTCGACATCGCGGTCCTCCGCGTCGCCGCCGCGGCCGGCTCCCTGCCGGTGGCGGAGCTGACCTCGGCGCCGCTGCGCGTGGGCCAGCTCGTCGTCGCCATCGGTAACCCCTTTGGGCTCAGCTTTACGGTCACCGCGGGCGTCGTCAGCGCCGTCGGCCGTTCCCTGCCCCTGGGTCAGGGTCGCGAGCTTACGGACCTTATCCAGACCGATACGCCGATCAACCCCGGCAACTCGGGCGGACCTCTGGTCGACGCCCAGGGCCGCATCGTCGGGATCACGACGGCCGTGATGCCCTACGCCCGCGGCGTCGGCTTCGCCGTGCCGACCGCGGCCGTGCTGGGCGCCATCGCCCGTCACCAGGAGCGCCAGGCCCGTGAGGGTCCGCCGCGCTTTGGGATCAGCGGCATGGCGACGGAGATCGAAGCCGCGACCGCCCGCCGTCTGGGTCTGGCCGAGGCGCATGGGGTCCTGCTGGTCGACGTGACACCCGGCTCGCCCGCCGAGCGAGCCAGCCTGCGGCCCCTGGACGTTTTGGTCCGCCTTGGGGAGGCGGCGGTTACGTCCGTCGAAGGCCTGAAGCAGCAGATCCACGGTCTGTCTGGGGGCCGCAGTGTCGAGGCCGCCTTCGTCCGCGAAGGCCGCCTGCGCGTCACGCACGTGGTGGTGGCGTGAGCGAGGGCGCGAGGAGGATCGGTCCGCGGACCGGAAGTCCGCGGCTACGAGGGGAGAGACGAGGCGATGTAGCGGAGGCCTTTAGGCCTCCAGGGGGACGGGTGCGGGCACCCGCCTCACAGGCGCAGAGCTTAAGCAAATGAACAGAGAAGGCTATAGCGAGCACGACGAGCCCGCGTTCATCATCAGCGTCGCCGCGCGGATGCTGGGCGTACACGCCCAGACCCTGCGCTACTACGAGCGCGTCGGCCTGCTCACGCCATCGCGGTCGCGCGGCCGCATCCGCCTGTACTCGCAGGCCGATATCGCCCGCATCCGCCAGGTCCAGCGCCTGATCGACGACCTGGGCGTCAACCTCGCCGGGGCCGAGGTGATCATCGACATGAGCGCCAAGATCCGCGCGTTGGAGGAGGAGAACGAGCTTCTGCGGCAGGCGCTCCAGCGCTTCCGCGACCGGCGCCTGCCGGCGCCGAGGGAGTGAGGAGAAGGAATGGCAAGCAAATACGTAGAAGCGCGAGTAAGAGCGATTGAGCGCGAGGTGAAGGAGCTGAAGAAGCTGGTCAGCGGCAAGCCTCCCCGGGCTGCCAAGAGCCTCTTCGGCATCCTCAAAGGCCTGGAAGTGACCGACGAAGACATCGAGGAGGCGAAGCGCTCGCTGTTCAAAGGCGCTTACGATGACCAACTCTGATCTGTATGTCATCGACACCCATGCTCTCCTTTGGTTCTTCACGGCTGACCGGAGGCTTTCGGAGCGGGCAAAGGAGCTGCTCCTTCTCGTGGAAACAGGATTCTGTGAAGGCGTGATCCCCATGATCGTCATGGCCGAGGCGATATCTGTCATCGAAAAGGGCAGAAGCCCGTTGACCGTCAGTCAATTACTGTCGAGGGTGCAGCGCGAAAGGCGCTTTCGGGTCGCCGCATTTGACATGGAAGTTCTGGAGGAGATGCTCCGGCTGCCAACTACGCTAGAACTGCACGACCGCGCGATAGCGGCCACTGCACGAGTCCTTGGAGGTCAAGTAATTACACGGGACCCCGCGATAGCCGCCGCGGTCGCCACGGCATGGTGACCGACGTGAGCGCGAAGATCCGGGCCCTGGAGGAAGAGAACGAGCTTCTACGGCAGGCGCTCCAGCGCTTCCGCCACCGGCGCCTGCCGGCGGCACGGCGGGAGGAGTGACAGGGATGCCTTTCTTTCAGTCGAAAACTGACAGGATTTTCGAAGATACCTTGAGGGAATCAGCGGCTCGCGCGTCGCGCCTGTTGACGTCTCCGTCGCTCGAAATCGCACATCTGCTGCTGGGAACAGCCAATGGATCGGCGCAGGCTACCGCGAAGACAATTATGAGCAAGCGGAGGCTTCGAACAACACTCGACAAACAGAAAGTACGCCAACTTTGCAGACTCTTCACCCTGGACGCTCTATCGCGGTATCTCGCCTCGCTCGACAATCAGCAACTGGCTCCTCCTTCTGAGGACGAGCGCAAAAATGCCCGAGAGTCATGGGCGGGCGTGATAAACAACGTGTTTCTCGGGGGTGGGGAAGAAAGCATCCGCGCCTACGTAAGTCTCGATCGCCAATACCGGTACGACTACTATGACAGGCAGCGCAAGATCGAGGAGCAAGGCGGCTTTGTCATCTACTCGCTCTACGATATCATCTTGATCGGAGCGGTAATGGAGGTGTTGGGCAACGCCTCTCTCGTAGAGATTCCCAGTGAATTGCCTGTCCAGTACGACGATACCCTGGCCACATTCGCGCGAGGGGTAAAAGACGGTAGCACGACTCGAACTGAAAACGCTTCTCCAAGGATGGGGCCCTGTTGCAGAAGAGAACTTGGCTTCCTTAGGCAATGGACGTGCAGTGGCGGAGGAAATGGTTAATTTGCATCTTGGCGCGCTCGAATTGGTGTCGTCTTCCATTCCGCGAGATCAACCCCAGTCGCACCAGGCTCTAGTTCTTCTTGCAAGCCACGGGATCAATTTATTTACGGCGGCCCTCAGCATAACCGTTCGCGGTCAGTTCGACATTTCAGGCTACCTGCTGAGGGGTCTCTTTGATTGTTCGGCGTTGCTGTATGCCACCGCCAGCAAGGAAGAACGCGCAGAAAAGTTCTTTGCGAACGAGCTCTTGGCCTCACAGGCCCGAAAGCTTATGGTCCACGATCTCAGCAGACAAAACGCTCCTTTTGGCAATGATTTGAGCATTAAATTCCTTCACGACTCCAAGGCGGCAAATCAGCTCACTCATGCTGGGTTAATCAACCTCGAGAAACTCGTCGAGAGGACTGACGAGGCCGTTACTCCAGTCGTCGGAGGTCGTGCCGACCCACGCCAAACCGTGCTCCTAACTAAGGCCGCCGTCGAGTACGAATACTTGATGTTGCTATTGTTTCGTGCATTTCGAGAGTCGGCATTGGGCGCCGATTGGCTTTCTCGATTCGCGCGATGCGGGGAAAAGACCCGCATATTCATGGCAGCCTCGGAAACTAACTAAGGTCAGGTAACACGATCATGATGAGACAGGACAGATTCACGGAGCAGGCACAGGAGGTGCTGGCGGCATCTCAAAACCTGGTGCGCGAGCAGCGCCACAGCCAGTGGGACGTCGAGCACGTCTTCCTGGCGCTGCTGCAGCAGCGCGACGGGCTGGCGATGAAGATCTTCGAGAAGCTCGGCGTGCCCGTCGAAGCGCTGCGCGACCGCGTGGCCGCCACCCTGTCACGGCAGGGCAAACTCAGCGGCGATGTCGTGCAGATTTACATAACGCCGCGCAACGTGCGTCTGCTGGAGGCGGCGAACGCCGAGGCCGAGCGCCTCAAGGACGAGTTCGTGGGCGTCGAGCACGTGCTGATCGCCATCGCCGACGAACGCGACGGCGAGTCGGCCAAGATCCTGCGCGAGTTCAACGTCGACAAGGAACGCATCTACCGCGCCCTCCAGGACGTGCGCGGCACCGCCCGGGTGCAGAGCCCGCGCGCCGAGAGCCACTACCGGGCGCTGGAGAAGTACTCCGTCGACCTCACCGAGGCCGCGCGCCAGGGCAAGCTCGACCCCGTTATCGGCCGCGAGGAGGAGATCCGGCGCGTGATGCAGATCCTCAACCGGCGCCAGAAGAACAACCCCGTGATCATCGGCGAGGCCGGCGTCGGCAAGACGGCGATCGCCGAGGGCCTGGCCCAGAAGGTCGCCACCGGCGACGTGCCCGAGAACCTGCGCGACAAGCGCGTGCTGGCGCTCGACATGGGCGCCCTCGTCGCCGGCTCGAAGTTCCGCGGCGAGTTCGAGGAGCGCCTCCAGGCCGTCCTGGACGAGGTCAAGAAGTCGCAGGGCGAGGTCATCCTCTTCCTCGACGAGTTGCATCAGATGGTCGGGGCCGGCGGCGCCGAGGGCGCGATCGACGCCTCGACGATGATGAAGCCCGCCCTGGCGAGGGGCGAGCTACACGTCATCGGCGCGACCACCCTCGACGACTACCGCAAGTACATCGAGAAGGACGCGGCGCTCGAGCGCCGGTTCGCGCCCGTCTACCTGGACGAGCCTTCGGTCGAGGAGACGATCGAGATCCTCAAGGGCCTGCGGCCGCGCTACGAGGCCCATCACAAGATCAAGATCGAGGACGCGGCCCTCGAGGCGGCCGCGCGCCTGTCGCACCGCTACATCGCCGACCGCTTCCTGCCCGACAAGGCGATCGACCTGATCGACGAGGCGGCATCGAAGCACGTGATCGACGCCCAGTCGATGACGCCCGAGCTACGCGAGATCAAGAACCGGTTGGACGAGCTCGACCGCCAGGTCGAGGCCGCGGCCGGCCGCCAGGACTTCGAGGCGGCGGCAAGGCTCCGGACCGACGTCATGCGCCTGAAAAACGACTACGCCGCAAAGAAGGCGGCGTGGGAGAAAGAGGAGAAGATCGACACGGAGGTCTCGGCCGAGGACATCGCCGAGTTGGTCGGAAAGATGACCGGGATCCCCGTCCACCGCATGCTCGAGGGCGAGTCGGAAAAGCTCCTGCACATCGAGGAGGCGCTGCACGAGAAAGTCATCGGCCAGGATGAGGCGGTCGTGGCCCTGTCCGACGCCATCCGTCGCGCCCGCGCCGGCCTCAAGGACCCAAAGCGCCCGATCGGCAGCTTCATCTTCCTGGGTCCTACGGGCGTCGGGAAGTCAGAGCTGGCCAAGGCCCTCGCCGCCTACATGTTCGACGACGTGGACGCGATGGTGCGCGTCGACATGTCCGAGTATATGGAAAAGCACACCGTGTCGCGCCTGATCGGCGCTCCGCCCGGCTACGTGGGCTACGACGAGGCCGGCGGCCTGACCGAGGCCATCAGGCGCCGGCCTTACAGCGTCGTGCTCTTCGACGAGATCGAGAAGGCGCACCCGGACGTCCTCAACGTCCTCCTCCAGGTCATGGAGGACGGCCGTCTCACCGACGGCCACGGCCGCACGGTCGACTTCCGCAACACGGTCGTGATCATGACCAGTAACCTGGGCACGAGCCAGGACTCGAAGGGCACGTTCGGCTTCGTCACGGACCGCACGACCTCCGAGAGCGAGCGCCAGCGTGTGCGCCAGCGGGTGGAGCGGGCCCTGCACGAGTTCTTCCGGCCCGAGTTCCTCAACCGGGTGGACGAGGTGATCATCTTCGAGCCGCTCACGGAGAAGGAGCTGCGCCAGATCGTCGAGATCATGCTCAATGAGGTTCGCGAGCGCCTCGCGGAGCGCAAGATCACGCTCGAGCTGACGGAGGCCGCCAAGGAAGAGCTTGTGCGCGAGGGCTACGACCGGGTGTATGGCGCCCGCCCTCTGCGTCGCACCGTCGAGCGGCGGGTGGAGAACGCGCTCTCGAAGCGCATCCTCTCGGGCGAGTTCGGCGAGGGCGACCACGTCGTGGTGGAGTTCGCGGGGGACGAATTCACATTCGCCCACGGCACCGCGCCAGCACCAAAGGCGCCGGAGGCCGTGGGGGTTACGGCGTAGGCTGACGCTCTTCACCAACGCAAGAGGCCGCCCGATATTCGGGTGGCCTCTCTGCTATTAGGGGTTCCGTAGGATGTCGTGCGTGCCGACGCGGCGGAGGATAGCGATGTCACCAACCATGCGGAGGGTGATCCGGTAACCTCTCGTCAGCCGCGCCTCCCAGATGTCATCTGGGTGTTGCATCTTCTTCAGGCGCAGGGAGGGATGATTCAGGTCCGACGCGAGGAACTCTATCTGCTTGTTGACTCGTTCTTGAATTGCCTTTGGTAAGCGGTTGTAGTCTCGCGTGAAAGGGCCCGAGAACTGAATCTTCACTTATCCGACGACTCTCGTAGGTAAGCGATAGCATCTCTTGCAGTTTCAAAGACCGGTGACACGTCGCCAGCGGCGATGGCCTCATCCGCCTCGCGCTCCATCTCCTGCCATTCCTTGGTCCAGAACCAGGCCTGGTCGCGGGGGATGAGCTTCTGCGGCACGAGGCGGATGACGTCCTCGCCGACCTCGACCTGGAGGAGGTCGCCCTTCTTGAGGCCCAGGCGCTTGACGACCTCGGCGGGGATGGTGATCTGGTGCTTCGGCCCAATGCGTGCGATGGCCATGTAAGGAATCCCTACTTTCTTACATGAGTATCGTCCCGCAGGCTTGGTTTAGCAAGACTCAGTCAAAGGCACGCGTATTCTACGGCCGCATGCCCACGCGCAGCTTGGGGCCGAGCTGAGTGGCGCTGACGGCCTGGGCGCGGCGGACGAAATCGACCAGCACGGGGCGGGTGTCGCGCGGGTCGATGATCTCATCGACCAGGTTGGTGCGGCGCATCACGGACGCCATTCGGTTCAGTCGATCTTCGAGCTCGATCCGCAACTTCTCGCCCGCCTCCGGGTCTTCGGCGAGCACGCGCCGGTAGGCGGCGGCGACGCCTCCGGCCGCGGGAATGGACCCCGACTCGGCCGAGGGCCAGGCATAGCGGACGTTCATGCCGTTCGGGCCACGCTTGGAGCCGCCCTGGGCGACGCCGTAAAACCGCCGCACCAGGACCGTGCAGAAGGGCACGCTGGCCTCACGGACAGCGATGTTCGCCCGCAGCGCCCAGCGCACGGTGCCCTCTTTCTCCGACTGGGGGCCGATGCTGAAGCCGGGTACGTCGCAGAGGTAAACGACGGGCAGGTGGAAGGTGTCGGCCACGTCCACGAAGCGCTCGAACTTCTGGCAGGCCGCCGCCGTCTGGCCGCCGCCGTCGTGCATGCAGTCGTTCGCGATCAGGGCGACCGGGAAGCCGTCGATGCGCGCGAACATCGTCACGAGCGCTTTCCCGAACAGCGATGCAATCTCGAAGCCCGAGTCCTTGTCGATGACCGCGCGGACGACGCGGCGAATGTCGTAGGTCCGTCGCCGGTCACGAGGAATGATCGTCGCCAGGAGTTCCTCGCGCCGATTGGGGTCGTCCGCGGGCTCGGCGCGTGGGGGCAGCTGCCAGACGTTCTGCGGCAGGTAAGAGAGGAACTTCCGGATCTGGCGGAAGGCGTCGGCCTCGTCCTCGGCCACGTTGTTGATGACGCCCGTGAGTTGCGCCTGGATCTTGAAGTTGCCCAGATCCTGCTTCGTGATGTCGATGCCGGAGGCCTGCTTGATCAAGGGCGGCCCGCCGACGAACAGCTCGCTGGTGTCCTTGAGCATGAGGCTGAAATGACTCTCCGCGGCCGCAATCGCGATCCAGCCCGCACAGGAGCCGAGGACGGCGGTAACGACAGGTATCTGCGCCAGCAGGTTCCCTCGCGCCAGGGTCGTGGCGAGGTCGTCGCGGGATGACATTGGGACGATCTCGGAGCCGTCCCATTCCCTGGGTACGGTGAAAGATCCGGGTACGCCCGACGGTGCCAGCTGAACGAGGCGCTCGTCGGGCTCGTCGACCGCGTACAGGCGGGGACCGCTGCGCGCGGGCGCGCCGCCCACCTCGTAGTTGCGGGCGACCGTGGATATGCTTCCCCCCGCGCCTTCGAGGAGGAGGACGAGCGGTATGCGCTGGCCGCCCGCCGCTTGCTCGATGTTGCGCTTGCCGGCCGCGGCGCTGTCGCTGGCGCCGCCGCGGATCGTGTAATCATCGCCGCGCAGGGCGATGAGGCGGCCGTCGATCCTGCCGTAGCCGGCGATGACGTTGCCGGGACGGAAAGCAGTGAGCCGGCCATCATCGTCGTACTGGCTCTCGCCGAAGGCGGTGAATAGCTCTTCGAAGGTGCCCGGATCGAGCAGGAGGTCGAGCCGCTCGCGCACGGTCAGGCGGCCCTGAGAATGCTGGCGCTCGACGCCTTCGCGTCCGCCCATGCGCTTTCCCAGCTCGCGCTTGAGCTTCAACTCGTCCAGTTCCGGCTGCCACGTCGTCACATCTATACCTCCGGCGTCACTGGGAGCGGGTCCGCGTGCACTCCAGCGCCATGGCGCAGCATAGCGTTTCGCCCGCGGTTGCGCAGCCCGGTGCTGGGGGACGGGAACCAAATGCGGTGGGGGATGATGCCGTCGAACCCGTTTCGGTTTAGGCTCGGGCCGAACGGCCCCTGAAACGCCGCCCGCCCGCTGCTAGACTCAAGCCGTGGACATCCTCTCCCTGGTCGGTCACACGCCCCTGGTCGAGCTCAAGGCTTGCTCGCCGAAGCCCGGTATCCGGCTGTTCGCGAAGGTCGAGGGCCAGAATCCCACCGGGTCGGTCAAAGACCGGATCGTCGCCTTCATGCTCGAGCGCGCGCGGTCGGAGGGGCGGTTGAAGCCCGGCCAGGAGATCGTCGAGGCGACTACCGGCAACACCGGCATCTCGTTGGCCATGATCGGCCGCCGCCTCGGCCACCGGGTGCGGGCAATTGTGCCCGAGAGCGTGTTCCCTGACGTGGTGCAGGCCCTGCACGCTTACGGGGCCGAGATCGAGTGGGTGCCCGCCGACCTCGGCATCAAGCGTGCCATCGACGTGGCCCGCGAGGCAGTGCGCCGCGACGGCGCCTTCCTCCTCGACCAGTTCTGCAGCCAAGACAACCCCCTCTGCCATTACGAGACGACGGCCACGGAGATCCTGGGCGAGCTGCCTCATGTCGACGCTCTGGTCTGCGGCCTTGGTACGGGCGGCACGATTATGGGCGTAGGGCGGCGCCTGCGGGAGGCCAATCCGCGCGTCCAGCTCATAGCAGCCGAGCCCCACCCGGGCAACAACCTCCAGGGCCTGCGCAGCCTCGACGACGGCTTCGTGCCGCCGATCCTCGATCTAACCCGGCTCGATGGCAAGATCCTCGTTCGCAGCGCCAGCGCCTTCCGGGCCGCGCGCGAGGTCCTCAACCGCGAGGGGCTGTTCGTCGGGCTATCGTCCGGGGCCGTAATGCACGCGGCCTTGAAGTGGGCGCAGCGCCTGGAGCGGGCGAACATGGTCCTGGTGTTCGCGGACTCGGGCTGGAAGTACCTGGGCACGCCCGCCTTCCGGCCGGAAGCGCCGATCCCGGACGAAGACGCGCTCGACGACGTCCTCTGGTGGTGAGGTGATGGATCCCGCGAAGCTGAAGTTGGAGCATCGACTCTGGCTGGAGATCTTCGAATCCTGAGTTCAGGATCCAGAATCTAACCGCCAGGTGTGCGTCGGCCCCGAGTTCAGCGGTGGTGGGCGCGAACCCCTGAGCCCACGCTCAAACCGATGACCAGGGCAATCGCGCCCAGGATCAGCCACCGCGCCGATGGGGCGGGAGACGGGCCACCACTGCCCGTGCCCGGCAAGCCTGTGACCGCCGGCAGACCTGTGCCCGTGCTCGGCGCAATCAGGGTTGGCGCGGGCGGTGCGACCGGCGCGGCCGCGGCCGCTCGAGCACGGTTGTTGCGGGCCGATTGCGAGGCAGCGGTGACCAGCGCGGCGGCGAAGCCGCTGACGTTTGGATGAGGGGGCGGCAGCGGCTCTATGAACACGAAAAATGGGAAGCCGATGCACTTGCCGTCGGAGCCCGCGGCCCAGAGCGAGGCGATCTCGGTTCCGGACAGTGCCCGGTTGAACACCTCGACCTCGTCGATCACCGCGTTGGCGAAGTCGCGGACATTGCCGCCAAGGTCCCCGGCTCCGATCAGCAGCGGCTCGCTGTTGTCGTTGATCGTCGAGAAAAGGGAGACAAGGGACGCCACCGGGGCGCCATTGATGTAAAGCGTAATCGTCTTCGATGGGCTGTCGAACGTCACGGCGACGTGAACGAACTGGTTCAGTGGCACGACCGCGCCGGACATGATCACAATTGCGTTGGCCCCAACGCCGGGGTTCCAGAGGCCGTTAGTAGAAAGCTGCGCCTCGAGCTGCCCGGCCGCGTTCACGGCCAGGAAGTAACTGCGGAAGGCCCCGCTGATGTCGTTCCACTTCGAGACAACGGGCGCGAACTCGGGCGGGTAAGCGCGGAGGAATATCCACGCGTCGATGGTCAGGGATCCGGTAATGCTCAGGTTGGCGGTGTCAGGGGCGCTCACGAAGTCGTCGACGCCGTCCAGGTTGAAGCCGAAACCGACCTTACCGCTGGAAAAGCCGGCGCCGTTGTTCAGGATGCCCGTGTTGCCATCAGTCTGGTCGAGCGTGCTGAGTTCGGCACGCCACCAGCTCACCATCCCAGCGGGTTGGGGCGCGCAGGCGGTCGACGCGCCGGCGCCGGCGGGCTCGAACGGACGGGGATTGGCGGCGGCTTCGACAGAGGCGGTGCTCGCCATAACGACCAGGCCCGCAACCGACAGAATTAAGGCGGAGATGGCTGACAGTGCTCTCATCGACTAACCCTTCCCGGGGCCACATTGGTCGCAGGTGTGCGACCGGCCTCAAATATCTTACAACGCATGCCAGAAGGAACGCGGCCTTGCTGCCGTGTTAATCTGGATTCACGTCTGGCCCGGGCCTGCCGGTTCGCCGCCGTCAGGAGGCGAGAATGGCTCAGAAGTACGAGTACCGGGTCGTTTACGTGGACCCTCGCGGGCGTATTTCCTGCGAGGGTGTCGAGTTCGTCCGGCAGAGTGGTGAGAACCGGACTGCCTTCCTCAAGCGCTACCTGGATGCCCAGGGCGAAGAGGGATGGTCGATCGCCGGGGTTCACCCATTGATTCGGACGGAGGCCAGCTACGTCATGCTCCAGCGGCCGAAGGCGGAAGCCTCGTCCTGAGGAGCCTGGGGGTTAGCTGATCCTTTCCGGGAGGGTGCCGAGGCTGAAGGCCTTGGCTACGGACCCAAAGGGCGCCGAGGCTGAAGGCTTGAGCCACACGGACCTGACCGGGAAGGACGACAATCCGTTCGTAATGCGTTAGTTGGCGGCTGACGGCGGCCCGGCCAGACGTTTCCGACCCCGGCGCTTCAGTCCAGCGCCTTCGCGACGGTCTCCAGGTCCTTGTCGCCGCGCCCGGAGAGGCAGACGAGGATGATCTCGTCCGGGCGCAGGCGCGGCGCCAGCTTCTGGACGTAGGCGATCGCGTGGGACGACTCGAGCGCGGGAATGATGCCCTCGCTGCGGCAGAGGAGCTGGAAGGCCGCCAGCGCTTCGGCGTCGGTCACCGATTCGTAGCGCGCCCGCTCGCTGGTCTTGAGCCAGGCGTGCTCTGGTCCGACGCCGGGATAGTCGAGGCCGGCCGAGACGCTGTGGGTCTCGATCACCTGTCCGGCCTCGTCCTGGAGCAGGTACGAGTACGACCCGTGGAGAACTCCGGGACGGCCGGCGGCCAGGGTGGCGGCGTGCTCGCCGGAGGCGATGCCGTGGCCGGCTGCCTCGACGCCGATCAGGTGCACGCCGGCCTCGGGGATGAACTCGTGGAAGAGGCCGATGGCGTTGGAGCCGCCGCCGACGCAGGCGACCGCGTAGTCCGGCAGCCTGCCCTCGCGCTCGAGCAACTGCGCCCTGGCCTCCCGGCCTATGATCGACTGGAAGTCGCGCACGATCATGGGATAGGGGTGGGGGCCGACGGTGCTGCCGATCAGGTAATGTGTGGTCTCGACGTTGGTCACCCAGTCGCGCAGGGCCTCATTGATCGCGTCTTTGAGCGTCCGGCTGCCGCTGGCGACGCCGCGCACCTCGGCACCGAGGAGGCGCATGCGCAGCACGTTCGGCGCCTGACGCTCGATATCAACCTCACCCATGTAGACGACACATTCGAGGCCCAGGTGGGCGCAGATGGTCGCCGCCGCGACGCCATGCTGTCCGGCGCCGGTCTCGGCGATAACGCGGGGCTTGCCGAGGCGCTTCGCCAGGAGTCCCTGGCCGATCGCGTTGTTGATCTTGTGCGCGCCCGTATGAGCCAGGTCCTCGCGCTTCAGGTAGACCTTGCCGCCGCCTAGCTTCGCGGTTAGGTTGCCGGCCAGGTACAAGGGCGTCGGCCGTCCGGCGAAGTCGCGCAGCAGGGCGTCAAGCGCCTTCTCGAATTCTGGGTCGGCCCGGGCCTCGACGTAGGCGGCCTCGAGGTCGGTGACCGCGGTCATCAACGTCTCGGGCACATAGCGTCCGCCGAAATCGCCGAAGCGCCCGCGGGAGTCGGGGAGGGTTGTCATTGTGGATGCTTGGCCGCCCGCACGAAGGCCCGGATCTTCTCGTGGTCCTTGGCGCCTTCGGTCTCGACGCCGGTGGACACGTCGACGCACCACGGGTGGGCTGCCGTAATCGCCACCGCAACGTTGTCTGTTGTTAGCCCTCCCGCCAGCCAGAGTGGCATCTTCGCCGCGACGGCGGCCGCGATTGCCCAATCGAAGGTCAGGCCGCCGCCCCCGAACGGCGAGCCGCTTTCAGGTTGCTTGCGTCCTGTTCCCCGGTCCTCGCGATCGAGCATCACGGCGATCGCGCTGCCGGGCTCGATCCGGCCCAACACCCGGCCGCCCGTATCGCCCTCGGCCACGTGAACGACCTTGATCACCTGGCGGTTCGCCAGGAGGCAGGCGCCCCAAGGTTCGCCGCCTGACAGCTGGATGAGGTCGATACCGGCCTCGTCCGCGGTCTCGTCAAGTTCATCGGGATCGGCGTTTGCGAACACACCGACCGTTAGCGGCCTCTTGCGGGCGAGCATGCGCTCGAGGCCGCCGGCGCCATGTTCGAACCAAGTGCCGGGGCCGGCCGCGTCGGTACGGAAGAGGGCGGGAGGCGATGCCATCTCGCGCTCCGACAGAGGCGAACCGAGCGCGCGCACGATTGCGGCCGCCTCTTCGACCGACACATGCCGGCGGCTCTCGGCGAAGACGAGGCCGATGAAGTCCGCGCCGGCCTCGGCGGCGGCCAGGGCGTCTTCCGGCGTGCGGCAGCCGCAGATTTTCACCCGTGTCATACCCTGAGCTCACGCATCTTCGCCTGGACGTCGCGCGCGGTCATGAGCGCTTCGCCGACAAGGACGGCGTTGACACCGGCGCGGAACAAGCGCTCGACGTCTGCCTTGGCGTCGACGCCGCTCTCGCCGACAACGACGGCATCGGCGGGGAGCAAGGGCCGGATGCGCTCGGTTGTGGTGAGGTCGACCTCGAAGGTGTGGAGGTCGCGGTTGTTGATCCCGAACAGGCTGGCGCCCGCCTTCACTGCTGTTTCTGCCTCGTGCTCGTCGTGGACTTCGACGAGCGCCTCCATCATCTGGGCCTCCGCCAGCTGGAGCAGGTCACGGAGGAGGGCGCCGTCGAGCATCGCGACGATTAGAAGGACGGTTTCGGCCCCATAGGCGCGCGACTGGGCGATCTCGTAAGGGTCGAACAGGAAGTCCTTGCGCAAGAGCGACGGGCGTCCGCCGGGGTAGTAACCGGACAGGCTGAGACGGATTTCGTTCAGCCAGTCGAGATTCCCCTGGAAGTGGTTGGCCTCGGTCACGACGGAAATGGCGGCGGCGCCGCCTAGGGTGTAGGTCCGTGCCAGCGCAAGGTGGTCGAGCCGGCTCACGAGACGCCCCTTCGAGGGCGAGGCCTTCTTGATCTCGGCGATCAGCCGACACTTGCCGCCGTCGCTGGGGCCGCGTGGCCCTTCGACGATCGCACGGCTGAGGGGCCATTGCTCGTCGTAGCCTCGCAGGCGACGGGCGAAAGCTGGTTCCGGCTCCTCGCGCTTGCGCCGCTCGAGCTGCTCGCGCTTGTCGGCCACGATGCGGTCGAGGACCGAGTCCGTGCGCCGGACGCCTGGAAAGCGGCTCATGTGGCGCTTCCGAAGCCGCGGGTGATCTCGATGAAGGCTTCGAGCGTACGTTGGGCGGCGCCCAAGTCGATCGACGTCGCCGCGAGCCCGACTCCCTCGCGGAGTGTCGCGGCGCGCTCCGCGGCGACGAGCGCCGCGCCGGCATTAATCAGCACGAAATCGCGGCCGGGGCCCATTTCGCCGCCGAAGATGCGGCGGATGCGCTCCGCATTCTCCTCAGGCGAGCCGCCTTTCAGAACCTCGAGAGGCGCCGCCGAGAGACCGGCGTCCTCGGGCCTGAGGGCATAATCGACCACCCGCCCGTCGCGGAGCTCGCTGACCCGCGTCGGCCCGCTCAGCGAGACCTCGTCGAGGCCGTCGTCGCCGTGGACGACGAGCGCGCGCTTCGTGCCCATGCGCCCCAGGACAGCGGCGACTTCGGGCGCGATGCCCGCGTCTCCGACTCCGAACAACTGGCGCTGAGGGCGCGCGGGATTCGTCAGGGGACCGAGGATGTTGAATATCGTGCGGACGCCGAGCTCGCGGCGCACGGGTCCGACGACGCGCATCGCCGGATGGAACGCCTGGGCGAACATGAAGCCCATCCCGGTCGTGTCTATGCACTCGCGGACCTGTTCGGGCGTCAGCTCGATCTTCGCGCCCAGAGCTTCGAGGACGTCGGCGCTGCCGCTGGCCGAGGAGGCGGCGCGATTACCGTGCTTGGCCACGCGCACGCCGGCACCGACGCAGACGAAGGCCGCGGCCGTCGATACGTTGAAAGTGCCGCTGCCGTCGCCACCCGTGCCGCAGGTGTCGAGCAGGTCGCCGCCAACCTCGACGGGAAGCGCCTTTTCCCGCATCACCCGCATCATGCCGACGATCTCATCCACCGTCTCGCCCTTCATCCTGAGGGCGATGAGGAAGGCGCCGATCTGCGCCGGCGTCGCTTCGCCGCCCGCGATCTCGCGCATGACCTGGCCGGCCTCGTCCTCGCTGAGGTCTTTGCCATCGACGACGGCGGCGAGCGCTTCACGGATCATCTGAACCTCTCGTAAGTCTGGCCTGTGCGTCTTGAAATTCTTTCAACGATGATGAGGTTCTGATTGAGCGAGACCGAGTAGAACGCGCGATATTCACCAACGCGAATGCGCCACATAGGTGGGGTCACGCCCGATAATCGCGCCGCGGCTCGCGGAAAGGGGTCGCCCTCAAGTCCACGGACGGCCTCCATGATCCGCGAAACCTCTCTAGACGGCAGCCGTCTTAGGTCGTGCTTTGCCCTTCTTGTCAGCTCGCTTCGGTAAGACAATGCCTCGTTCTTTCAGGAAATCGTCCAAGGAGATCGCGCCTGAGGGGTCTCGCACGTATTCTTCCCAGCTCCTTTGGGCGCCCACAACGTCCAACTCATCTCCGAACGTGCGGTCGAGTGCGTATCTGAGAAGGTGAGACATGGAGGTCTTCTTCTGGAGCGCCAGTAGCTTGAGGTCTTCATGTAGATCCTCGTCAAGGTAGACCAACAACTTCTTCATGGATGGGTCCTCCATGCGACATACTAACATTTGTATGTCATGACATATGCAAGAAGTTGGCGAGCAGTTGCTTTCCCGGCTTGGTCATGATCGACTCCGGATGGAACTGCACGCCCTCGACGAGCAGCTCTTTGTGCCGCACGCCCATGATCACGCCGGACTCGGACCGGGCGCTGACCTCGAGGCAGTCGGGCACCGTCTCCGGCACGATCGCGAGCGAGTGGTAGCGCACGGCCGGAAAAGGGTTGGGCAGGCCGGCGAAGACGCCGCGGCTGTCGTGCGAAATCGACGACATCTTTCCGTGCTTGATCTCCCCCGCGCCGGCGACGACGCCGCCGAAGGCCTCGCCGATGCACTGGTGGCCCAGGCACACACCAAGGATCGGCGCCTTGCCGGAAAAGCGGCGGACCGCGTCGACGCTGATCCCGGCCTCGTGGGGCGTGCAGGGTCCCGGCGAGATGACGATGCGCTCCGGCGCCATCTGGTCGATGTCCTCGACCGTGATCTTGTCGTTGCGGAACACCTCGACCTCGGCGCCCAGCTCGCAGAGGTACTGGTAGAGGTTATAGGTGAAGCTGTCGTAGTTATCGATCAGTAGAAGCACTAGCGGTAAGTCCTGCGGATTGGATCTGGGGAGCAGGCCTCTGCCGCGGCAATGCTCGCAACGCGTTGCACCTCGCTCGGCATCTCGTCAGGGATTGGCACGCCAATGGCGGCCAGCGCCGGGTGGAGTTCGACGACCCGTTCGCACAGCGCCTCGATAGTGGCGAGGGCATCGCGAGGCGTGATCTCGGGCCCAAGCAGCGGCAGCAAACCGTTAAGCTCAGGTTCGAGCACCCGATTCGTCGCCGGAAGGAAGGGCTCGGCCCCCTCCGGGTATCGCGCAAGCCGCCAAAGGTTGATGAGGGCTTGCGTTAGGAGGTCGATCTGTCGCACTGCCCGTCGCGTTTCACGGCGCCCAGCGTACCTGACGGCGATTGGCGCCATCGCCCAAAAGAAGACTATCTCGTTCTCGGCCCGAGCCCGACGCTGGTCCGCTGTCAAGGGCGAGGGCGACATGACCGGTATGTTCTCCCTCTTGATAAGAACTTGATGAGCCAGGGGGCGCAATGCCTTACTGACGGGCCCCACGTTCCAATCGACCTCGATCGCGTCCTCGAAGACCACGAGCTGGAACTGACCGCCCGACATGCTGTCCGACGCCATCTCGGCCTGAACCAGTACAGGGCGGCCGATCTTCGCATAGAGGGAAGGCCGTTCCGCAAGGAATGCCGCGTAGTATGCATCCTTAACCGCGACATGCAGGTCGAGGTCCGCCCACTCGTCCGCTTCGCCCCTGCCGAAGGACCCGGACAGCCAGGCAGCGCCCACGCGAGCATCGGCCTCAAGTATCGCGACGATGCGTTCGAGGACGGCATCGCGCTGCCGCGCGTATTCGGCGAGAGCAGAGGCACCATAAGCGCCGGCGACGTAGGCGCGCAGAGGCGCCGGCATGTCGAAGGCACTGCCATCGCGCGCCTCGGCCGGCATCAACCAGCGTATCTCTTCGAAGTCGCCCGACGACCGAAATCGCATGTCGCCGTCGTAGGCCACGACCTCGAACACATTCGTGACGTAGTTGTCGCCGCCCTCGCTCAGGTAGAGCGTCTCGGCGAACTCCTCTTCTCGGACGGTCACGCCGAGCTCGTCGCGCGCGTAGCGACGCAGGGTTTCTTCCGCCGTCTCCTCCTCGGGCATGAGGACGCCCGGCAAGACCCACGCTCCGGCAAACGGCGGGCGGTTAGGCTTCCGGAGCCCCATCAGCAGCGAACCGCTGGATTCGATCAGGAGCCAGACCAATATGGATTGGGCCACCTCAGTACCCCAGGCTTCCGCGGGGCTGGCTGGCTGTCATCGCCTCCGCCTGCTCGATCGCCCGCAGGAGGGCGCGGGCCTT
>CAYRCD010000030.1:0-31495 GCA_964422735.1 uncultured Dehalococcoidia bacterium | reverse complement strand
CGCTCAAGCACCTCCTTGGGTACGACAAGGTGCGCAACTACGACGGGTCCTGGACAGAATGGGGCAGCATGATCGACGTGCCCGTGCAGAAGCCCTAGCTTCAGCGGCCCGTGGCAAGTGAGTAGGCCGGGCGTTCCGCCCGGCCTACAATTGACGCATGAACGATGACACTGCCACCTTGCGGATCGTGCTACGGCGCGCCCTCGCCGCCGATGACCCTTCGAACCTGCCCGTCCACTTCGAGGTCGCGGTGCTGGACCGCTATCGGTCCGCATCGGGTTTTTCGCTGGTCCGGACCAACACGGTCGGACGGCTGAAGAAGGACGGGGGTTGGGCGCTGGACTTCGGGATCGCGCCCGACGAGACCCTGGTCCACGTCTTCGCGGGCGACCTCCTGCGGCTTCCAGCCGAGGACGGCGAGCACTGGGCGTCCTTCGCCACGGCGCTCCCGATGAGCAAGATGGTCCTCCAGATGCGCATGGCCCCGGGGTCGTGTTTTGACGACGGCGAGGTGCGGCAGTGGGACTGAGGTCCGTATCCGGGCGGACAGCGGGATTATGACGTTGGCCCTGCCCGAAGGGATGATCGGGGAGATGATTGCGCACGCGTTCGAAGACTTGCCGAACGAGTGCTGCGGGATCATCACGGCCAAAGACGGCGTCGCGAAAAAGCTTTACAGGACTCGCAACGTCGAGCGTAGCCCCTACCGTTACAACATTGACCCGCGCGACCTTCTCAAGATTGAGCGGGAAGCCGACGAGAATGGCTGGCAGATAATGGTTATCTACCATTCTCACGTCGCGAGTGCGGCTTATCCGTCGCCAACGGACGTTCGACTGTCCCAATGGCCCGGCACGGAGCCGCCGATCGACCTATATCCCGGCGCGCATTACGTCCTCGTATCCTTGAAGAAGCGTGCGGACCCGCGAGTCCGCGCTTTCCGCATCCACACGGGCAAGGTGATTCGCCAGCGGCTCGTGGCGACGGCCTGAGGTGGGTTCAGGCGGCGGCTTCGCCCGCGGGCCTCATCTCCAGCGTGCGCGCCTCCAAATCTCGAAGGACCGCGCCCGGCGGAAGCTTGGCGAGTCCGGCCAGGAACGCTTCGACGCACGGGGAATCGAAGTGAGAGCCGGCGCAGCGCTTTAGCTCCTCGAGGGCGGCTTCATGGCTGACGGCCGGCTGGTAGACGCGGCCCGAGGTCATCGCGTCGAAGGCGTCGGCGACGGAGACGATCCGTGCTTCGAGGGGTATCTGGTCGCCGCCGAGGCCGAGGGGGTAGCCGGTGCCGTCGACGCGTTCGTGGTGAAAGCGGATCATGTCGGCCACCGGCCTCAGAGCCGGCACCCGTCCCGCGATCTCGTAGCCGCGGTTGGCATGCTCTTTGATTATGGCAAACTCCTCAGTCGTGAGGGGGCCGGGCTTGGTCAGGATGCGGTCGGGAACGCCGATCTTGCCGACGTCGTGCATCTGGGCGGCGAGCGCTAAATTGCGCAGCTGAAGAGTCGGCAGGCCGAGTTCGCGGCCAATGATCAGGGCATAGCCCGCCACACGCCGCACGTGGCCCAGCGTGTACAGGTCTTTGAGCTCGATCGCATCCACAAGCTCCGCGATGGGCTTATCGTAACCGCGGCTTAGCTGGGAAATGGCGTCCCGCATGGTCAAGGCCTCGGCGATTACACGGAGGTTGCCCGCGCGGATCGCCTCGACGGCCCAGCCGCCAAAGAGCACGAGGAACGCCACGGCATAGAGACCGTGATAACCCCACCAGCTATAGTGCCAGTACCATCCCCACGTCAGTGACGTCTGCACTTCGAGCAGCAGGACGAGAGCGACCACCATCGCCCACTGCGACGACAGCCGAGCGAACAAGAACGCCTGAAAGTAGCGCCAGGCGGCGAACCCGAGGAGGGTCATCGTCACCGCTGTCATCCCGAGCTGGAGGTCCCGGTCGCGGATCGGTATCCAAGCCAGCCAGTCCGGCGAGGCGATCGATAGGCCGATGTACAACCCCAGCGCGACGGATACGGTGGAAAAGACAAGCCCGCCGTGGCGCTTGAACCATTGGTCGGCGTGCTCGGGGAGAGTGATCACGCTGCAGGCAACGAAGAATGCGCCGGCGAAGACGCTGAGCCAGCTGCTGACCCGAAGCTCAGCGTGGGCCTGGGCGTGGATGTGACCGGGTGTGCCGAGGCCGTGGACCAGGAAGATCGCCGCGACGCTCAGGAAGGCCAGTCCCAGGAATACCAGACGCGTCTCGCGCAGAGATCGGGTCAGGCCGATGACGAGGACGTATGCCGCGGCGGCGGCCAGCGTGGTGACGGATACGGCCCAGAAGTGGAAATCGAAGCTGCCGAAGTTCCGATCCCACTGCGGTACGCGCAGCAGCACGACGAAGGCAATCATCGGTGCGGCCAGTATCGCCGTCCAAAAGGCCCACCAACGCGTCGTGAGCGTCATCCAGGTCGCCCTCCTCGGCCCCTGATCCTTCTGATTCTCGGCAGGACCAGCGGGAAATCGAGAGGTTTGGCGCATTTCTCGCCAAAAGACCCTTTCGGGCGAGCAAACCGGCGCCATGGGCGGCCTATAATCCCGCGCAGGAGGAAAGTGGCATGCCGGGTCCGATGGAAGGTGTCCGCGTGGTCGAGCTGGGATTCTGGGTCGCCGGCCCGTCCGCAGCCGGAATACTCGCCGATTGGGGCGCCGACGTGGTGAAAATCGAGCCGCCGGACGGCGATCCATTTCGCGGTCTCATGGGGCGGATGCTGGGCAACCTCGGCAATCCGCCTTTCGAACTCGATAACCGCGGCAAGCGCAGCGTCGCCCTCAATCTGGAGACCGAGGACGGGCGCAAGATCGCGCGCGGGCTCATCGACCGCGCCGACGTGTTTGTGACGAACGTCCGTCCGGGGTCTGTAGACCGTCTTGGCCTCGACTATGAGACGGTGCAAAAGTCGAACCCCGCCCTCGTCTACTGCCAGGTGACCGCTTACGGACCAGACACCCCCGACCGCGACCGCGCCTCGTACGACGTCGGCGCATTCTGGTCTCGCGCCGGCGTGGGCATGGCTCTCGTGACGCCGGGAAGCGACGGACCCCCGCCGCAACAGAGGGGCGGAATGGGCGACCACATGACCGGACTCGGCGCGGCCGCCGCCGTCTCTGCGGCGCTCTTCGCCCGCGGGCGCACGGGTCGCGGCCAGCGAGTCGCCGCCTCCCTCGTCCGGTCCGGCGCCTATTTCCTCGGCTGGGATTACAACATCTCTCTTCGCCTGCAGACGCTCGCCGGGCCAATCCCCCAGTTTGCCGGCCGGCCACCTCTGATCACCTATTACCGCGCCGGCGATGGCCGCTGGTTCTGGCTTCTGCTCCTGCAGGCCGACCGTCACTGGCCCGACCTGCTACGCGCCGTGGGGCGTGAGGACCTCCGCGATGACCCGCGCTTCAAGGACATCATCGTCCGAACCCAAAACGGCGCCGCCCTCATCGAGATTCTCGACGCCGAGTTTGCGGCCAGGCCTCTCTCCGAGTGGGCTGATATCTTCGACCGCGAGAACGTCTGGTGGGCGCCGATCCAGACCATCGCCGAAGCTCTCGAAGACCCGGCCGTGCGGGCCAACGGGGTCGTGGTCGATGTCCCTTCAGGCGACTCCACGGTTCCCATGGTCGCGAGTCCGGTCGACTTCTACGGCACGCCCTGGGCGCCCCGCGGTCCCGCGCCGGAGTTGGGCCAGCACACCGAGGAGGTGTTGCTGGAGCTCGGCCTGGATTGGGAACGCATAGCCGCGCTCAAGGAGAAGGGTGCGATACCTTGACGGACGGCGGACCGGAGGTGCGGGACACGCTGGTCATCTTCGACGGCGCCTGCGACCTCTGCAGCGGCGCGGCTCGCTTCATCTCCCGGCGCGACAGGCGCCGGCGCTTTAGTCTCGTGGATGCCGGCTCCGGCCGAGGCCGCGAGCTGCTGGCGCGTCATGGACTCGACGGGAACCGCCTCGAGACGCTAGTCCTGATCGAGGGCGCGCGGGCTTACACGCGCTCCGACGCCGCCCTGCGGATCGCCCGTGGGCTGGGCTGGCCCCGGCGGGCGGCGTTCATCCTCGCGATCGTGCCGAGGCCGTTCCGTGATTTCGTTTACGACGCCGTGGCGCGCAACCGTTATTGCTTGGTTCCGGGCGCCGCACAGCGCTTGCAAATGCGTCGCTAGCGCGCGACCTGGTAGATGATCGGTCTATCTCTTCCGGGGTATTACCGAGAGCTGAACAATAGGCGAGGTCAGGGATGTCCGCCACATACATCCCGTCGTCTTGACTCCAGAAGATGTTGATGTGATAGTCCTTCAAGTTTCGTCCTCCAACTTAAGATTGTAGGCCTCCACCAAACTCAGGAATTGGCGTATCTGTTAGGCCTTCGCCTCGCCGCGAACCGACTGGATATTCACCGGCTCGCGGACTTCCTGATGCCCGTAGATATGGTGACTGCCGCGCACTCTCAGGAGCCGAAATCCAAACCCCTCGACCAGATTCTGAAACTCGCTGAACGAGACGTTGTGGACACTCCTACCGAGCCTCTGAAGAAGCAGCCTTCGGTCCACCGCGGTTGCCGTCCGCTACTTGCCCAGCACGGCCGCGACGTCCTTGTTCGCCAGCTCGCCGCCCCGGGTCATGAGGCCGCGCGCGAGGGCCGGGTCGGCGGATAGCGCTTTCGCCGGTCCCAGGGCCGCGAGCTTGAGGACGTAAGGAACGGTCGCAGCCGTAAGCGCGGCCGTGGAGGTCCGCGGGACCGCGCCGGGCATGTTCGCGACGCAGTAATGAATCACGCCCTCTTCCAGGAAAACGGGCTCCGCGTGGGTCGTCGGCCGAGAGGTCTCGAAGATGCCGCCCTGGTCGATCGCGACGTCGACGATCACGGCGCCCGGACCCATGAGCTTCAGGTCTTCGCGTGAGACCAGCTTCGGCGCCTTCTGGCCTCCTTTGACGAGCACGCCGCTGATCACGATGTCGGCGCCGGTTATCGCAGACCGAATCATCGAGGGCGTCGAAGGCAGGGTGGTGACCCTGTGCGCGAAACGCTCTTCCACGAGCCGCAGCTCTTCCAGGCGCGGCGCCAGCAGGACCACGCGGGCGCCGAGGCTCACCGAAACGAAGGCGGCATTGGTGCCGACGGTGCCGGCGCCGAATATGACGACGTTCGCGGGCGGCGAGCCCGGCAAGCCGGACATGAGCTTGCCTCTGCCGGGCCCGGGCTTGCGCAGCCATTGCGAGCCCAGCTCCGGCGCCATGCGACCGGCGATCTCACTCATAGGGATGAGGAGAGGCAGGGAGCCATCGTCGAGCTGGACGGTCTCATAGGCAATGGAGGTCGTGCCGGCTCGCAGCAGGGCGTCCGCTGCTTCGGGCGTCGTCGCCAGGTGGAGGTAGGTAAACAGCGTTTGGTCACGTCGCATCAGGCCGAACTCGGGCGGCTGCGGCTCCTTCACTTTCACCACCAGATCGGCGGCGGCCCAGATATCGGGCGCGGCGGCGACGACCTCGGCGCCGACAGCGCGGTAGGCCTGGTCGTCGAAGCCGCTGCCGGCCCCGGCGCCGGTCTCGACCAGCACCCGGTGTCCCTGGCGCACGAGATCGAACGCGCCTTCCGGCGTCAGGCCGACCCGGTACTCCTCGGTCTTTACCTCGCGGACCGTGGCGACGATCACGGGTCGCCGCCTGCAGCTTCGGCGTCCGCGGCGCTCGGCCACTTCCTGTCCTCCGGCGTGGCAGACGCCTCTCGCAGGCGTTCACCGATCTGCTTCAAGCGGCCCATGACCCGGCCGTTGATTGAGTCGGGCGGATAGCTCCCGTCCTTACCCTTCTCGCCGGCAGCAATGCCGGTGAGAAGCTCGATGGCCTCGTCCACGGTCGAGATCGAAAAGACTTTGAACTTGCCGTCTCGCACAGCCTCGACGACGTCATCGCGAAGCACGAGGTGCTGGACGTTGCTCGCGGGGATAATCACCCCCTGCTCCCCCGTTAGGCCTCGCTCGCGGCAGACGTCGAAGAAGCCCTCGATCTTGAAGTTGGCGCCACCGATCGCCTGCACTTCGCCTCGCTGGTCCATCGAGCCGGTGATGGCGAGCGATTGGTTTACGGCAGCGCCGGCAAGCCGCGAGATCAGGGCGCAGGTCTCAGCACAGGTGGCGCTGTCGCCCTCCACCATGCCGTAGCTCTGCTCGAAGGAGAGGCGGGCGTGCAGGGCCAGCGGATGGTCAGCGGCATAACGGTCGATCAGAAATCCCTGCAGGGTGAGCACAGCTTTGGTATGGATCGGGCCCGCCAGGCGCGCCTCCCGCTGCAGGTCTAAGACCCCCTCGCGGCCAACGCCGATGCTCGCCGTGATCCGCGACGGCTGTCCGAAAGCAACGTCTCCAAGATCGATTATCGAGAGGCCGTTGACCTGGCCCACCGCTTCGCCCGATGTGTCGACGAGGATGATGCCGCGCATAATGGCTTCTCGCACGTGCTCCTCGATCAGGTTTACCCGGTAGATCCGCTCGCGCACAGCTCGGCGGATGTGCTCCACGCCGACGACTTCTCGTCCTTCGTTCCTGGCCCAGAAGACGGCCTCGCGCACGACGTCCATCAGGTCGCCGAAGCGGATGGAGAGCTTAAAGTGGTCCTCCGCGAGCCTCATTCCCTCCTCGACAATGCGAGCGACGGCCTCGGGGTCCAGGGGAAGCAGGCCCTCTTTCTGCGTGATGAAGGCGATCAGGCCGGCGTAAGCCTGCTCGTGCTCGGGCGTCCTCTTGATGTGGAGATCGAAGTCTGCCTTGACCTTGAAAAGTTCGTGAAATTCAGGCTCGAGGCCATAAAGGGCCCGGTATATCTCCTCGCGAGCCATGCCGATAACCTTCCCGGTCCAGGGGATGGGTTCGGGACGCACCGTTTTCGTTTCGACGAAGCCGAGGCGGTCCCCCATCTCCTCGATGGTCACCTGGCCGGTCCGCAGCGTGCGCTTCAACTCCGTCCAGGAGACCGGGTTCGCCAGCACGTCGTCAAAGTTGAATACGAGAAAGCCCCCGTTGGCATGATGAATAGAGCCAGAACGGATCATCGTGAAGTCCGTGGTCAGGGCGCCAAAGAGCGCTTCCTTTTCTATACGGCCTATTAGGTGCCCGGGAGTGGGATTTGTCTCGAAGACCACCGGTGCGTGCTCCGCATTCGAATGGTCGACAAGGAGGTTTACCGAATACTTACGCAGGCCGACGTCCCGAGGTACGACGTTCGACAGTCCGCCAGCGACCGGAGCCTGCTCGGCAGCGGCGCGCTGAAACTGGCCGATATGCGCGATCATGTCCTGCCGGACGTCCGCGAGGTACTGTGAGATAGCGGGAAAAGCGCTATAAGTCTCGAAGAGGCCGTCCAAAAGAGAGCCGACAACGAGAGTGGCGATCGTTTTTTCGAGCTCGGTCAGGCGCTCCATGGCCTGCTGCTCGTAACCCTGCTCCTGCTTCAGAACCGTGCGGAGCTGCTCCATCATGTGTTCGCGGCGCTCGAGGATAGCGGTCCTGTCCTCCTGCGTAAGGGCGGCAAAGGCCTGGTCATCCATCGGCTGACCGTTGGTGAGGGGGACGAGGAAGAATCCCTGGGCGTTGCCCTGGAGGAGGAACCCCGCCGCTTTGGCCTGCTCGGCCAGTTGGGCGAAAAGGACATCGCGGTGTCGCTGCACCGAACCCAGGATCTCGTCGCGGCGGCTGACGAAGTCGTCGGATTCGAACGTCCTCGGCACGCGGTCTTTAGCCTCGTTGATCATGGCCTCCATCAGGAGGGGGAACTCGCGGCCCTTGCCCGGGGGCAGACGAAGCGCGCGGGGCCGGTGAGGCTCGGCGAAGTTAAAGACATAGCACCATTCGTCGGGGACAGGCCGCGTCTTGGCGAACGATTCCAAATAGTCGGCGATGGCCGTGGTCCGTCCCGTCCCGGGCTCACCCGAAACACAGATGTTGAAGCCCTTGCTGTCGATCGAGAGGCCGAACTTTATCGCGTCGATCGCCCGGTCCTGGCCGATCAAGCCCAGGTAAGGCGTCACTTCCGCGGTGCTCGCGAACTGGTAGACGGACGGGCTGCAGCCGGGGCGTAGGTCGTTCAGCGGGACTTCAGGCACCGGGCTACTCGCAGTCTAGAATCATCTCAGTATATCTAAAAGCGGTCAGTGATCAGCGATCGGCATTGTCCGCCGGCCCTGTCTCTCCCATTCGTTCTCAATGCGCACGACGGACCGACCACAGGTTACTGATCACTGCTACAATTCCATGCGCTCTGAGCCCGAATTCACGGAGGTGCCTTTCGCATGTCTTACGTCGAGCGTGGTGGCGTCAAGGTGTATTACGAGGTCCACGGCGGTGGCACTCCGGTCCTGCTGAGCCACGGTTACGGCGCGACGACCCGCATGTGGGAAGGACAGGTCGCGGCGCTACAGGACCAATACCAGGTTATTGCGTGGGATATGCGCGGCCATGGGCAGACGGATAGCCCCGACGACCAGGCTCTCTATTCCGAGGACGCAACCGTGGACGACATCGCCGCGGTCCTCAAAGCAGCCGGTGCGACCAGCGCGGTGATCGGCGGCCTCTCCCTGGGCGGGTACATGTCGCTGGCGTTCTACCTGAAGCACCCGGCGATGGTGCGGGCCCTGATGCTCTTCGACACTGGACCCGGCTATCGCAACCCGCAGGCGCGCGAAGGGTGGAACGAGACGGCGTTCACGCGGGCAAAGGCCTTCGAGGAGCGTGGTCTCGACGCTCTCGCTGGTGGCGCCGAGGTGAGGATTAGCACCCACCGCTCCGCCCCCGGGCTGGCGATGGCGGCACGAGGCATGCTCGCTCAATTCGATTCCAGGGTGATTGAGTCGCTCGAGAAGATCAAGGTGCCGACTCTGGTCCTCGCCGGTTCGAAGGACCAGCCGTTCCTCGCGGCCACGGATTACATGGCGGCCAAGATCCCGGGCGCGCAGAAGGCGATCATCGACGACGCCGGCCACGCAGCCAACATCCACCAGCCTGAGGCATTCAACCGCACCGTGCTCGAGTTTCTTAAAGGGTGCGGCGCCTGATCGGGACCCGTGAGCGGCCCGCGCCGCCATCGCCTTTATCGTTCAGCCGGCGTGCCGGACAATGGTTCAGAGCGAATCCCGTGCGGAGGAGGACGCTCCGTGATTGAGATCAGCATTTACCCGAAGCAGGTAACGCTCCGCGACGGGACGTCACTGGTCCTGCGCCCGATGATGAAGGAGGACGAAAACTCGCTCCTCCAGTTCTTCCTCGGCATCCCCGAGAACGAGCGCTGGTACTTGAAGGAAGACGTTAGCTCGCCGCGAGTCATCCACGATTGGGCCGAGCACCTCGACCTTAAGCGTGCGCTTCCCGTCCTCGCCCTGACGCCAGACGGCAGGATTGTAGCCGACGCGACCCTCGTGCGGCGCCGCGGCGGCTCCCGCGCCCATGTGGGCGAGATCCGCCTCGTCGTCGCGACCGACTTCCGTCAGCGAGGCCTGGGCGTACTGTTGATGCGCGAGCTGTGCGATATCGCCAACGAGGCTGAGCTCGAGAAGGTATTTGCGGAGATGGTCGTGGGCAGCGAAGACGACGCGATCCGCACCGCCGAATGGATGGGCTTCTACAAGACCGCGACGATTGAGGGCATGGCGAAAAGCCGGGAGGGTCGCGACGAGGACGTCGTAATTATGGTGATGCCACTCGGCCGCTACTACGAGTGGAGCAAGTTCTAGCGTCCGGGCGCGCTAGCGGTCGTACATAGCGACCAGGCCGCGTGGAGCCGTCGCCTCGCCGATCTGCGCCATCTCTTCCCAGTCCGACGCCGCCACCGCGGCCCAGTCGCGCGTCGAGGCCTGGCGCAGCCGGGTGACGCGCGAGTCCTTCTGCCAGGCGGCGTACAGCGTGTCGGCCTGGGCGTCGTACGCGATCGCCCGCAGGGTGATCAACGTGCCGCTCGGGAGGGCGCCGACGTTGGTCCAGGACGTGCCCTGGTCGTTCGAACGGGCGATGACGCGCGTGCTGGACGTGACGTCGCTTGAGAAGGCGAACAGCACTCCTGTATCCGAACCGCGCACCAGGCCCAGCGTCGTCGTGGAGGTGCCGCCCGTGGTGTAGGTCTGCTGCTGGGTCCAGGTCACGCCGTCGTTCGTCGAGAGCAGCAGCCTGAAGGTGGAGAGGTTGTCCGCGGCCAGCACCAGGCGCGACCCGCTCCAGATGACCTGGGGCATGATGCCCCCGTTGCCGCCGGGGCTATATGTGGTCCAGGCAGCGCCCCGGTTGGTCGTGACCGTGGCCCGCAGGCTCGTGGAGCCCAGGACCCAGGCCACGGCCACCCGGTTGCTGTCGGAGGCGCTGGCGGCGATCGAGCCGGCGAACATGTTGGTTGACGAGATCTGCGTCGATTGCGTCCAGCTGTCGCCGTTGCTGTCGGAGTAATAGACGCGCGCGAAGCCGGCCCCCTGCCACAAGGACCAGACCCGCCCGTCCGGGCTGCGGTCGATGTCGACGGGCTTGAGGGCGCTGTCGGGAGTGGGCAGCGCCGTCCACGTTTCGCCGGCGTCGGTGGAGCGCTGGACCTGGGCGCCGGTCGTGTCCAGCGTGTGGAACAAGAGGCCGTTGCCGAAGTACTTCAGGGTGCGGGCTTTGCTCAGCGGCGTGCCCGCTTTTACGGTCCAGGAGCCCCCGGGCGTGAGGCGCCGGTAGTGGTCGGGCTTTATCCCGTCCGAACTGACCGCGTACAGGTCGGCCGTTACGGACAGGACCGCCCCGCCGGCTCCCGCATAGATGAAGCCGCCCTCGAACTGCTGGTAGGCCGTGCAGTCCGAAGGCGCCCCGGCGGGACAGGGGCTTACTTTATTTCCGGTTGGGTAGCCGAGAGGACCTGGCGCTCCGGCCTGGGCCTGCCAGACCGCCCAGAAGTCGGGTTGCACCCAGTAGGCGACAGTAGGGACGCTGTCTCGGACATAAATCCCTCCGACCTCATTGCCGCCTCCGTCAGGGTCTTTCTTGAACGTTTGCTCCTGGCCCGCGCCATAGGCGTGTTGCCCCAGTCCCCTGCCCACGTCGTGTAGCCAACCGACGGTAGCCCAGGCGCCAAGGTCACGATACCCCGCCCGGATCGACACCCCTGTCTGCGAGATTAGAGCGGGATCACCGATTGCCTGATTGGTCGACGTTGGGTTTGTTGGGGTCGCTGAGCGTGCTGCTTGCCCGTTGATTGTTGAGGGGCTTATCGGTGAGCTCTCGCTGCTCGGATGAAACTCCCAATGGAGGTGGTCTCCACAGCCTCCCATGCCGTTCGTCGTATTGCCGGTATGGCCCTGGATCCCGACAGGATCTCCTTGGAGCAGCCTGGATTCCCCGTTCAGAGCGACAGCGCTGAGGTGAGCGTGCGTTACGAACGTTGTTGACTCATGTGTCACCCGAACGAAGTTGCCGAATCCCTGGGCCGGATCGCAGGTTTGAGGATCGATGGTGTCAAGAAGCTGGACCACATCGGCCTCAGCGCCCGCCCTGACGTTGAGGTCCGAGATCACGAAATCATACGCGTCCGTGCAACTCTGAACTCCTGCGATCGGCGGACAGGCATGTACTCCTTGATACGGGCGGGTCGTCGTCGTCCCCGAGGCCGTTGCGAACCACGGCCATTTGTACTGGTAGTCGACGCCAGCCGCGGTTGCGTCATTGACCCGCCACAAGAAAGGCGAAAGCAGCACCAGAACTAGGAGCATCCTTGCCACTTCGATGACTCCTTCGCCCGAACCTTCAGCGGATCCTTAGCGTGTTCAGAATCTGGTCGGCCCGCCGCAACGTTCCATCAAAGTCGGGCCCGAGGTAGTTCAAGCTAATCTTCACGTAACCGTCTCTCGCACTCCCGTCGGTCGCGACCGAGACAATTAGCTCAAGATCGCGGCCGTCCATCGGCATATCTCCACCGAGTATTCCCGCCGTTAAACAACCGATGGCGATGCGAGTACCGATTTGTCTTTGCACAAACTGCGTCGATGTCGGTTTGGCAATGACGCCAAAGTAACTCGCGCACGTAACGGGACTGGGGAGTCCGAGCCCTAGACCTGTGGTTGTGGACCAGGCGACCGTGATGACAAACCGATTCGGCGTGTCCCGGGTTACTGGGTCGAAGGGCTCCTCGACCCTCAGCGGCATTCCCAAACCTGTTGCCGTCGGCCGAAACGCGGATGCTCTCACCGCGTCGGCCGGATGGCACAAGGAAAAATAGCCATCAGGATCGTTATAGACGCGCCAGCCCTGCGGGCAATCAGGCCTGCCAGGGTCCCAGGGCGGCCCAGGGGTTCTTTCGAGGATGGCCGTCGGTGTCGCCACGGCTTGCGCGCTGGGCGCAGAACCGCCGCCTCCGCCACCGCTGGCAGTCAGCGCTATCGCCCCCGCCAGCGCCGCCCCCGCCGCGAGCGGCAGCGCCACTTTCAGAATTCCAGGAACGCCTGAGAGAAACGACATCTTCTGCCCCGCTTACCGTCCGGTCGGCATCATAGCCCCCCTCCCCAGAGACGCTGTCAACCCCCATAACAATTCATGAATTTTCACGCATGTAAGTGCCGCCGCTTTCATCCGTTTTCCGGCTCCTGAACGAGGCCGAAGCCGTTGTCGGTGTATGGCGGGCGGCATATGCGCCCGACCCGCCCCACGGCACGGCGGACGAGGTCGTGCGCCTGATCGCTCAGGGCCCCGGCTTTCTCCTGGTCGCCGAAGTCGAAGGCAGGATCGTGGGCGCGCTCATTGCCGCTTTCGACGGCTGGCGCGGGAACATGTACGGGATGGCCGTCCGGCCCGAGTACCAGCGGCGGGGAGTCGCCCGGGCGCTGGCGGAGGAGGCGGAAGCGCGCCTCGCATCACAGGGCTGCCGGCGTATTACGGCGCTGGTGGTCAAAGACCACCCCTGGGCCACCGGCTTCTGGACCGCCGCCGGTTACGAGCTCACCGACTCCATGGGCCGCTACGTCCACAATCTCCCCGCCGGCGGCGCAGGCGCGGAGAGGTGAAGCAGCCGGCGTACGGGTAGTCCGGCTAGCTCATGACCGTGGCCATCGCCTCTGCGACCGACCGCAGCTGAGCGAGCCTGGGTAGGAGGGCCGGCGCGATGCCGCGGGTCTCCCACGGGTTGAGACGGCCCGCGTGGCCGTAGTCGGTCTGCTCGAACGCGGCCGTCCCCGACGCGGTCTCGATCGTGACCCGCCGCCAGAGCATCGCCTGGTTCGTACCGTGAAACGGGTCGTAGGGCGGGTATGTGCGCTGCTCGAATCGCGCGGATGCCGAGGCGATCATCGCGCTAGCTGGGGAAGTCATGTCCTCCTCCAGTCGTGGCCGGTCCGTGACAAGAAGCTATAGGTTCGCCGACGGAAGCCCCGCCGGGACCCGGGCCGTGCCTAACGGCCGCCGGCGCCGCCGGCCAGCAGGATGGCCTGCAGCTCCGGCGGGACCTGACTGATCGTGTTGGCGTCGAAGCTTCCGTCAGACTTGGTGGTCCCACTGGCGATAATGGTGTCGCCGACCTTGAGGTCACCCTGTGCGCCGGTTGAGACCTTGGTCACCGAGGTCGATGGGCTGAGGTTGAGCTTCAGGGAGCCAGTGCGGGTTTCGACGGTGACCGTATTCCCCTGCACCGCGGTCACACGGCCGCCCGGATTGCGAAGGATCGACTGAAGCGCCGCGGCGACGCCGGCCTGACCTGCTGCCGCGCTCTGGCCACCCTGCGCGCCCTGGCCGGCCTGCGCGGTCCCACCCTGGGCTCCGCTGCCCGCGCCTGTGGCGCTCGCGCTCTGGAGAGCCTGGGCGCCCACCAGCGTCGCCAGTTGCTGCTGGGTCAGTCCGCCGGCAACGACTCTTGGGCTACCGGCCGCGTAGCCGGCTCCGAACGCCACGCCGAAGCCCAGCCCCAAGATGAGCACGGCCACGGCCATGACTCGAAACGTCAGCTTCATCTCTTACCTCCACGCCCGCTCGGAAGCGGTTGTGCTTTCACTCGGCGAAAGAACACGCGGCCATTCTTCGGTATGCTCCGCGCGGGCCATTACTCGTATCGCAACGCCTGTATTGGGCTGAGCTTGGCCGCCCGCTGCGCGGGATAGAGCCCGAAGAAGATGCCGATCGCCGCGGATACGACGAAGGCGACGGCGACCGAGGTCCAGGAGATCACGGTCTGGACGTTGTTACCCAGGCCGGCGATGCTCTGACCGTCGAGGAAGTAGGCCGACCCTACGCCCGCGGCGATCCCGATCAGGCCACCGGCTATGGTGACCGTGAGCGCCTCGGTGAGGAACTGCATCATTATGTCACCGCTGCGCGCCCCCACCGCCTTGCGGATGCCGATCTCGCGCGTCCTCTCGGTGACGGACACGAGCATGATGTTCATGATCCCGATCCCGCCCACAACGAGGGAAATTCCGGCGATGCTGCCCAGCAGAACGGTCATCGTCTGGGTGACCTCGTTGATCGCCGCCTTAATGTCCTCCTGGCTCTCGACCGTAAAATCGGGTGTGATCACGTTGTGGCGGCTGCTGAGCAGGTCGATCACGCCTGCTTTGGCCGTGTCGACCTGACGCTTGTCCCCCACCTGGGCTGTGATCTGGTTGACAATCACGGCGCCGCTACCGGCACGCTGCACCTGGATCTGACTCGTGACCGTTGTTATCGGCGCGAAGACCTGGTCGTCCTGGCTAGCCTGGGAGTTCCCACCCTTGGGCGCGAGGACCCCAATGACGCGCAGATTGATCACGAGGCGCCCGAATCCGAGGCGCACGTTGTCGCCAATTGGGTTCGAGTCGCCGAACAACGTTGTGGCAACGGCAGAGCCGAGTACCGCCACTCGCGATCGCCGGTCGATATCGTCGTCTGTGAAAAAGTCGCCGTTGGCGAGGCTAAGGTTCAACACCGTCGGGTAATCCTGGGTCACGCCCATGAGCTGCGTCCGCGTATTCCCCGCGGTACCACTCAACTGGAGCGTCAGACGGAACTCGGGCGCCGCGGCCACAACCTGGGGCACGTTGCCGGGGATCGCGCGGGCGTCATCGAGCGTAAGGGTCTGTGCCGTGCCGGCGCCGCCCGCGACCCCGCTCTGGCTGGTGGACCCCGAGCGGATAAAGAGGAGGTTCGATCCAAGGCCCTGGATACGGTCGGTAACCGCCTTCTGCGAACCCTGCCCAACCGCCATGAGCGCGATCACCGCTCCAACCCCGATAACGATCCCGAGCATGGTGAGCGCGGCGCGCATCTTGTTGGCGATCAGCGCTTCGATCGCGACGTGCAGGGAATCAGCCAGACTCAGCTGCCACCTCCCCTGGTCACGCCAGCCGGCTGGGGAGCCAACCGGGGCTGCGGCGCGGCAGACCGGCCGAGCTGCCTCAGCTCGTCCTGGGCGCTCTGGGGGCTCTCGTTGATGAGGTCGGAGACGATCCGGCCGTCACGCATCTGAATGACGCGACGGGCGTGGGCGGCGATATCCGGCTCGTGGGTAACGTACACCACTGTTATCCCGCGCTCCCGGTTCAACGCCTGAAACAGGGCGATGATCTCGAGGCTGGTGCGGCTGTCGAGGTTCCCGGTTGGCTCGTCGGCCAGGATCAGGGACGGGCTGGTTATGAGGGCGCGGGCAATTGCCACCCGCTGCTGCTCGCCCCCCGACATCTCCTTGGGCTTGTGCATCGCGCGCTCGCCGAGACCGACTGCCTTGAGCGCCTCCAGCGCCACCGCGAGCCTGTCCTTGACGCCACGATACACGAGCGGCAGCTCCACCTGCCGGATCGCCGGCATCCTGGGCAGAAGGTTGTAGCTCTGGAATACGAAGCCAATCGCCTGATTTCGGACAAGCGCCAGCTCGTCCTCGGTCAAGTCGCTGACCCTCATGTCGTCGAGCGTGTAGGTGCCGGAATTGGGCTGGTCGAGGCAGCCAAGAATGTTCATTAGCGTGGACTTGCCCGATCCTGACGCGCCGATGATCGCGACAAAATCGCCGTCGTCGATCGTCAACGTTACGCCTCGCAGGGCGTGTACGTCGTGGTCACCCATCTGGTACGTCTTGACGATCTCGATCAGCTGGATCACGGGCCACCGCCGGGGAAGCCGGGGAACTGGGGCTGCCCTCCGCCCGGCTGCGTGGGGGTTGTCGTCGTCGAAGTGGCGGCGGGCGCGCTCACCAGGACGAGCTCACCGTCTTTCAGGCCGCTCACGATCTCGGTAAGAGTGCCGTTGGTGGCACCCACGGTCACCGTGCGGTCCTCCTGTCCGGCGTCTGTCTTGACCTTCACGGTCTGCTGGGTCCGGCTCACCCTGCGGATCGCCCGCGCGGGCACCACCAGCGCGTCTTCGGTGCGCGAGGTCTGGATCGAGAGCGATGCCGTCATGCCGGGAGCCGGAATCGGCGTCCCTTGGGCCAGGCGCGATGTATCCACCCCGAAGGTGACCACATAGGTCACAACGCCCTGTTGCGTGACCGGTGTCAGGCCGATCGCGGTGATCGTCGCGGTATAGGTTCGCCCGCTGATTGCATCGAGCGTCACCGTTGCGGTCTGCCCAACCTTGAGGTTTCCGATCGATGACTGATCGACGTTGGCGTCGATTCGGATCAGCTTCGGGTTGAGGAGGATGAACACCGGGGTGTTGGCCGCGACCTGTGAGCCCACCTCACCCGTGAGCGAGCTGATCTGTCCGTCGAAAGGGGCGACGATCGTCGCCGCCGCGAGGTTTGCCCTGGCCGTCTCCAATTGTGCCTTTGCCTGGTCCACGCTGGCCTGGAGGGGGAGGATGTTCTCCGGCTTGGGCGCGGCGAAGAGCGCGTCGTTTTTGGCCTGGGCGGAGTCAAGGGCGGCCTGGGCGCTGTCGATGGCCCGCTGAGCGGCGTCCAGGTCCGACGGCTTGGCGCCCGCCTGCGTGTCCGTGACCTTCTGCTGGGCGTTCTGGAGGCCGAGTTGGGCGTTCTGGACCGCCCGCGCAAGGTTACCGTTGCTCAGGGCGTTCTGGGCGTTGGTGTTAGCGGTCTGTTTCGCGGTCAGGGCGGTCTGAGCGCTGGTGTATGCCGTCACCGCCGAGTTGTACGCGGTCGAAGCGGTACCGTAGGCCGAGAATGCAGGGGCGGTGCACATCGAAGGGCTCAGGGCGGGCGCGCTTTGATAGGGCAGGAGAAGGTCGGGGAATGCGGGCTTCAACACTGCGGTGCTGCAGGCGTCGTAAGCGTCATGAGCCGCCGAGTACGACTGCTTCACGCGGTTGGTCGCGTCCGTGAAAGCAGCCTGGGCCGCCGCCAGGTCGATCGAGGCTTGCGTGGCGTCATTCTGGGTCTTGGTCTGGTTGTCCTGCGCGGTCTGGAGCGCGCTCTGGGCCGTCAGCAGACCCTGCTGGGCGGTAATGGTGTCGCTCGGAGTCGGCTTCGCCTTGAGGTCCGCGTAGTTCTGGCGCGCCGTCGCCAACTGGCCCTGAGCGTTGTTGACGGCCTGCAGCGAGGAGGCAACGTCGGTGGTCTGGGGAGGCTGCAGAGCCGCGTTGAGGCGGGCCTGGGCGGAATCGAGGTTCGACTGAGCCGACTTCGCCGTCTGCTGCAGGTCGGTGTCGTCGATGCGCGCCAGAGCCTGCCCGGTCGTTACCTGGGCACCGAGGCCAACGAGGAACTCCTTGATCTTGCCCGTGCTGCCAAAAGTCAGGGTCACCTGCTGACTGGAAGCTATCGTGCCCGTGGTGGTAACCGAGCTCGAGAGCGTGGTGCGAAATGCCGGAATATAGGTCGGCGGCGTGGCCACCGGCGCGTTCATGTCGGTGACCTTGGCATAGCCGCTGAAGCCGGCGAAGGCCGCGACCGTCAGTAGGGCGAGGAGAGAGACGATCTCAAATGGCGAGAGGCGGAAGGGGACCGACCCGCCCTGGAGGAGCAGGCGCGGGTGCGACCCGATAGAAGGCGATTGCTCCAAACGCTATCTCCGGTCTGGATCATCCCGCATATGGATTACCAACACAGCAAGGCGATGTTAAGTGAGATTTAAAGAAGTTTAAAGGGCGACGGCCCGCCGGCAAAAGAAAGCAGACGGCTCAAGGGGCCGCCTGCTTGGATTCTTCGTGGAGGTACGGGCGCTTCAGGTCCGGATCGCGCCGCCGCCGCGGTCCGCCGAGTAGAGCAGGTAGCCGCCATAGGCGATCGCTGCCGTAGCGATGATGCCGATGAAGAAGCCGAACCCAAAGCTACCGACGGGCACGGCAAGGATTCGCCAGGCTTTCAAGAGCACGAGTACAACAACCGCCGCGGCGCCACCGCCGAATGCCTGCCCCCAGCTGACGCTGCCAAGGTTCGGAAGCTGAACATTTCCGACCTTCTGGGCGATTACGGCCCCACCCAGGGCCAGCGCGATGAGGACGGCCAGGATGCCCCACATGTCTCCCGGAGGACCCCAGGCGCTCTTGTTCACACTGCCTCCGGTAATCCCCAGGGCTCGCGCCTCGGCCGGAATGTCGAGACTGAAGTGGTACCACGGCAGGACCGAAGCGATCAGCATCAACACAGCGCCCCCGGCGAGGAGCTGCTCTCCGAGGCTCATCTGCTTGACCATGTCCATCGGTGATTTGCTAGCCATTGAAGCCTCCCTGGATTAATGCGCTCTTAGCCGCAACAGAAATACCACGACAACGCCCAGTTTACAAGAGAAAAACGCAGCAAATCTGCAAATAGGCTTAATCCTTCTCGTAAATCACCCGGCTAGTACCCTCCCTGGCGCTCGAAGATGCGCCGCGGGTTGTCGACCAGCATGGTCCGGACCTGGTCTTCGCTGACGCCCCGCGCGCGCAGGGCGGGCAGGATGTCGTCGGAGATGTGGAGGAAATGCCAGTTCGGCATGCGCTCCAGCCGCCGCTCGCGCGGGATCGTGTCCATGAAGCAGTTGGTGTCGTGGGCGAGCACCATCTTGTCGGTGTGCCCCATCTCGCAGAGCTTCACCACCGTGTCCACCCGCCTATCGGTCGGCAGGAAGAAATCGAGGCCGAAGCGGTCCATGCCGATGAAGCTGCCACGCTTGATGATCGACGTCAGGTACTCGATGTCGTCGCTGTCGCCGGAGTGGCCGATAACGACGCGAGACAGGTCGACGCCCTCGCTCTCGAACACGTCCTGCTGGGCCAGGCCGGAGCGCGTCTTCACGTCGGTGTGAGTGCTAATCGGCGCGCCGGTACGGCGGTGGGCGCGGGCGCCGGCGCGGAGCATAGTCTCATTCAACTCGTCCACCGCGGGCTCCGTCGCGAGCTTGATGATGCCCGCGCGCACGTTCGTCGCCGACATGCCCTCTTCGATGTCCTTGACGAAGAGGTCCGCGATCGGGTCCGGGTTGCGCCGCTCGAAAAAGCGCGGTGGAAAGCGCCAGACGCCGGTGCACATGATTATGTTTAGCTCGACCTGGCGGCCAACCTCACGCACCATGTTGACGTCGCGGCCGAGGTCGACGGTGGTCAGATCGACGATCGTGTCAATCCCGTGCGCCTTGAGCTCGCGAAAGGTCTCGACGGCGCGGACGATCTCGGCCTTTGGGTCCCACAGGTGAGGCCAGGCCTCGAAAACGCCCGGCGAGCGGTTGAAGACGTGCTCGTGCATGAGCGTGGCGCCGAGCGTTGACGTCTCGATAGGGCCGCGGACCGTGTGTACGGTGGCCATGGTCTCCCCTTTCCCAGGCGGTGCGCGGGGCCTGACTCGGTGGAGACGACGCTTTTCAGCTCCGTCCGTCCCGCGGTGAGATTCTAGCGCGTCTGGAGTCCGGGGAGTCGCGTAGGCTCCGGAGGCCCGTAGTCAGTAATCAGTAGCCAGTAATCAGCACTCGCGGCGAATGATACCGGTATGCCCGCCAATTCACACCTTACCGCCCGCGCTCGCGGAAGAAATCGATCAGGTCCAGGTCTCCCGGGGACCTGCCGATAAGGGTCAGCGCCTCCGCGGCCTCGCTGCGGTGCTGGGTGCCGTGGTTAAGAATGTGCGCCATCTGCTGCCAGAGAGGCTCGGCCCAGTCGCCGCCCCGCGTGCTCCTGTAGGGCAGGTTCGAGGCCAGCCGTTCCGGCGTGAGTTCGGCGAGAAAGAAGCGCATCTCGTCCTCCTGCCGGCGCCAGCGGCGAACCAGGCCGGGGAGGGTTGCCACATCCGCTTCGGAGAGAAGGACATTCGGCGATTCTCCCTGCCAGCGCGCGAGCCAGATCACCTCGCCGGCCAGCGTGTGCAGCAGGATGCCGCGAATGCTGCCGTAGACGAAGCCGTTGGGGGCTGAGTATTCCGGCTCGTTCATGCCTTCCATAGCCCCGAGGAGGCGGTCGCGCGTCCAATAGTTGTAGTCGAAGAGGCTGCGAAAGTACTCGGCTGTCATATCATCGCTCCTCCCGAGCTGATTGACACAGGACCTGCTTCTGCCCATTCTCACCCAGTGGCCGCGCGGAAGCGAGAGACGGACGCCGGGGCGCCTGCACCACTACGAGCCACAGGAACTCGACCTCTCGACGCCAGATGCAGCTAAGAGCCACAGTCGCCATCGTCACCGGCGCCGGTTCCGGGATCGGCCGGGCGACCGCGCAGAGGCTCGCGCGCGAAGGCGCTCGCGTCGTCGGGGGCGATATTAGCGCTGAGGGTGGCCTGGAGACCGTCAGCCTGATCGAGGCCGATGGCGGACGCGCGGCCTTTTTTCAGGCCGACGTCAGCGTCGAGGCTGACGCGAAAGGCCTGGTCGCATTCGCTGTCTCGACATTCGGGGGGCTGGACATCCTGGTGAACAACGCCGGGATCGTCAACGAGGTCGCTTTCCCTGACATTGAGCCCGTCACCTGGGGCCGCGTCCTGGACGTGAACCTTCGCGGCGTGATGCTCTGCAGCCATTACGCGATCGAGGCCATGCGCGGCCAGGGGCGGGGCGGCGCGATCGTGAACATCGCTTCCGGCGCCGGCATCGGCTTCGCGCCGCACGACGCGCCCGAGTACGCCGCGAGCAAGGCCGGTGTTGTCCGGCTCACAGCGTCTCTGGCCCCGCTTCGCGAGACCGACCGCATTCGCGTCAACTGCATCTGTCCCGGCTGGGTCGAGACCGGGATGACACGCCACACCCGCTCGAGACTCAGTGAGGATGAGTGGCGCGCCATCGCACCCAAGGTCATGCTCCAGCCGGAGGAGATCGCCGACGCCGTGGTCTCCTTCGTTCGCAACGAACGCCACGCGGGCCGCGTGATGCTGGCCTACGAGGGCGAGCGGCGGCGCCTGGTGCCCGCGCCCGGTTCTTACGAGAGGATTCGGCCGCCGGTCGTCGACGGATAGAGAACGGATAGCGGATACGCGGGCGTCATCCGTTTATCCGTTCCTAATTCGCTGTCGATCCCCGTCGCGGGCGTACAATTGTTCCATGCCACGCGGTACGCGCCAACCACGACTGATCGACTCTGAAGCCGAGCCAGAACCCGACGAGGGCGCTGGCGCGCCGCTCGCTGCGCGTATGCGTCCGCGCGATTTCGACGAGTTCGTGGGCCAGGACCATCTCGTGGGCCCCGGCAAGATCCTGCGCCGCCTGGTCGAGGCGGGCCAGCTGCCCTCGCTGATCTTCTGGGGCCCGCCGGGCAGCGGTAAGACGACGCTTGCGCGCATAATTGCCGCCCGGTCCAACGCGCACTTCTCCGCCGTGTCGGCGGTCGCGGCCGGCGTCGCCGACCTGCGCCGCATCGTCGGGGAGGCGCGCGTCCGCAAGCCGGAGAAGACCATCCTCTTCATCGACGAGATCCACCGTTTCAACAAGGCCCAGCAGGACGCCGTCCTGCCCGTGGTCGAGGACGGGACCGTAACGCTGATCGGCGCAACGACCGAGAACCCGTCTTTCGAGGTGATCGGGCCCTTGCTCTCACGCTCGCGTGTCTTCACGCTGAACGCCCTCACCGAGGAGAGCGTCGCGACCCTCGTGCGACGCGCCCTCGACGACCCCGACCGCGGCCTGGCGGATCTCAAGGTCGAGATGGATGACGAGGCCGTCGAGGCGCTCGCGGCCTCTGTGGGCGGCGACGCGCGCATCGCCCTCAACGCCCTCGAAGCCTCGGCGATGTCCGTCACGCCCGACGCCTCAGGACGGCGCGTCATCACGCGCGCCATCGTCGAGGAGGCGCTGCAGCACCGCACCTATCTCTACGACAAGCAGGGCGACTCCCATTACGACATCATTTCGGCCTTGATCAAGAGCCTGCGCGGCTCCGACCCGGACGCGTCTCTTTACTGGTTGGCGCGCATGATCGAGGCGGGCGAGGACCCGCTATTCATCGTCCGGCGCATGGTCATCCTCGCCGCCGAGGACGTCGGCCTCGCCGACCCCCAGGCCCTCAGCGTGGCGGTCGCTTGCCAGCAGGCCGTGCACTTCATCGGCATGCCCGAGGGCTTCCTGCCCATGGCGGAGTGCGCCCTGTACCTGGCGCTCGCCCCCAAGAGCAACAGCGCCATGACGTCGTACCAGAAGGCCTTGGCCGACGTGGAGGCCACACGCAACGATCCCGTGCCCCTGCACCTGCGCAACGCCGTCACCGGCCTCATGCGCGGCATGGGCTACGGCCGCGGCTACAAGTACGCCCACGACTTCGAGGGCGGCGTCGCCACCGGCCAGACCTACCTCCCCGAGCGCCTCAAAGGGCGCCGGTACTACGTGCCGAAGACTATCGGGCGGGAGAATGAGTTGGGCCCCGAACGGACGTAGGGACGTAGCTTCAGCTCCGCCCGGCGGGGCTGGGGCGAAGCCCTGCGCAAGGGGACCGAGGAACTGACTTGGCAGGGACGGAAAGATGACGACGAGGGACATGCTTCGCAGCAGGGCTGAGCTCGAGCGCGGCATGGCGCTTGGCTGGCACACAGGCGCCCAGCTCTATGCCTCGGTTCGAGGTGCGACGGTGGCCGATTTCGCCATCGGCGAAGCCCGACCTGGGGAACCTCCGCCGTCGTAAACTGATGACGTGGCCACCTCGATCGAAACCCAGCGCGCGAACCATGTCGCACTCCTCGACTCCGAACTTCCGCGCATCGTCGAAGCCCTGAAGGCCCTCGGTGCCCGGCTAATCGTTCTCTTCGGCTCTTATGCCCGCGGCCGTCGCGATGTGTTCACCGACCTCGATATTCTCGTGATCATGGACAGCGACCTGCCCTTCGTTGAGCGCCTGGCCGACGTGTATCGCAAGGTTTCGCCGCGGGTGGCGACCGACCTTCTCGTCTACACGCCCGAAGAGTTCGAAGACATGAAGGAGCGCCGTTTCCTCAAGCACGCTCTCAAGGACGCCGAGGTGTTACATGAGGAGCCTTGACGAGGCCAGGCGCTGGCTGGACCAGGCCGAAGATGACCTTGGTTGGGCACGCCTCCTGCAGCAGCAGGGTGGGTTCAACCTGGCCTGTTTTCTGTCCCAGCAGGTCGCCGAAAAGGCGCTTAAGGCTCTCCTCTATCACAGCATCGAAGACGCCGTGCTCGGCCATTCGGTGCGCGAGCTGTGTGAGCGGGCCGCCGCTCTGGTGCCCGAGCTAGCGGGTCACTGCGACGCCTGGGGCGCGTTGGACGGGTATTACATCGCCACCCGTTACCCCGACGCTTTGCCGGGGAGCATCCCCGCGCGCGTCTTCGACCGGTCCACCGCAGAGCGGGCGGTCGCGACCGACACGGAAGTAGTCGAGGCGATCCGGGCACGGCTGGTGTGAGTTGGCTGATTCCCTGAACGCACCGCTACACCTCCACACCACGGTCGCGAACCCCGAGCGCGACTGGACCGCGATCTTCATCCCGGATGAGGTCCTCGGCGTGAAGCGCCGCGTCTTCATCGAGGGCACCCTGAACGGCATGCCCATAGGGCCACGGCGAACCCGATGGGTGGCTTTCACGTACTGGTGATCATCAAAGAGATGCGCGCGGAGTACGGCATCAAACCGGCCGGCAAGGTCGATCTCACGTTCACGTTCTCGACCACACCGCCGGCCGAACCGCCCTTGCTCGCGGACATCGCGGCGGCGCTCGAAGTGGCGCCGGCCGCGAAAGCAGCTTTCAGCCGCGCGCGGTCACACCGCAAGGAATACATCCGACACATCGAAGAAGCGAAGCGCGCTGATACGCGCGCGGCGCGCATCGCTGCGACCATGCGCACCCTCACCGAGGCGCCAGGTAGGCCTTAAGCCCGAGTCGCGCCGCGTCTAGGTTCCCGCCGCCCGCGTTCGCGGCGGCACCACATTGATGATCGACCCCGTGACAAATCTGCCCGCCTCGGAGCAAAGAAACGCCGCAACCTCGCCCGTATCCTGGGGCCGGGGCGACGGCCGCGAGCGCCAGGCCTCAGCGTGGGCCACATCGTCCAGGGCCTCGTCGAGTTCGACGTAAGGGACCTCGCCCGGGGCGATCGCGTTGACGGTGATCCCGCGGGCCAGCTCGTGGGCGCCGAGCGTGCGCGCGAGCCAGTGGCGGGCGTTCTTGCCCAGCGGGTAGTCGATC
Source organism: uncultured Dehalococcoidia bacterium (assembly GCA_964422735.1). GTDB lineage: Bacteria > Chloroflexota > Dehalococcoidia > DSTF01 > WHTK01 > CAYRCD01. Next base: position 7,003 of record CAYRCD010000030.1, on the reverse strand, counting down.
GGCAGACGCGCATCCGGGTCAGTCCAATCGTCGGCGTCGTGGCCGCCTACCAGGATGATGCGGCCCCAGCGCCGCTCCCGCATTCCCGGAAGGACGAGTGGAATCAGATACAGAGGGGCGTGTATCTCCTCGGCCAGGACGCCGCGCCAATGCGACGGATCGAGGTCGGCGACGTCGCCCTCTTTCCAGGCGCCGCCGGCGCTGACCACGAGAATGTCGACCTTGCCCAGCTCCGCGACAGCGCGGTCGAACAGGGCACGCGCACCTTCCTCCGTGGCCACGTCAGCCTGCTGAAGGCAGACGCGGCGGCCCATCGCGGCGATTCGGTCGCGGACGGTCTCGGCTCGCGCCGGACGCATTTCGTAGTTGAGGGCGATGTCGGCGCCGTCGCGGGCGAGCGTGAGGGCGATGCTGCGTCCCATGCCCCGGCCGGTGGAACCTGTAACGAGGGCGACCCGGCCCGCGAGCTCCATAGGGGGAGGATAGCACCGCGGCTGGCCCTGGGGAGATTTGGTGGGAGCGGTAGGAGAGACCCTACCTCATGTCTGACGGCTTACGCGCGACCAACCCCGCTGGGGTCGGGGCGAGGTGGAGGCTTGGTCAGGGCACCGGGGTGGGCGCTGCGACGCCCACGGCCTCGGCCACCTGCTCAGCCAGGAAGCGGGCATGGACGTCTCGGGCGGCCGGGTCGCCGTGCCGCCCGTCGATTGCCCGCTGTTTGGGGATCCCCTTGCGAACGGCCACGCTGTCGAAATAGGGACGATGGCGCCGGTCGCATTCGGCCATGACCTCTCGCCAGTAGCTCGCGAGAGCCCTTTCGAGCTCGGAACCGTCGCGCGGCCTCAGGTCTCGAGCGCTGCGGCTGATCTGAATCAGTGGGACCAATTCCTCTTGCGCCATGAGGAAGTCGAGCGTCTCCAGCGTCGCGGCCAGAGATTCTGCGGGCGTAGCGTCGGTCTCTGCGCCTATGAGCCGGCGCGCCACGGCGCGAGGCCATTCGATCATCCACAGGCGAGGCTTCTTGAAAAAGCGCCTGCCCTCGGCCAACTCCCTGAGGCGGGCATCGATCCAGAGCGCCGGGGGAAGCAAGAGTCGCCAGTGTCGCCGCACCTTATTGAGAACGAGAGGCCGGCTCAGGTGACTGGTGGACAGTCGCAGAAAGACGACGTCGGGCCGCTCTTCGCGCACGAAGCGGCGCGTCCGCTCGGCCATTCCGGGGCCCTGGAATACCGCCTCGCCCCGGCAGCGCCAGCGAACCTCGGGGAACCGCGCTTCGAGGTGGGCCTGGGTGAGCGCACCGAGGGCCAGAGCCTCCTCCGTCTCGGTGTAGGTGATGCTGCTGGGGCCGAGGAGAAGGAGGGTATGGGAGCGGTCCACGTCGTGATCCTAGCAAGATCGGGGCCTGGAGACATCCCTGACCTGTCGCCGGCTGTCCAGGGAGGAGCGGCTGTTACAATCCCCACGATGAGCGAAAAGACGCTCGGCGGCAAGGCCGCCCTCGTGACCGGGGGAACGCACGGAATCGGCGCCGCGATCGCCCGCAAGCTGGCCTCCTTCGGTGCCTGCGTAATCGTCAACTACCACCGCAACGACGGCCAGGCCCAGGCTTTGGTCGGCGAGCTCGAGCGCGCGGACGTCCGCGCCTGGGCGCTGAAGGCCGACCTGAGCGACATCGACGCCATCCACGACCTCTTCGGCCGCGTGCGCGACGTTGCCGGGGGCATCGATATCCTGGTGAACTGCGCCGCGCGCGGTCTCCAGCGGCCGCGGCCGGCTATCGCTTCCCTGCCAAACCACCTGCGTCACACCTTCGACCTCAACGTGCTGGGACCGTGGTTCACGAGCAAAGAAGCCGCGCCGATCATGGAGTCCCGCGGCGGCGGCGCGATCGTCAACCTCTCCAGCCTCGGCGCTCAGCGCTATTTACCGAATTACGCCGCCGTCGGTGTCACGAAGGGCGCCCTGGACACGCTCACGCGCTACCTGGCGGTCGAGTTGGCGCCGCGCGGCATCCGCGTCAATAGCGTCTGCCCCAGCTGGGTGGAGGAGACCGGCGGCGTCATGCCCATGCCGGCGGAATTCGGCCAAGCGTTGAAGAACGCCTCGCCCGCCCGGCGGTCGGTGCTCCCCGAGGACGTGGCCAACGTCGTCGCCTTCCTCTGCGGTCCCGACTCAGCGATGATCGTCGGCCAAAACATCGTGGTCGACGGCGGACTGACACTACTCGGCCTGGTGCTATAGGAGCGCGGCGCGGCCGGCGAGACATGCGCTCCTTGCCCGATTGCCGGATTGCCCGAACGCCCGCATGAGGGGCCATCGCTGGTTCGCCGCCCTCTACGACATCTTCGAAAGGTTGAGTGCGAAACAGCTCGCTCCGGTGCGCCGCAACGTCGCCGGCGGCGCCACGGGGCGGGTGCTGGAGATAGGCTGCGGCACGGGCGCCAACCTGCGCTTCTATGACTGGACGAAGATCGAATCGCTGGATGCCGCCGATCCCGACCCTTTCATGCTCGGTCGCGCGCGGCGAAAGGCGGCGGCGCTGCCGGAGGGGGCGAGGCTCACATTTCATTCCGCCGCCGCAGAAGCTCTGCCCTTTCCGAGCGGGACCTTCGACACGGTCGTCGCGACGCTCGTCCTGTGCACGGTTGAGAGTCCCGCTCTGGCCCTGGCGGAGATCGAGCGTGTTCTCAGGCCGGGCGGCAGCTTACGCATGTTGGAGCACGTCCGCGGCCACGGCCTCACCGCGCGGGTGCAGGACTTCCTACAGCCCGTCTACGGGCGCCTGGCCGCGGGCTGCCACTGGAACCGTGCGACCGAGGACTTCACCCAAGCGGCGGGATTCCGGCTCGAAGTCGACCAGCGCCTGTCGTTCGGTCCCGGCTTTCCCGCCTTCGCCGGCGTGGCGCACCGGGCCTGAACCTGAGGCGCCCCTTGTGCCATCCGTGAAGCTCGAGTGATGTCATCTTTGAAAGGCCTCCAGGGATGATGTCATCCTGAGGCGCAGCCGAAGGATCTTTCGCTACTGGGCCTAATAGCTCTCGTCCCTGAGCGTGACGGCGTAAGGCCGCGCTCGGTGGTCGTCCGAGGCCGCCGCGTCTTTAATGCTCTTTTTACCGGCCTTTCGGCACCCCTTCATGAAAGGGGCGCATGCTTTGCGTTGGATGCAGCGGAGGTGAAGTCACGAACCAGATGCGCACAGCTTCCGCGAGCACGGTCGCGGCCTCAATCCTTATGGGCGTGCAAGGATTACTGAGCGCGATGGTGGCCGTCGCGCTCGTCGCCGTCCGGCCGCACGCCCGCCTGCCCCTGGTCGACAACGCCCTCCGCGATTTCAGGCTCGAGCTGGGCATCGCGGCCGGCCTCGTGGCCTTCTTCTTCATCGTCGTGGCCTTTGCCGTTTCAAGCCTCGAGGACTGGGCCCGAATCGCCGCTCTGGTCGCCGAGGGCGCCGTCCTCTTCCTGGGCCTGGCGCGCTTCCCCGGCCACCCGGCGGCGTCGTTCGTTAGCGCGGGGCTCGCCGCCTTCGTGCTTGGCCTGCTGATGACGGACAACGCCTGGAAGCGGCCTCACCCGACTCCGGAGCGTCTGAGCGGCACAACGCGGCGCCGGCTCACTGACGCCGGCCGCGGCGGTTCCCGGGGCGAGGCCGCAGGGTCGCCGGCCTTTCTCGCGGACTGATCGGCTCCACGCGCCACAGGCGCACCGCCTCACGCACTCCCTTTAGAGAGCTGTCTCGCGGCGCTCGGAACGCGAAGGGACCGCCTTCGAGCCGGTTGACGATGTCCTCCGTGACCAGTACTTCCGAGGCGTCGGCCTCGTCCATGACACGGGCGGCCAGGTTCACGGTGTGCCCGAAATAGTCACCGGCGCGGGATACCGCCCGGCCGAAGGCGATGCCGGCGCGGGCCGTCGGCATGTCGTCGCGTTCGGCGGCGATGCCGATGACGTGGAGCAGGGCGTCGATCAGCGCCGAGGGATCGGCGCTCGCCAGCATGAAGCCGTCGCCCAGACGTTTGACCACGCGGACGTCGACTTGCTGGATCGCCGTCCGCACCACCCGCTCCAGGCGCCGGGCGTAGGCCAGGGCCTGGCGGTCGCCCTCGCGCTCCGTAAGCGACGTAAAGCCGGTGAGGTCGACGAAGCCGATGGCGACCTCCACGTCACCGGGCGGCAGGACGCGTGTGCCCGGCGCAGCCTCGGTTAGGGCCGTATCGGGCTGGAGGTCGAGAGCCTGGAGCAGGTGGCGCCGGTGCAGGGGCAGCGGGAAGAGGTCGGCGGCGCGCAGCATCGCCCGCGTGAGGGGCGCGAGTTTCGCCGCGGCCTGGAGAGGCGAATCTGTGCCGCCGATCGTCTGCTGGGCCAGGTTGGTGTCGTAAGACATCACCTCGGCATAGGCGATGAAGCGCATCTGCGCGCCCCACAGCTCGCAAAGCTCGACGGCCATCGACTGGGGCAGGCCCTCGTTGAGGGACTCGGCCAGCGCTTCCAGCAGTGAGACCTCGGCATCGGAAAAGACGCTGGGGTCGTCGATGCCGAGGGCGTCGCAGAGGCGGAGAAAGAACTGCTCCTCGATCCCGGTGCTCTCGACCACCTCGCGCAGCTGGTGCTCGCCTTCGCGCGCCACCTCGAGGAACTCGAAGATGTAGGCCCGGGCGAGCACGCCCTCGCGGTCGGCGGCGCGCAGGACGTCGGCCGGCACACGCGCCTTCTCGAGCTGGGCGAGGACGTGCGCGCGCGCGACCCAGTCGCCCGTGTGGCCGGGGATGCGCTCGAAGAAGCCGTCTTCCAGCCAACCCTGGACGCGGCTCTCGTTGAGGCCTGCAAGCATGGCGACACGGGCTATGTCGGGCATGAGGTTAGCGATCAGTAATCAGCGGTTCCGTGGTTAGCCCTCCGCCGTTTAGCCATCAGCCTACTCGTGAACGAGCAGGCTGTCGCGCCGCAAGAGCACGTCGGCCAGAAGCGTCCGGTTCTGGGTGCGCAACTTTGCGAGGAGGAGCCTGCCGTCGCTGGAGATCTCACTCTTCTCGATCTGCTCGCTCCAGGCCTTACCTGAGACCAGGCTCTTTCCGGTCTCGACCTTGGCCCTCAGGCGGGCGACGTTTTCCGTAGCGGTCTTCGCGTCCGGGTGCAGGACGACGAGGACGTTAAAGGGGCCCTGGGCGTCCTGGCCGACGCCGACCGCGAGGGCCTGGTACGGCCGCAGCGCCTCTTTCTGCTGGGCGTCCAACGCGGCCCGCACTGTCGCCGGGGATGCGTTCGGCAAGAGGATAGAGGCGGGGTCAATGGTGATGCCCTGGTCGGTGACGATGACCGCGTACAGGCCGTAGCGCGAGAGGCCGCCGGCGAGGAGCTTGAAGTCCTCGGCCTGAGCGAGCGAGGCCTTCTTTCCCCCTCCGGTATCGATCATCTCCCTGGCGCCGTCGGTCCAGTAGGTCCAGTAGAGGTAGTTGCCACTGACGGCGAGCCTTCCTCCCCTGCCCAGGGGGCGGACGGCGCTGCGGTTGCGCAGGTCCTGCTGGAGGTCCTCGCCCCACACATAGAGGGACGAGCCGCCGTAGGTGGTCTTCGTGAGCTTGGCGCGGAAGGCAGAAGTATCCTTGTCGGTCGCGGTGTCGATGCGTTTGGCATCGAAGCGGCCCTTGAGGACGCTGTAGGTGTGCGGGGGCTGGCCGGCGAGGGCGTCCTGGTCGACGAGGGCGAGGTTGAAGCCGAGCTCGCTGCTCCACTCGGCGGGGTCGAAGTAGGCGCCGAGGCCGGTCATCTCCGCGGGCATGATGCCCGTGGTGACGCTCGGCGACCTCGACACGAGGCCGAGCTTCTCCTGGTAGGCCTTCATCTCCGCTTCGCCGGCGTCCTGCGCCGGCGGCTGGACATTCAGGACGGCGCGCAGGGCGGCGTAGTCGTTCATGACGAGGAAGGAACGCGTGTCCGGCGTGTCGGGGATGGGCTTCATCACGTCGAGCCAGACCGAGCCCGTGGCGGCGCCAGCGAATATGCCTCCGCCACCACCTCCACCTCCGCCGCCGCAAGAGATGGCGATAAGCACTAACGGCAGCGCAAGGACCATCAGAGAGGCTCGACGCATTCTCGTACTCATTGCTCGCATTTTCTCAGCCTGGGCGCCGATTCCTGGACACGCATGGGCTCCGCTCCTCGCAACCCCGCGGGCATCTGAAGATACCCGCCTACATCCCGGTGGGGGGCCTAAAGGCCTCCGCTACAGGCCCCTTCATCATTAACCCGTGACCGCGCCTTCGCTGGCGCTCGACACCAGGCGGGCGTACTTGGCGAACACGCCGCTGGTGTAGCGCGGCGCCGGCGGCTTCCAGGCGGCGAGGCGGCGCTTCAGCTCTTCGTCGGGGATGTCGACGTCGAGGCGGCGCTTGGCGATGTCGAAGACGATGGGATCGCCGTCGCGGAGAGCGGCGATGGGGCCGCCGTTCGCGGCTTCGGGGGCGACGTGGCCGGCCATGAGGCCGTGGGTAGCGCCGGAGAAGCGGCCGTCGGTGAGGAGGGCAACGCTGTCGTCGATGCCCTGGCCGACGAGGGCGCCGGTGACGGCGAGCATCTCCTGCATGCCGGGGCCGCCCTTGGGGCCCTCGTAGCGGATGACGACCACGTCGTCACCCTTGATTTGTCGCGCCTGGACGGCGGCGAAGGCCTGGTTTTCGGAGTCGAAGACCCGCGCGGGACCACGGTGATGCATGCGCTCGTGGCCGGCAACCTTGACCACGCAGCCCTCGGGGGCGAGGTTTCCCCGCAGGATGACGAGGCCGCCGGTGGCCTTGAGGGGGTTCGAGATCGGGCGGACGACCTCCTGGCCGGGCGTCTCGCGGCCCTGGCTTGCCTCTTCGCCGATGGTGCGGCCGCTGACCGTGATCGGCGAGGGCTGGAGGACGTCGGCGTCCAGCAGGCGCTTCGCGATCAGACGGATGCCGCCGGCCCGGTAGAGGTCGGTGGCCACGAAGCGGCCGCCGGGCTTGAGGTCGGCGAGGAGGGG
>CAYRCD010000029.1:0-32126 GCA_964422735.1 uncultured Dehalococcoidia bacterium | reverse complement strand
CGGAGAAGTCGCGTCCCTGCATGTCCGGCGGCAAGCCCGCGAGCCGGCCCCGGTCCGCGGGATCGGTCGGGTCAATGGCCAGGAAGAGCTTGAGCCGGTTCTCGCGCGCGAGGTCGCGCTCGAGCCGGGTTAGCCGCTCCGTGCGGTCGGAGATCACGGCGCCGGGCAGGAACTCGGCCCAGGGTGGCGCCCGCTGAATCAAGATAACCTCGCCGGCCGTGCCCGCGAACGCAAAGGCGGCGCGATATGACTCATCGGTCGGCGCCGGCGGTACCGAGCTCAGCCCCATCTCAAAAGCCCGCGGCTCGCCCTCTCCGTGGGGCCGCACAGCGGCCCCGCGGTCGCCGCCGCAGGCCAGGAGAACGGCCGTTGCGGCAACGAGCGGAAGGGCCAGGCGGCGCATGGAGAAATCGTACACTCCCTTCCGGCTGCGATTGTCCCCGCACAGCGGCGTGTTGACAGGAGCGCCATCGACACGAATGATCGGCGCAACCCTAATCTTGCTCGATCCCGGAGGTTGATCATGGCCGCAGAGTCCGCGCCTATCTGTGAGTGGGACGCCTCGCCGAACCCGCTCTTTAACCTCTGGACGATCGGGAACTCCTCCGAGGTCGTTCCCGGCATCTCGACGCCTTTCATTTCGTCGACCGGTCAATACTTCGAATACGAGTCTGCGCGCATGGTAGTAGACCAGCTGGGAATCGGCGACCTGATTCCGCTCGTCGAACCCCCTAGAGGCAATTGGGCCGCCGTCTTTGGCGGGCGCTGGGCGCTGAACCTCGCGTTCATGGGCGCCGTCATCGGCACGTGGCAGCTCGGCGGGCCCTCCGGAATAATGGAGCAGTTCATTACCTCGACGGACGGTCACGACATCTCCGCCCAGGCCTCCGGCGACCCCGAGCGCGCGCGGACGGTCTGGCGGCGCGTGCGCCGTATCCGCGGTCAGTTGCCGCTTGCCGTCCAGCGCGACCGCGTGCGGGTTGATGCCTTGCGAGCGCGAGAGCGAGGACGCGATTTATCGGCGATGAGCCTGCCGCAGCTCTGGCGGCTAATCCTGCGCCTTCGGAAGGTGTGCGCTACCCTCCTGGCGCGCCACCTTCACGTCTCCGTGGCCGCCGGCGATTACACCGACCGCCTGAACAAGTTCCTCGACGTTGCCCTCCCCGGCCACGACCCCGCCCTGGTCGTAGCTCTTACCAGCGCGCTGCGCAACGTCGAGAGCGCCGCTCCCGCGAAAGGAGCGTGGGATGTCGCCCGAGTAGTGGCCCGCCGACGGCCTCTGGTCGATCAGGTCCTCCTGTTGACGCCCGGCGCGATCGCCGCACGTTTGCGCCACCCGGAAGGCCCGCAGTGGAAGGCCTTCGCCGCGGCATTCGACGCCTTCATCGCCCAATTCGGGTTCCGCGGCATGGGAGAAGTCGACCCCGCCTTCGCGGACTGGGAGGAAGAGCCGGCTTTTGCCCTGAGCTCCATAAAGGTCTTCATCGGTGCGCCGGCCGAAAGAAACCCACACAGCCTCGAGGAGCGCGCCGCGGCGGCGCGAGAAGCCGTCGAAGCGCGGGTTTCCCGCGCCCTCCCTCGAGCGCACCACGCGGAATATCGCGAGCTCCTGGCGGGCGCACAGACGTTCACGCGCCTGGGCGAATCGTCGAAGGCCAATTGGGTGCGCGGAGACCGCACGCTGCGCCGGCCGCTCCTGGCGATGGGCCGCAGGCTCGTCGATGGCGGAGTCCTGGGGACCGAGGAAGACATCTTCTGGCTGCTTGAGTCTGATGTCGCGGCAGCGGTCCGCGGCGACCTCGCGCGCGAGCAGGCCAGGCTCGCGGTCCCTCGCCGCAAGGCCGAAGCGGCGCGCCTGAGCGACCTGGATCTGCCGGAGGTCTTCGAACTGCCGGTCGAGCCCCTCCAAAGGGCGATGCCGGCGGCGGCCGCCGTCCTCCAGGGGATGCCCGTAAGCGCCGGCCGCGCCGTCGGTCCCGCCCGCGTAGTGCTTACGACGGAGTCGGCCCGTGAGGTCGAGCTGAAGGTGGGCGAGGTCCTGATCGCCCCGTTCACGGACGCTCCCTGGACGCCCCTCTTTATCGCGGCGGCCGCGGTCGTCGTCGAGACCGGGGGCATGCTGAGTCACGCCGCCACTGTCGCCCGAGAGTTCGGCATTCCGGCCGTAGTCGCGGTCAAAGGGGCCACGAAGCTGATCCGCGACGGCCAGCTCGTGACCGTCGACGGCATGACTGGCAGCGTCACGATTGGCTGACGTAACATTGCTCTGATCTGCCACGCGGTTCTGGTTAGAGCAAGCGTCCCCCGCGCAGTCTCCTGCCCCGCTCTGATTTTGCATTCGTCAGCGAAAGGAGTCGGCGCAACATGGGAAAGCTGGACGGTAAGGTTGCGGTCGTCACGGGTGCGAGCCGCGGCATCGGCAAGGCAATCGCCGAGCTGTTCGCCGAGGAAGGCGCGGCCGTGGTCTGCGTCGCGCGCACCTTGAACGAGGGCGATCACATGCTCGAAGGGTCGCTAAAGACGACCGTCGATGGCATCAGCGCCAAGGGCGGCAGGGCGTTTGCGGCCCAGGCCGACATCTCCGAGGAATCCGGCTGCGACAGCGTCGTCAAAGCCGCTCACGACGCCTTTGGACCCGTGGACATCCTGGTGAACAATGCCGCCCTGAACTACTACATTCCGATCAAGGACTACCCTATCGGGCGCTGGGTCCGCGCCTTCGCGGTCAACGTGCACGGTCCCTTCATGCTCAGCCAGAAGGTCCTGCCGGACATGATCGAGAAGCGCGGCGGCGCGATCATCAACATCTCCTCCGGCGCGGCGATCGGTCCCGGCCGCGGCCCCTACCGGCAAACGCAGGTGCGCGGCGGGACAATGTACGGCGCCTCCAAGGCCGCCCTCGAGCGCTTCACGCAGGGCCTGGCCCAAGAGGTGCAGGACTACGGCATCTCCGTCACTTGCTTCTCGCCCTCGGGCGTCGTGCCGACCCCGGGGACCGTCTACCATAAGCTGGTCGAGAGCCTGGACGACCCCCGCGGCGAACCGCCATCGATGATGGCGAAGGCGGCGCTGCTTCTGGCCACCGAGCCGCTCGAGAAGGTCACCGGGCGCGTGACCTACAGCCAGCCAATCCTCAGGGAATTCGGCTGGATCGAAGACGGTGTCGGCCCCGGGATAGGCGAACGTCCCGTTCGTGGCTACGCCGCACTCTAAGGAACCAGGAACCAGGAGGCCCTGAATGAAGCGCACTCGTTGCTTGTTGCCGCTTGCTGGTTGCTGGTCATGAGGATCGGAGTCGTCTTCCCTCAGACCGAGATCGGGGCCGACCCCGCGGCCGTCCGCGAGTACGCGCAGGCGGCGGAGGGGCTGGGCTTTACGCACCTCCTTGCTTATGACCACGTGATCGGGGCCGACCCGGAGCGCGACGGCGGCTGGCGCGGTCCTTACACGCACAAGAGCCTTTTTCACGAGCCCCTGGTGCTTTTCGCCTACCTGGGCGCGATCACGACGCGGATCGAGTTCGTCAGTGGGATCATCATTCTGCCTCAGCGCCAGACCGTGCTGGTCGCCAAGCAGGCGGCCGAGGTCGACGTGCTTACCGGCGGGCGGCTGCGTCTGGGAGTCGCCATCGGCTGGAACGCAGTCGAGTACGAAGCGCTGAACGAGAACTTCCACAACCGCGGCCGCCGCATCGTGGAGCAGATCGCGGTGATGCGCGCCCTCTGGACGCGGGAAGTCGTCAGCTTCGAGGGGCGCTGGCACAAAATCGACAAGGCCGGCATCCTGCCCCTACCCGTACAGCGTCCAATCCCGATCTGGATCGGCGGCATGTCGGAGCCAGTGCTCAAGCGCCTCGCCCGCATCGGTGACGGGTGGTTTCCCCAGTTCCGTCCCGGGGATGCCGCCCGGCAGTCGGTGGAGCGACTCAGGGAGTACATCCACGCCGCCGGGCGAAAGCCGGAGGACGTTGGCATCGAAGGCCGGGTCGGTGTCGCTAACGGCACGCCGGACGACTGGACGAGGGCCGTCGAAGAATGGCGGGCGCTGGGCGCGACCCACCTCAGCGTCAACACAATGGGCGCGGGCCTCACCTCGCCGCGCGAGCACATCGACGCGATGCGTCGGTTCAAAGAGGCTGTCGGATAATGCCCGATAAGAGCCTCCGCATCGGCTTCATCGGCGCCGGCGGCAACACGCGCCTCCGCCACCTTCCCGGCCTCAAGGCCATCGAAGGCGTCGAGCTAGCCGCCGTATGCAACCGCTCGATGGGGAGCGGGGAGAAAGTTGCCGCGGAGTTCGGCATAGCAAGAGTGACCACGAACCCCGAGGACATCTTCAACGACCCCTCGATCGACGCCGTGTGCATCGGCACCTGGCCGTACAAACACAAGGACTTTAGCGTCTGGGCGCTTCAGGCCGGCAAGCATGTTCTCTGCGAGGCGCGCATGGCCATGGACGCGGCCGAGGCGCGGGAGATGGTGATCGCCGCGAAGGGCTCCGGCAAGGTCGCCCAGGTAGTTCCGGCACTCTTCGAACCTCGCTGCGGCGGAACGATCAAGAAGATGCTCGCTGAGGGCTATGTCGGGCGCATCACCGATGTCGTCATCGTCGCGCTTAGTGGCCAGGGCTTGGACCCAAACCGTCCCCTGCAGTGGCGACACCGCTACGACCAGTCGGGAAAGAACACGATGTTCGTCGGGGCTTACAACGAGATCGTCCAGCGCTGGCTCGGCGACACGACGCGTGTCTCCGCCGACGCCAAGGTCTTCGTCGACAAGCGCGTCGATCCAGAAACCGGGAGAGAAGTAGAGGTGGTAATTCCGGATAGCGTGACCGTCGGCGCCGAGATGGCCAACGGTGCGCGGGCGCACTACGTCATGAGCTATGTCGCCCCTGTCGCACAGCGCACCTCGATCACCGTATACGGGACCGAGGGCGCCATCGCCTGGGAGCAGGGGGACCGCATGTCAGCAGGCAAGCGCGGCGCCCAGCTCGAGCCGGTCGAACCCGATGTAGCGCTCATCCAAACCTGGCGGGTCGAGGCGGATTTCGTCGAGTCCGTGCGCGAAGGCAAGCCCGTAACCCTAACCTCGTTCCCGGACGGCCTCAAGTACATGCAGTTCACGGACGCCGTCTGGCGCTCGTGGAATGAGGGCCGCGCCGTGGATGTCGAGCCGCTCTAACCCTGCGGAAGTCCCCTCGCCCCTTGTGAGAGAGGGGATTTAGGGGTGAGGGCGCGGCTCAAGACCGCGTAATCGCGCCGAGGTCCTACCCAGGCATGAACATAGAGACCGAACGCCTCATCCTCCGTGAATTCGTCATCTCTGACTGGCCCGCCGTGGAGGCCTACCAGCGGGACGAGCGCTACTGGCGCTTCTACGAGCCGCCCGAGGGCGGAGCCGTGGACCGCCGCCAGCTGGTGGAGCGCTTCGTCGCCGCTCAGAGTGACCCAAACAGGCGCAGCTTCCAGCTCGCCATCACGCTCCGCGGCGACGGCCGCCTCATCGGCCAGGTGGGCGTGCGCCTGCGCCGCCTCGTGGACTTCGGAGTGCCGAACGCGGCCTTCGAGGCCGACATTGGCTATGAGCTCGATCCGGCGCATTGGCGGCGAGGCCTCGCGACAGAAGCGGCGGGCGCAATGGTCAGGTGGGCGTTTGCGGAGTTGAAGGTGCACAGAGTGTGGGCCGCGTGCGCCGCCGAAAACGAGCCTTCGTGGCGCCTCCTGGAGCGCCTCGGGTTCAAGCGCGAGGGTCACCTGCGGGAGAACGAGCAGATGCGAGGCCGCTGGTGGGACACCTACTTGTACGGTTTGCTTGGCGACGAATGGCAGGCGCGTAATCCCCATCCCTAGCCCTTCTCCGATCAAGTGAAGGGGACCAAAGAGGGGGATGGCCAACCGAGCGCCCTGTCCAGCTCCACGTGTGCCGCGCACTCTCCTGTCCTTGATGGCAGACGGGCAAGCGGAGAGGGTTCCGATTTCATTTCGATTCACCGCAAACCGTGGTAGGCCGCGCCGCGAGCAGGTAGAATCTGGGGCACACCGGGAGGCGGTATGGGGCGCGAAGAGTTGGCGGCGCTGGCTAGGATAATCGAAGAGCAGATGAAGGCGGGGACCGGCAACCCGCTGATGGGCACGTGGACGATCCGCTTCGACAAGGAGCGCCGCGTCCTCTATTTCGATAAGTGTGAGTTCGGCGACTACTGCGAGGAGCGCCCGGCGGTGTTGGCGTTGGACGGGACGGTTGTAGACAGGGGTGGACCGCTGTTGGAGATTGGAAGCTAGAGGTTGGGCTCTACACGGGTCTGACCAGGGCTGGACGGATGATTTCGAAGCAAGAGCTGACCGCGGCGATCAAGCGCCTTGCCGGAACGGAGCGCGTCGTCGTATACGACGTCCACGAGGACGACGCGCCGGAACGCCCAAACCCCGCGAGCCCCTACATCCGCGGGTCGGCTGCCTGGTGGGACTTCGTCCACCGCCGCCGCACCCTCGACGACGGCGAGAACCTGACGCTCCTGGTCTCCCTGCGCGGCCTGCGCAGCGAGGAGCGAATGCTTATTGTCAACTGGGGCACGGCCTTCGCCAACACCTTCCTGCTCATCGAGCCGACCGACCCCTGGCTGGACCTGACCACCAACGAGGGCATCCAGCAGCTGGAGAAGGCGCATCCACACACGGCGGACGCCAACAGCCTTGTGCGCGCCGGTTACGCGGAGTGGGTGTACTGGTACACGACCGCTGAGGGTGAGACGGAGAGCCGCCGCGCCACTCTAAACATGGGCGACCCGGACAGCACGCTCTGGCAGACGATGTGGGACCGCCTGCCGAAGACTTTCTCCCCGGCCGCTTACCTGTCGTCGCTGACGCTGTTGACCCTGCGTGAGTCGGAGCTGTTTACGGGCGGTAGGGAGGTCACGCGTGCCGTCGTGCCCTTCCTGACCCGCCTCGGGCTGCCCATTCTTTACGACGCGCGACACGTCATCCAGGGTGTGCGCCAGCTTGTGAACGCGGGGCTGGCGTGGGTGCAGGACCCGGAGGACAACTGGCGGGTCTACCGCGGGCCGATCGAGCCGATCCCGGCCGAAATCACGGACGAACGCCTCGCGACGATGGTCCGCTAGCCGCGGCCGTTTATCCCGTAGCCGGGGCTTTCCAGCCCCGGCGTCGAAACTGCGCACGCATGCCGGGCGAGGCTAGAAAGCCTCGCCTACGTTTCTTAGCAGCCGCAGCTTACCTTCGTCCACGGTCGATTCGGCCCGGAGGGTCTTTTCGCTCCAGCCGAGACAGGGTCTGTCCGAGGGTTATCTGCGGGCGCGCCCGCTTTGGCTCAGGCCTGTCGGCGTGGCCTGCCGCGCCTGGTCACGCGCCTGAAGTAGACCTTGCCGTTGGCGTCCCAGATGTCGAGGTCGACACTGAGCCGCGAAGACGCGCGGCGCAGTCGCACCTTCACGCTGCGAATGTTGTCTCCGGCCTCAAGCTCTAGCTCGCCGGCTTCGCTCACGTCTACTCCGCGCACAAAGTTGTCGTATTTTTGCTGCAGTTCGCGGACGGCTCGCGAAGCCCTTGACGGCAAGGGAACCTCACTCGCTTTCCTCACGTTTAGTCGCGGCATTCCGTTTCTCCTTTATGAGGGGTCTAAGTATGTTCGCGGCTGTGCGGGGTGCCCGCATTCTATTTCGAGGTGGAGATTAAATGCAATTAGTCGAACGAGGATAATTCCCGACAATCATGGCGTTCTCCCCGCAACTTGCTCGCGTGGCCCTCTGGAAGGGGCATTTTGATAGACTCAGGAGCGGAGAGGTGCTGGAGTGGCCGAACAGGCGCGACTGGAAATCGCGTAGCCTCTGCAAAGGGGCTCGTGGGTTCGAATCCCACCCTCTCCGCCAGCCGGGATTATCCACGCAGGCGCCGAACCGCGCGCACGGAGTCGTGCGCGGCCGTGGCAGGGCGACCAGGAGCAGAGGTCGCCTCGACCACGAATGAGCGCGGGTCTAGGACGGCCGCCCCTTCAGTTCGTCGAAGCGCCGGCGCAGCTCCCGCTCCTTCTCCTCGGCTTCTGCCCGGGCCGCTTCGAATGCCTCGTCCGCCCGCTGCCGGATGTGGTCCAGAGTGGTGCGCAGCGGGTCGTTGTGCTCGCGGGCGGCTTCGGAGCCGGCGACGGGCGCTTCAACGCGCTTCGTCCTTCCGGTGAGCGAGGCCGCCGCCGAGCCGATAAGGAACCCCAGGAAGAAGCCCCTACGGAAGCCCATGGTCAGCCCCGTTTGCGGCGGTTGAGGCCGCTGATAATCGCCAGTCCGCGCCTCACGCCGGCGATCACGCCATAGACACGGATAATGGGTTGGACCGCGGTCTCACCGATGAAGTCCGTGGTCCCCTTAATACCCTGGGCGGTGCCGCGGAACGAGTCCAGTGCCGGCTTGACCGAATCGTCCATCATCTGGCGCGCCGCGCGGATCAGTCCCTTGACGCTAAAGAAGAGGAACACCGCGGCCAGTGTCGCGATGGCGAAGAAGATGATGCCGACAAAGCCGTAGACAATCACAACCAGGTCGCGAAGATCGGCGAGCGTGTTGAGCAGCAACATTGGACCTTCCGGGGACGATCAGGGCGAGCGGTCAGAGCGCAGTATAGCAGCCGTATTTCCGCCGATTGTCGCTGCCGCGATTATGCCGCCGCCGATCACGCGCTCGCCGGCGTAGAAGACTGCGGCCTGCCCGGGAGTTATCGCGCGCAACGGACGCTCGAACTCGACCCGCGCTTCACTGCCGCGGACCTGAATGGTGGCGGGCGCGGGCGTGCTCTTGTAGCGAACCTTCACCTCCGCGCGGAAGGTCTCCGCCGGTGCGGCTCCCTCGGTCCAGGTGAGGTCTTCCGCGATCAGGGAGCGGGAGAAGAGATCGTCCTCGCCGCCGATCTGGATGAGGTTGAGCGAGGGCTCGATCGCGGTGACGTAGCGTTTCGCGCCGAAGGCGCCGATCCCCTTGCGCTGTCCGATCGTAAAGCCGGCAATGCCCGCGTGCCGCCCGACGATTTCACCTTCCCGGTCCATGATCGCGCCGGGGACCTGTGGCAGGTGGCCGGCAATGAACGACCGGTAGTCGCCATCGGGCACGAAGCAGATATCGGCGCTGTCCGGCTTATCGTGGACAGGTAAGCCCATTTCCAGGGCCAGGCGGCGCACCTCGGCCTTGGGAAAGTCGCCCACAGGGAAAACCAGACCCGCCAGCTCCCGCTGGCTGAGTGTGTAGAGGACGTAGGACTGGTCCTTGCTCTCGTCCACGCCGCGGAGCAACTGAAAGACGTCGCCTACGCGCCGGATGCGTCCGTAATGCCCGGTGGCGAGCACGTCGGCATCCATGGCCAGCGCCCGGTCGAGCAGCGCCCGGAACTTGACGTGCTCGTTGCAGGCGAGGCAGGGGTTGGGAGTGCGCCCTCGCTGATATTCGGCGACGAAGTAGTCGACGACTTTGCTTCCGAACTCCCGCTCGAGGTTCATGACGTAGTGAGGAATACCGAGTACGTCGGCCGCGGCCCGAGCGTCGTCGATGTCCTCCACGCCGCAGCAGCGCTTCTGGTTTCGGCGGCCCTCGGCGTCGTCCTTGGTCCAGAGGCGCATCGTGATGCCCACGACGTCATACCCGCCTCGGACGAGAAGCCCCGCCGCGACGGCAGAGTCGACGCCGCCACTCATCGCCACGATTGCTCGCGTACCGCTCATTACCCTCCCATGATAATCGACGCCAAAGCATGTCTGCTAAGATCGTGCGCGGATGACCAGGGCCGCCGTCGATCCCGACGAACTGGCACGGCGCGTAGTCGACCTGATGTCCGACCGCCAGGCGGAAGACATCGTTCTGCTCGACATCCGCCAGGCAGCGTCTTTCACCGACTACTTCGTCATTGTCTCGGCACAGAATGCGCGGCACATGCGCGCTCTGGTGGACGCGGTCAACACCGACCTGGCGCGCGAAGGCATCAAAGCGCTGAACGTCGAAGGAGACTCGGACTCAGGCTGGGTCCTGGTCGATTTTGGCGATGTTATAGCCCACCTCTTCACGCCGGAAGCGCGCGACTTCTACAGGCTCGAAGCGCTCTGGGGACGGGCCGGCGTCGCGGCGGTTCGGTTCCAGTAGCTCCAGCCCTGACTTCGCCGGCTACTCGAACACCCACCCGTCGATTGCGCGCTCGTAGGAAATCAACTCTTCGGGATGAAAGAACAGCGCCACTTCGCGCGCCGCGCTATCGATGGAATCGGAGCCGTGGATCAGGTTGCGGCCGATCTCCAGGCCGAAATCGCCGCGGACCGTTCCCGGTGCGGCGTCGCGCGGATTGGTACTGCCCATAGTCGAGCGAACGGCCTCGACCGCGCCCGTGCCCTCGAAGACGGCGGCGACGATCGGGCAGAAGGTGATGTAGGCGACGAGGCCCTCATAGAATGGCTTACCAACGTGCTCGCCGTAATGGCGCTCGGCCAGGGCACGGTCGACCTGCATAAGCTTGAGCGCCGCGATGCGCAGGCCGCGCCGCTCGAGGCGCGCGAGTATCTCCGCGGCGAGGCCGCGCTGCATGGCGTCGGGCTTGATCAGTACGAGAGTTGTTTCCACGAATGTGCCTTTCGGGTGCACAGTCAGGCCGGCTGAGGCCCGATGGCGGGCTCGCGGAGATACATTGGCACAAGCGAGTCCGCGGCGTCGACCTCGCCGCGCTCCAGCTTTTCCGAGCCCAGGCGGGCAACGGCGATGACCCGGGCGTGCACCCCCGGGGCGAGGAGGACTCCTCTGTGGCGAAGCTCCTCCGTGAGCGGCGCCGGCGCCTCGCCGCAGGCGATATCGCCGGGTTTCACCGTTGCCAGCAATTCTTCCCCGCGGCTCAGGCGCGGCGCCAGGACCTCTAAGAGCCGGCGATCGATCCGCCTAAACGCGGCCCAGGCAAGCTCGGCGCGGCCCGCCGCATGAATTGCGTAGACGGTGGGTCCATCCACGATGGCGTGGGGGTCCGCGTCCGCCGCCAGTCGCCCGATGCCGGCAATTGGGATGTCGAGGGCGAATGCCAGCGTCTTGCCCGTGCTCAGGCCGACTCGCAGGCCGGCGTAGGAGCCCGGACCGAGGCAGACAAAAACGGCCTCGAGGCTGGTTTTCGTGAGCCCCCGGCTCGTGAGCAGCCAGTCGAGCGCCGGCAGAAGCTCGCGAGAATGATTCTGACGGGTGCGCCAGGTGACTTCGCCAATGAGCGTGTCGCCGTCGCTGAGGGCGACGCCCGCGACCTCGGAGGCCGTGTCCAGAGATGCGGCGATCATGCGGACTTTTCCCATACGAACACGGCGCAGGCCGTCCCCTTGCGATAGATCGCCGCCGCGTGAACCGTGTCCAGGCCGATGGCTCCCGCCTCACGTCGCAACGCGTCCGCCTGACGCGCGGCCGCGAGCAGCGAAACGCGGCTGCCGGGCTCAAGGACCCTGCGCATCTCGGCCAGAGCCGAGATTACGGCCGAGTCCGCGGCGGCTTCGTAGGGCGGCTCGGTGGCGATGGCGCCGACAGTCTCGGGCCCAAGCGGCAAGGCGCGGGCGTCGGCGACGAAATGGGCGTCGGCGATGGCTGCCAGGCCATGGGCGACGAAGGGGTCGTTGTCGGCGCTCACGACGCTAAGACCGCCGGCGCGGGCCTCGACGAGAATTCCTCCCGCGCCGGCGAAAGGGTCGAGCAACCGCCGTGTACCCGGCCCGCGCGCCAGGTTGACCAGCAGCCGGGCGTCGTAGGATGGAAGTCCGCGACGGCTCAGCGTCCCGCCGTCGCCGCGGTAGCCTCGGACCTGGCGGACCTCGCCCCCAATCTTCAGCGCGAACGGCCGCCGGTCGGAGGCCGACTCCCGCAGGACCTCCTCGTCTTCTTGATAGATGCGGCTGAGACGCACGGCCCCCCTCTGCCCCGTTGACCCAACGACCCGGGCCTCGACGAGGTCGACTGCCTGCGCATAGCCGAGGCGCGGGAGACGGCAGCGCGCTGCTTCCAATGCTTGCTCCGGGCAGGAGAGCCAGAACACACCGGGCATCTCAGACAGCGGGCCGCCGGGCATGGCCTGCACGCCCAGACCGCTTAGGACCGAGAGCGCCTCGGCCGTCGCCGTGGCACGCGCTTTGCGGCGCGCCGGCCTTGTCCGGAAGATCAGGGTTCGGTCACTCACGGCGAGGCCTGCGTTCGCGGGACAGCGGCAGCGAGCGCGGCCGTCAATTCCCCGTATCGGCCGCCTCTGGCTTCGAATGTGATCAGCCGGCTTCGGTCGCCGACAACCCGGAAGCCGACGACGAGGCACTCTTCGGGCATCTCGCTCCAGGCCCGGTCGGGCCACTCGACGAGCAGAACACCGTCGGCGCCATTCTCCTCGAGCGCGAGATCGGCGACTTCCCCGGGCTCGTTCAGCCGGAAGAGGTCGGCATGGTAGACCTTGAGCCGCCCGTGGTACTCGTTGACCAGGACGAACGAGCTGCTCTTCACGGCCTCCACGACGCGCAGGCCGCGCCCGATTCCCTGGGCAAAGCAGGTCTTGCCCGCGCCCAGCTCGCCCTCCAGAAGGACCACGTCGCCGGTTTTCAGGTGACGGGCCAGGCGCTGTCCGAGCCGCCTGGTCTGGGCCGGGCTGGCGCTAGTGAAGGTTCGCAAGGCTGGAGTAAGTATGTGAGTAACCGGCAAGAGGTCACAAGTAACAGGAACCTGGAAGCCGTACCCTACGTTCATAGCCGTCGCGTGTCACCTGCTAGCTGCTGCGAAAGTGGTCCCAACCACCCGGGCCCACCGCGACCTCGCGGCCGCTCTCGTCGACCACGCGTACGGCCGGGCCATCACCGGCGAGCACTTCACCGATCGCCGTCAACGGGACGTCACTATCTCTGAGGAGCCGCTCCATCACAGGCGGCGGCGCCACCAGCGCCAGCTCGTAGTCCTCGCCGCCACTGAGCGCCAGACTCTGGGCCTGGCGGGGGAATGCCTGCTTGAGGCTGGCGCTCAGGGGCAGGCGTGGCGCGTCCAGGCGAATGATCACGCCACTGGCGCGCGCAACGTGGCCGAGGTCCTGTACGAGGCCGTCGCTTACATCGATGGCGCAGCGCACTCCGTGGGCTATCGCCTCGCGGCCCAGCGCGAGGCGCGGTTGCGGCCGTTCGTGCCGGCCGATAAGGCGTTTCTGCGCCGCCGTCCTGGCCTCGGCGCCGTCGAGGAGGAGCTTAAGGCCGGCGCCGGATTCCCCGAGCCATCCGGAGACCGCGACGATGTCGCCGGGCCGAGCGGCGCCGCGCGTCATCGCCAGCGGCTGGCCCAACTCCGTGAGGCGAGCCCAGCCGGAAAGGGCAACCGTCGCGAAGAAGACGGGCGAGCGCACAATGTCGCCGCCGCCGAGCGTGACTGCGAACGCTTTCGCCGCCTCGCGCAGGCCCCGATACAGCTCGAGCGCGTTTTCGACCAGAAAGTGCCCGGGCAAGCCGAGGGTCACCAGGGCGAGGTCAGGTGTAGCGCCCATCGCCGCGACGTCGCTGACGTTTACGGCCAGCGCTTTCCAGCCTGTCGCCGTCCAGGCGGTGCGCTCGGGCAAGAAATGGACGCCGGCGACCAGAGTATCGGTGGTCCAGACGGCCGCGCCGTCTCGCCGCCGCCCGACGACGGCGTCGTCGCCGATATCGACGAGCAGGCCCGGGCGCGGCCTGGAGTCGCGGGCCGGCGGATACTCGAGGCCGAATTCCGCTGCCAGGAGCCGGATCAGTCCGAACTCGCCGATTTCCGAGACCTTCACGCGCCCGATTATAGGCGGGGCGGCGTCGGCGCGGTGAAGGCGGCCAACCCGAATGCGGACCAGAAGGCCACACCTTGGTCTGGCGGGCCTCATGACTCAAGTAGCCCGCCTGACGTGACTTGCTATATTGACCGCGCATGCGCATTGCCGTCGTGGCCGACGTTCACTCCAACCTCGCGGCCTTCGAGGCCGTTCTGGCCCATGCCGAGGGCCAAGGACCGATCGACCGCATCTGGTGTCTCGGCGACCTCGTCGGGTACGGCCCGGCGCCCGGCGCCTGCATCGCCCTCCTGTGCCGCTATGCACACAGCGCCGTGGCCGGCAACCACGATCGCGCCGCCGTAGGCCTTATAGGCACTGACGAGTTCAATCCTTACGCGGCGGCCGCCGCAATCTGGACAGCCACCCAGCTCTCGGGCGCGGAGAAGGCCTACCTCGCGGCCCTGCCGGACGTGTTGACTGAGGGTGATTTCACCCTCGTGCACGGGAGCCTGCGCGACCCGGTCTGGGAGTACCTGCTTTCGCCTTCGGTGGCGGCCGCTCACCTGGCCTTCCAGCGCACGCCCTTCGGCCTGGTCGGCCACTCCCACGTCCAGTTCGTCTTCTACGAGGATGGGCAGGACGCGATCGGTCAGGCCATGGCCGACGGGGTGGTCGTTGCGTTGGGCGAGCGCCGGTTCGTCGCCAACCCGGGCGGTCTTGGACAGCCCCGCGATGGCGATCCTCGCGCCTGTTACGCGCTAATCGACGACGAGGCTCGTCTGCTGACGTATCACCGCGTGCCCTACGACATCCCCCGGACTCAGGCGGCAATGAGGGCGGCGGGTCTGCCGGACTACTTGGTCGACCGGCTCGCGCGGGGGCGCTAATCTGTCGCTATGACCGCTGAAATCGTCGTGACTTTCGCCCTCGAACCTGAGCTTGTCGCGAGCATTGAAGCCGCGGCGCCTGGTCTCCACGTCCGCGTCCTGGGTCAAGAGGCCCGGCGCCTCTTCCGGGGCGAGACGCGTTACCCCAGTGAACTGCAGGCCGTGACGGGGATGGACGAGCTGACCGGGGCGCTTTCCAGCGCCGAGGTCCTCTTCAGCTTCTGGGGCGGCGCGATCGCGACCTTGAAAGACATGCGTCAGCGGGCTCCCAACCTGCGCTGGGTGCAGCTAACTCACGCGGGCGCGGAGCGCGTGGATCCGAGGCTGATCGAGGAGGGGGTTGTCTTCACCACCGCCGGCGGGCTCGCCGCGACGCCGATTGCCGAGTTCGTGATGGGTTTCGTCCTCATGTTCTCGAAGGGCTGGCCGCGGCTGTTCCGCCACCAGCAGGAAGGACGCTTCAGCCGCTTCATGCCCCGGGAGGTACTGGGCCGCACCGTTGGCATCGTCGGCATGGGTTACATCGGCGCCGAGGTGGCCCGGCTGGCGAAGGCCTTCGGCTGCCGTGTCCTCGGGATGCGTCGCTCGTTCACGTCGCGCGGCCCGGACATCGTTGCCGACGAGGGTGTGCCGCCATCCGACCTCCACTACCTCCTGGCCGAGAGTGACTTCGTCGTGATATCGGCTCCCCTCACCGATGAGACCAGGGGCATGATCGGGTCCGCCCAGCTCGCCAGGATGAAGCCTACGGCCTATCTGATCAATATCGCGCGCGGGCCCCTCGTTGTCGAAGGCGACCTCATCGCGGCGCTGAAGGCCGGCACCATCGCCGGCGCCGGCCTCGACGTCTTCGCCCGCGAGCCGCTGCCGCCCGACAGCGAGCTGTGGGGGCTCGAAAACGTCATCCTGTCGCCTCACATCTCCGGCGGCACCGAGATCTACAACCGGCGCGCCACCGATATCTTCGTCGCCAACCTCAAGCGCTACCTTGCCGGCGAACCGCTGGCCAACATTGTGGACCCGACGCGCGGCTATTGAAGACGTCGGGCGTTTGACGCGCGGCGCCGCGCGTGGCCCAATTGATGTATGAGCTGTTCGGTTGAAGTAGACGGTCTCACAAAGCGATTCGGCGAGTTAACTGCCGTTGACAGCATTTCATTTCAGGTCGGAGAGGCTGAGATTTTCGGCTTCCTCGGGCCCAACGGCGCCGGCAAGACGACCACAATCTCGATGCTCTGCACCCTCCTGAGGCCGACGTCGGGCCGTGCCGTGATCGCCGGCCACGACGTCGCGCGACAGCCCGACGCGGTCCGACGCGAGATCGGCATTGTCTTTCAGGACACCACGCTTGATGACCGGCTCACCGCCCGCGAGAACCTCGTCTTTCATGGCGAGCTGTACGGCCTCGACCCGCGGACGATCGCCTCGCGGTCCGCGGAGATGCTCGAGCGCGTGGGATTGGGCGACCGGTCTGAGGACATCGTGATCACGTTTTCCGGCGGGATGAAGCGCCGCCTCGAGATCGCGCGTGGACTTATGCACGCGCCGAGCGTCCTCTTCCTCGACGAACCGACGATCGGCCTTGACCCGCAGACGCGGCGCAGCCTTTGGAGCTATGCTCAGTCGCTGCGCGACACCGAGGGTGTGACCATCTTCCTGACGACCCACTACATGGATGAGGCCGAGGCCTGCGACCGGATCGCGATCATCGATAACGGCCGCATCGTCGCCCTGGACACGCCGGCGGGCCTCAAGGCCGGCCTCGGCGGCGACGTCGTATCCGTGTCCGGGGCCGACAACGCCGCCCTGGCGGCGGAAATCCGCGAGCGCTTCGAGGTCGATCCGCGACTCGAAGGCGAGGCGATTGAGTTTCGCGTCGACCGGGGCGAGGTCTTCGTCCCGCTCCTGCTTTCCCGGCTCGCAAATCCGGTGCAGACCGTCTCGGTGCGGCGGCCGACACTCGACGACGTCTTCGTCGACCTCACCGGCCGTCAGATCCGCGCGTCCGCCGCCGACGACGCGGACAAGATGCGCGCGATGATGAAGACCGGCCGCGGCGGCTTTGGTCCCGGCGGCGGCCGGCCGCCAAGCGGAGGAAGACGATGAGGGCCGAGATCCTGACCCGCCCCATGCCCGAGACGCGGGCTCGACCTCAGCCGCGTCAGGCGAGCTTCATCCGGGTCGCTCGCGTCATCTGGCTCCGGGAGGTGTTGATCTACTTCCGCGACCGCGCGCGCGTTATCTCCGCGCTGATCATGCCCATCCTGATGCTGGTTATCTTCGGCGAAGGCCTGGGCAACAGCATCGGCAACCTCGCTCCCGGCCTCAACTACCGCCAGTTCATGTTCCCTGGCATGGTCGCGATGACGGTGCTGATGACGTCCGTCTTCTCCGGCGTCTCGATCATCTGGGACCGCGAGTTCGGCTTCCTCCGTGAGATACTCGTCGCCCCCGTTAGCCGGACCGCAATCGGAATCGGCAAGGTCTCGGGCGGGGCGACGGTCGCGGTTTTTCAGGGCGTCGTCATGTTCATCTTCGCCCCTATTCTCGGCGTCCACCTCTCCGTTCTCGTCATGGTCGAGCTTCTCGGCGTGATGGTTTTGATGGCGCTGACGATGACGAGCCTTGGCATCGCCATGGCTTCGCGCCTGAAGTCGGTCGAGAGCTTTCAGATGGTCTCCCAACTCACCATCATGCCGACGATGTTCCTGTCCGGCATCTTCTTCCCGATAAACAATGTGCCTGCCTGGATGGAGGTGCTGGTCAAGGTCAACCCCGTGACCTACGCCGTCGCGCCCGTCCGGGCCATCGCCCTGGGCACGCAGCTCAAGAATGCACCGGCGGGCGCTGCCGCCGTCGTCAACGTCCAGCTCTTCGGGCACGTCTTCTCGACTATGGAATCTCTCGGGGTCCTCGTCGCCTTCGGCGCCGCAATCCTGCTTGTCGCGGTCAGATCGTTTCAGCGGCGGGATTGACCGGACCAGCCTGCCGGCAATTCTACCTTCGTAGCGGCCTCAGCCCGAATTCAGCGCGGATCCGGTTAACCGCCGCCATGACGTCGTCGTCGCGCGTGAGGAAGGCGGATAGGTTCCCCGTCGTGATCCGCAGGCGTCCGGCTGTCGCGCTGACGCTCCCCTTATGCGCGACCAGAGCATCGAGAATGGCGGCGGCCGCGGGGAGATAGCGTCGATCGCGTTTCCCCACCCGAAGGCGACCATCGCCGGCGATGACCGCGGTCACCGGTTCGGGGACTCCTTCAACCTCTAGCGGACGTCTCACCCGAAGGGCGAGCGCCCGCCGCAGCCGTCGCAGCGCCCGCGCCCTGTTCTCCGCCTGGGAGCGGCTCTCGGTGGCCGTGACCGTGGTCCCGGTGGGGCGGTGGACAATGCGTACGGCGGACTCGACCTTGTTCCGGTTCTGGCCGCCGGGTCCCGACCCCCGGTAGGTCTGGATGTCGCACTCGGCGAGAAGGGTTGCGTCGGCCTGCTCGGCGCTCACTTTCACTCAGGCTACCACGCACTCCTCCCTGCCCCGCGTACAGGAGAATCGTGATAGACTCACCGCCTCAGCAGACTCGGAGGGAGGCAAAGGATGGCCAGCGAAGGCAAGCGCGGGATGACTCCCGACGACCTATTCTCGCTCAAGACGGTGACAGATCCCCGAATTTCACCCGACGGGACCCGGGTAGCCTACGTCTTGTCGTGGAACGACCGCGAAACTGACGAGGTGCGCTCTTCTATCTACGTGGCGCCGCTGGATGGCAGCACAGCTGCTCGCCGCTTCACCCATGGCAACAAGGACTCCAGTCCGCGTTGGTCACCCGACCGTCTCCACCTGGCGTTCGTGTCCAATCGCGGTGCAGAGAACCAGATCTTCCTGGCGCCTCTCGATGGTGGCGAGGCGCGTCAACTCACGAAGGCCAAATACGGCGTGTCTGAGCCCGCGTGGTCGCCCGATAGCCGGCGGATCGCGTATGTCGCCCGAACGGGCGACTGGAAAGACCCGAAGGACCGCAAGCCGACTGAGCACAATGCGCCGCGCGTGCTCAGAAACCTGACGCACAAGCTCGATGGCACCGGCTTCTTCGATGATCGACGCTCGCACGTTTTCGTCGTCGATTTAGACGCGGGCACGGAGACACAGATTACCGCCGGCGACTGGAGCGACACGAGTCCGGCCTGGTCGCCCGATGGGGAGCTGATTGCCTTCGTCGGCGACCGCGACCGGCGGCGATTCCAGAGGTTCGGCCGGGCCGATGTCTGGGCCGTGGCCGCCACGGGCGGCAAACCGCACAAGCTGACGCGCGGTCGCGGCGGTGCTTCCTTGCCGGAGTTCTCTCCGGACGGCCGCTGGGTGGCGTTCGTTGGACATGAGTACGGCGATGAAGTTTTCGCGCGGAACGCGCACCTGCTCATCGTCCCGACGGCGGGCGGAGACCCTCCGCGCTCGTTGAGCGCTCCCCTGGACCGCTCGCCGGTCGGTGGGCCGAATCCCTTCGGGTGCACCTTCAGGTGGTCGGGTGACAGCGGCAGCATCCTCTTCCTCGCCGGTGATCGGGGCCGCCAGGCCCTCTATCGTGCCGGCACCGCGAACGGCTCCGCTAGCCGTGTCCTCGGTGGCGAGCGACTCATCCAGGCGTTCGATGTCGCGGCAGACGGCACCAATGTGGCGTTCGCCGCGGCCTGGTTAGACTCCCCGACAGAGGTTTACGCTGCGAGCCTCGCAGGGGTCCAGGAGCGCAATCTCAGTCAGGCAAATCAAGACCTGCTCAAGTCCGCCGACCTTGGCCGGGTCGAAGCACTCTCGTATAAGGCCGACGACGGGCTCGAGATCGAGACCTTCGTCGTCTATCCACCGGGTTACGAGCGCGGCCGCCAGTACCCGTGCGTCCTTCAAATCCATGGCGGCCCGCATGGCGCTCATCCGGCCAGCTTTCTCCTGCCGGTCCAGGTCCTGGCCGGAGCCGGTTACGCGGTCTTGTTGCCCAATCCGCGTGGCAGCGGCTCGTATGGTGAGAAGTTCGCCCAGGCCTGCGTCCGGGACTGGGGCGGCGGCGATTTTCGGGACCTCATGCGTTGTGTCGACGAGATGGTCCGCCGTGGCATTGCCGCCACGGACCGCCTGTACGTCGGCGGCTACTCCTATGGCGGGTACATGACAAGCTGGACCGTTGGCCACACCGACCGCTTTCGCGCGGCGGTCGTGGGCGCACCAGTCTCGGACCTGATTAGCTTCTTCGGTACCACGGATATTCCTGTGTTCGCCCGGAACGAGATCGGCGGTTGGCCCTGGGAAGAAGCAGAGGCGTTTCGCCTCCACTCGCCAGTCACCTACCTGGCAAATTGTCGGACGCCGGTGCTACTCGTGCATCGTGAGGGCGACCTGCGCTGTCCCATCGCCCAGTCGGAGGAGATCTTCCAGGCACTCAGAGCCCTGGGGCGGAAGGTCGAGTTCGTGCGTTACCCGGGCGGGTCCCACGGGGTCGCGACGCCGTCACAGCTGGTCGACCAGATGTCGCGTTCGACGGCATGGTATAACGCGCACCCCGCCGGAGAGCGTAAGCCAGGCCGCTCACGGCGCCTCCGGCAGGAGTCGCTCACTTCACCCTGAAGACTTCATTCTGCGGCGCGACCGACAAGCCCTGCGTCGGCCCGCCGCCAATGACATAGAGGAAGTCGCCGGCGCCGAGGACCGCGAGGCCGTGCCGTGGCGTGGGCAGGGGAGGAAGCGAGGTCCAGGCGTCGTTCGCGGGGTTGTAGGCCTCGACCTGGGGGAACGTCCGGCTGGGGTCGGAAGCCTCGCCGCCGGCGACGAAGACACGGCCATCTACTACGCCGCCGGCTGTGCCGCCGCGGGCGGTCGGTAGCGGGGCACGCTTCTCCCAGGAACGAGTCGGCGAGTTCAGCATCTCGTTCGTGGCCTTGAGTTCCCCTTCCCAGCGGCCGCCGACGGCGAAGACCTGGCCGCCGGCATTGGTGACCGCCAGGTGTTCGCGCGGCGCCGCAAGATCGGGCCCTCGCTGCCAGGTGTTGGCCAGCGGATCGAAGATCATTGACGTCGTCGGAGAGTCGCCGGTGCCCCCGACGACCACTATGCGGTCGCCCAGCGCGGCCGCGCCGCCCGCCGTGCGCCGGAAGGGCATATCGGCCATGCGCGACCAGGTACTCGTGGCAGGAGAATACGCGAACACGGTGCGCGCCGGTCCGCCCGCGCCCCCGCCGAACACGTACACGCGGTCTTTGAAGGACGCAGCCATGGCATGGTCGCGGCCCTCGGGCAGGGTCGCCTTCCGCTCCCACCGGTCCATGGCTGGGTCGTAGACCTCGATCACGTCCGAGCTGGCGCCTGAAGCGACGAAGCCGGCCATGACATAGAGCTTGTCTTCGAACACGGCCGACGCGACCTCGGACCGGGGTGTGGGGAGGGGGGCCCGATTAGCCCACGTGCCCGGGGCCTGTCGGGAAGTCGTGGTGGCGGTCGGGAAGCTCAGGATCGGCGTGAGCGACGGTGTAGCCTGGACGCTCGGCTCATCTGAGTCTCGGCCGCCGCAGGTGATCGCCATGACGCCGGCGGCAAGCGCGAAGCCCATGAAGGAGCGCCTCGGTAGCCGGGACTCAAGCGGCCGCGCCATCAGCCTTGCGGGAAGCGACGACGGCGTAAAGCGGGTCGGTGTATAACGTGCCCCGGGACACACCCTCGACGAGCCGCGGGTTGTCGCGCGGCACTCCGATCAGGCTCTTGCGCGGGCTGAGGTCGTGAATCGCTGCCTGATCGAAGCGGCCGGCGCGGACCATGTAAGCGGCAACCAGGCGCCCCTTCTCGACGTCATCGAGGACCCGCCAGATCTTCACGGCCTTGGTGGGAAAGCAGCGGTTCGAGTAGGTAACGATAAGGGGCCGCCCCGGCCGGAGCACTCTGCCGATCTCGCGGAATACCTCGATCGGGCGGGTCAGGTACTGGACCGAGACGCAGATCACGACGCCGTCGAAGCTCGTGTCCACGAAGGGCAGGCGCGGCTCCTGATTGAGGTCCTGCACCACCCAGTCCGCCAGGCGCTCATTTCTCTTCAGCTCCTCGGCGTTCATCCCGAGGCCGGCGAGCCTGGCGACGCGTAGTTCGGGCGGGAGGTGCGATACCCAGCTCGACATAAGATCAAGATACTCGCCGTCCGGGGGCAAGAAGCGGCGATAGGCCTCGCCGACCGCGGCGATCGCGAAATCGTCGATGTGAGTAACCAGCCGGGGTTCGCGATAGAATTCGGCGTCGTTAGCTTCGTCTTCGCGTTGGAACGACGCGGCGGGGAAGCTGTCCTGCATCGGGCCAAGTATGCCACGGCGACGGCCCACGCCGGCCAGAAATAGGCGTCTTCCCCCCTTTATGTAGAGCCGCCTGGGCGCGATACTGACTCCGGCGAAGGGCCATTTCGAAGGAGGCAGAGTGTCGTCGGCTGGGGCACGTGTAGCCGCTATGGTCTTGCTGGCCGTGGCCGGGCTCGGCCTCGCCGCGCGGACGGAGGCCCGTGGTCTCGCGTCCCCTGGTGCGTCGCCACACTCAGGCGCCGGGTCCGCTGCCGATCCGTACGCCGATCAGCCCCTGGACGACCTGGACCCCCGGCTCAGCGCCTTCATTGCCTCGAGGCAAGGGGTGATCGGCGTCGCGGTCGTCGTGCCCGGCCGCGGCGTCACCTACTCGTGGAACGGCGATCAGCCGTTTGCCCTCGCCAGCATTGCCAAGGTCCACATCATGCTCGCTCTACTCCAGGCTGTCGCCAGCGAAGGGCGCGAGCTCACCGAGGACGAAGGGTTGTTCTTAGACTGGATGATCAGGATAAGTGACAACGAGTCCGCCTCGATCCTCTGGGATCTGCTCGGCAGTGGCGGAGGGGTCCTGGAGCACCTGTCCGCCTTCGGTCTGCCCGACCTCCAGATGCCGAACAACTGGGAATGGGGGACGAGCACTCAGCCCGCGCGCGGCGCGGCCGGCCTGTTCGCCCGCCTCCTTAACGGCGACGGCCTCGACCCGGCTTCTCGCGATCTGGCCCTTGACCTTCTTTATCGTGTCGACTCCTCGCAGCGCTGGGGCATAACAGCCGGCCTCGACTGGGCGGTCGAGGACCGACCCCTGCTGTTCATGAAGGACGGCTGGTATCCCGACGATGAAGAAGGCTGGCGAGTGAACAGCGCCGGCATCATCATCCCGCTGGCCGGCGAACCTTACGTGCTCGTTATCTTCACGACCGCGAACGAGAGCTATGACTACGGTGTCGAGACAATCGAGGGGATTGCGTCGCTGATAAACGCCGCCCTCGCCGGCGGCACTCCCCTGGCGTATGCCCTTCAAAGGGGGCCGGCGCCGGACGAGAGCGCTTCGCAATAGGAGCCTCGTGGGGGACGAACGCGCGGGGGCCCCCACAGAGGCTCTCTTGTTTGACACCCCCGACAGCCCGGGCCTAGACTGAGGTCACAACGATATATCGCACGGGAGCTCGGGGAGCCGGGCTGAGAGGGTGGCCTGAAGCCGTCACCGACCGTCGGAACCTGAACCGGGCAATGCCGGCGCAGGGAGCTGAGGTTACGGACAAGGCGCATCCTTCTTGCAAGGACGGCGCCTTGAAACGTTTATGGCGAAAGTCGCGCGTGCCCTGACCATTGCAGGCTCGGACTCCGGCGGGGGTGCCGGCATCCAGGCTGACCTCAAGACCTTCTCCGCCTTGGGGGTCTACGGCGCCTCCGTGATAACGGCGGTTACCGCGCAGGACACCCGGCGCGTCTACGGCGTCGTAGAGCTCGAGCCCGCCTTCGTGGCCAGCCAGATCGATGCCGTTCTCGGCGACATCGGCGCCGACGCCGTCAAGACGGGAATGCTTTCGAGCGCGCCGATTATCGAGACGGTCGCCGAGCGCCTCCAGCGCTGGGACGTGGTCCGGCTCGTCGTCGATCCGGTTATGGTCGCCAAGCTCGGCGACACTCTCCTGCGCCCGGACGCCGTCCAGGCCTTGAAGGAGCGCGTGCTGCCCCTCGCCCTCGTCGTTACGCCGAACATCCCCGAAGCCGAGGTGCTGGCCGGCCACGCGATCAAGACCTGGGACGACATGCGTCTTGCCGCCCGCGAGATCCACTCATTCGGGGCCGCTAACGTCGTTATCAAAGGCGGCCATCGGGAAAACGACGCCCAGTCGACCGACCTCCTCTTCGACGGGGCCGACTTCCGCGAGTTCACGGTCGGCCGCGTCGACACCACCAGCACCCACGGCACCGGCTGCACCTTCGCCGCTGCCATCGCCGCGACCCTCGCCAAGGGCGAGACAGTGGAGCACTCGGTGCTGGCCGCCAAAGCCTACGTAACCAAAGCCCTGCAGAATGCCTTCCCCCTCGGTCAGGGACACGGGCCGGTCCATCACTTCTATCGCTGGTGGCGGCCGATCGGAGAGTAGCCGGCGGGACAGGATATGATCTTTACTGGCGTGGCCGCCGAGGCGCGCCGCGAGGTGACGAAGATGACTGATGACCCCCTGGTAATCGCCGGCAAGACGTTTCGCTCTCGCCTGATGGTGGGGACGGGAAAGTACGACTCCCCGGAAGCCGCGGTCGCGGCGATCGACGCCTCAGGCGCCGAAATCGTCACCGTCGCCGTCCGCCGCCTCGACCTAAGCAATCCGAGCGCGCGCACCGAGCTCGATTACATCGACTGGACCCGATACACGATCCTGCCCAACACCGCCGGCAGCAAGACGGCCGAAGAAGCCGTCCTCACCGCCAGACTGGCGCGCGAGCTGACCGGCTCGAACTGGGTGAAGCTCGAGGTTATCCCCGATCCCCGCTATCTCTTGCCCGACCCTATCGGCACTCTGGAAGCCGCGCAAACGCTGATCGCCGACGGCTTCGTCGTATTGCCTTACATTCACGCCGATCCGGTCCTCGCCAAGCGCCTGGAGGAGGTGGGCTGCGCCACCGTGATGCCTCTGGGTTCGCCCATAGGGTCGGGCCGCGGTATCTTTACGATCGAAGAGATCCAGATCATCATCGAGAACGCGAACGTCCCGGTTGTGGTCGACGCGGGTCTCGGAGCGCCGTCTGAGGCCGCTCTGGCCCTCGAGCTCGGCGCCGATGCCGTGCTTGTGAACACGGCGATCGCCAGGGCGAAGGACCCGGCGCTGATGGGCGAGGCGTTCCGCCGCGGCGTCGAGGCCGGCCGCATGGCCTATCGGGCGGGAAGAATCGAAAAGAAAGCCTACGCCAGCGCCAGCAGCCCGCTCGCCGGCGTGGTCAGCGTCGCAACCCGTTAGTCGCGCAAGGGGTCGACATATGCCGCAGCCCAGCCGCATCGGCCGCATTCGCCTGCCGGTCCTCTGCTTCATCGCCGGTCCGCAGGACATCAAGAAGGGCGACATCGAGTCGACGGTTGCCTCGGCGGTGGCCGGCGGTATCACGATGGTGCAGTTGCGAGCCAGGGACCTGCCCGGCGGCGAGCTCCTCGATCTCGCGCGCAGGCTGAAAAAACTGACCCGGGGCAAGGCCCTTCTCCTGGTGAATGACCGAGTCGACGTCGCCATCGCCGCCGAAGCCGACGGCCTTCAGCTTCCCGAGGCCGGTCTCCCCACGATCGTCGCCCGCGGACTGATTGGCAAGTACGCGGTCGTGGGGCGGAGCGTCCACGGTGTGGAGGCCGCTGTCCAGGCGGCGCGAGAAGGCGCCGAGTTCCTCATCGCCGGCACTGTCTTTAAGAGTCCGTCCAAGCCGGACGCGAAGCCCGCCGGCAGCGCTCTTATCGCCGAGATCTCCAAAGCAGTCCATCTGCCCCTGGTCGCCGTGGGCGGGATCACGGCGGCGAAGGTCTCCGACGTGATCAAGGCTGGAGCATCCGGCATCGCCGTTATCTCCGCCATCGCGGCCGCCGCCGACCCCAAGACTGCCGCCGAGGAGCTTGCGCAGGCGCTCAAGGACGCCTGGGCGGCCCAGACGGAGGTCGTCGCCGCCAGCGCCTGAGGAGTGACCGGCGCGTTGTCGATCCGCGGGCGATAACCCGCGGCAGCAGCGGCAACCGTGGTGACAGCGAAACCCTTGCCGCTCGCTCTTTGGGTGGGATACCTGCCTCCCCCTGCCCGCGAGGCGTCTTGCCGGATTCCTGAAATCCTGAAATGCTGACTACTGACGGCTGATCGCTGATGGCTAAAATCACCCTGAACGGCAAACCGCACGCGATCGCGAAAGAGACGCCGCTGGCCGAGCTGCTCTCGAGCCTGGGCATTGACCGGCGCCTGATCGCCGTTGCCCATAACGGTGAGGTGATTGCCCGCGACCGCTACGACAGCGTTTGCGTCCGCGCGGGCGATACGGTCGAGGTGGTGCGCATGGTCGGCGGAGGCTGAGGTGCCCGAGGTTGTGGTCGTCGGTGGCGGCGCCATCGGCTGCGCCATCGCGTACTTCCTTGCCCGCGAAGGCGCGAGCGTGACGGTGCTAGAGCGCGGCGAGCTTGCCGGCGAGGCCAGCGGCGCCGCCGCCGGCGTGCTGGCCGCGCTCAGCGACGAGGGTGGCGACCGCGGTCCCGGCTTCCAGAAGCTCTGTCTCGACAGCCTTGCCCTGTACGCGGAGATACTTCCCGACCTCGAGGCCACGGGCATCGACCTTCGCTATCGGCGTACGGGCGTCCTCCACGTTGCGCTCACGGACGCCGAGGCCGGCCACCTGCGCGGGCGCTATGAACGCCAGCAGCCGCTATCAGACGGTCTTCGCTGGCTCGGGAGCGGCGAGCTGGCTGAGGAGGAGCCCGAGATTACGCCGGGGGCCGTCGCCGGAATGGTCTCGCCCGACGAGCACTACCTCGATCCTCAACGTCTGGTCCTGGCGCTGGCCTCCGCTGCGACCAGGCTTGGCGTCAAGGTTGAGACTGAGACCCCCGTCCGAGGGTTCGCGCGGCGCCGCGGCCGCGTCGCCGGCGTGAAAACCTCCGCATCGCTTGTCGCGGCAGACGCGCTCGTTCTCGCGGCCGGCCCCTGGACCGCGGGCCTCGCGCGCCGCCTCGGCTGGGGCGTTCCGGTCACGCCGGTCCGCGGGCAGATGCTCGCCCTCGCCGGCCCGGCGACGCCTCTGCGCCGCGTCGTCTGGGGCGAGAGCGCCTACCTGGTGCCGCGCGAGAACGGCCTCACCTTTGTCGGCGCCACCGTCGAGGACGTCGGGTTCAGGAAGCGAAACACCGTCATTGCCCTTCGGCGGCTCAGGCGCGGCGCCGAGGGTCTCGTGCCGGGTCTTTCGCTCGCCCGCCAGGTCTCGAGTTGGGCCGGACTGCGCCCCGGCTCTCCCGATGGCCTGCCGATCATGGGAAGACTGCCGGGTCACGAAAACGTCTGGGTGGCCACCGGCCACTTCCGCAACGGCATCCTCCTGGCGCCGATCAGCGGACGGCTCGTAGCCGAGAGCGTCCTGGCCGGCAGAGACGTCCCCGAAATACGGCCATTTTCTCCAGGCCGATTCGCCGACTGACCCTGCGGCGGGATTCTGTGCTGCCTGCTTCTGAGATCCGCCGCGTCCATATCACCGGGGGCCCCGACAGCGGCAAGACGACGCTGGCCCGCGCTCTTGGCGCTGCGCTTCGCGCTCCCGTGTTTGACCTCGACGGGATGACGTTTGAGTTCGGGGCGGACAACATGGCGGAAGTCCTACCTAAAACAGTGGTCGGCGATTCCTGGGTGAGCGCCGGAGCTTACGGCAAATCGGCTCTGCCCCTCTTCGAGCACGCCGACCTGGTGGTGTGCCTCGACATCCCTTGGCGCGTCGCGTCTTACCGCATTCTCTCGAGGCACATAAAGGCCGAACTAAGCAGAAACAACCCGTTCCCGGGCTGGAAGCGCCTGTACAGATTCTGGCTAAGGAGCTCGCGTTACTATCGCAATCGTAACTCGCCAGACCTGGATAGCTTCAACCGCGCTTTCGCCGCCAAATCCCTGGAGGCCTACGCGAACAAGTTCGTCGTGTGTCGCACCAATCGCGAGATCGACGGGCTGGTGGCGAGGCTAACCGCCTCTGTCGTGAGTCTCGATGAGATGTACTAGCTGCGCCGCGGCGGACCGCGGGTCCTCGGCGGCGCAGACAGCGCCGATTACGGCGATTCCGTCCGCGCCCGCTGCCATCACCTCGGCCACATTCGCGGCATTGATCCCTCCGATGCCGATAACCGGGAGTCCGACCGCGGCCTTGACCGCGGCGAGTCGCGCGGGCGAGGCCGCGCGCGTGCCCTTTTTCGACGCCGTCCCGAAAAGGTCGCCGACGGCGATATAAGATGCGCCGGCTGCCTCGGCCACCCGCGCTTCGTGGGCGTTGTTCGTCGAGGCTCCGACGATGAAGCCCGGCGGCGCGATCCGGCGCACCTCGGCCACGGGCAGGTCTTTCTGACCCACGTGCACGCCCTCGGCCCCGGTGACCAGGGCGAGGTCCACGTGGTCGTTCACCATGAACAACGCATCGTGCTGCCGGCAGAGCGCGCGTACCGCGCGGGCGTCCGCCAGCTGCAGGCCCTTCTCGCGCGTCTTGTCCCGCCACTGGATCATGGCCGCGCCGCCTTCGAGAGCGAGTCGCGCCGCCTCGACCGGACCGCGCGCCCCGCATGCGGCCGGGTCGATCAGGACGTAGAGACCGCCGATCGCGCTCAGGCCCCGTACTCCCTCGTAAGAACGCCGTCTGCTAGAATCCCGGCGAATTCAGTCGAGGACGGGGAAGCCAAATGCCGGAACTTCTCGCAAGCATCTCGGACGTCCTCACCGGGGCGTCATTCGTCCTCGGTGGCCTCCCTGAACCCTTCCATAGCATCTTCGACGTGCTCAAGAAGCCGCAGTGGCTCACATTCATTCTGGTCGGCGGCGTCGGCCTCAGCGGCTTCCTTGCCATCCTCTTCCTCTACCCGATCTCGCGCGACACGGACGACGACACGATCTTCTAGCCAGAAACGAGAGACAGGAACAGCAGAGGCCAGACCCCGCGGCGCTCCATCGAACAGGCTAGAAACTCTGATCCTCGACGACCAACGCTAGCTCCCTGCTTAACGCGACGTGAACCGCGGCGAGCGGCTCTCCGAGAAGGCGCGCGGGCCCTCGCGGGCGTCCTCTGCCGACTGCGCGATGGCCATCGCGTGGGCGGCCTGCTCGAGGTGCTCGCCAAAGCTGGCGTCCAGACCGCGATAGACCAGGCGTTTGGCCAGCTGCATCGCCACCGCCGGACCGTCGGCCAGCTTCCTGGCGAAGGCGTGAGTCTCCTCCATCAGCCGGTCGGCCGGGACGACTTTGGTGACGTAGCCGATGCGCAGAGCCTCCTGCGCGTCGAACACGTCGGCGCTCCAGATCAGCTCGAGCGCTTTTGGAAGTCCGACGATTCGCGGCAAGAGCCAGCAACCGCCGTCGCCCGGCACGAGACCGACACGAGCGTAGGTCATGCCGAAGCGAGCGCTCTCGGAGGCGATGCGCAGGTCGCACTGGCTCGCCATATCCATTCCCGCGCCCACGGCGGCGCCGTTTATGGCGCCGATGTAGGGCTTATCGAGGAGCATGACCTGGCGCGGCACGGCGTGAACGCCGTTGCGCAGCCAGTCACGCTGGTCCGCCGCCGACACCTGGCCACTGGACCCGGCCACTTCGGCGACGCCGCTGCCCCCGCGAAGGTCGGCGCCGGAGCAAAACCCGCGACCGGCGCCGGTAATGACAACGACCAGGACGTCGCGGTCCAGGCGGGCGTCTTCCAGGGCACCCGCCCACTCGGCCAGCATCGTGTCGTTAAACGCGTTCATCCGCTTCGGACGGTTCAACGTGATCGTGGCGATGCCGTCGTCCTTCTCGTACCTGATCGTTTCAAGGTCCATTTACGGCTCCTCCGGGAGGCGGCTAAAGGGGCCCCGCCTGAATTCCTTTATAACCCTTGCCCGCCTGCCCTAGCTTACGGCCACTGGAGCTTACCGTTCTTATAAGCCTGCTTCAGGAACTGGTCGGTGAACACCTGCGAGACATCGAGCTTCTTCTCGATGCCGCTGAACTCGAGCAGAGAGTCGGCCGCGCGCTGCCACTGCTCCTGAGTCTGCCAGCCGATGCCGTTGTGTAGCGTGAGGTCTGTTTTCGCCCGGTCAAGCTCGGTGTTCATCATGAAGCGCTGGTGGTCGCGGTCTTGCTGGGGCGCGTACTTCATGACGATATCGAGAGCGGCGTCGCGATTCTGGTCGGCGAACTCGATCCCTCTTAAAACGGCCTTCAAGAAGCGCTCAGCGGTATCGGGGTTCTTGTTGATGAAATCGCGGGTAGCTATGTAGGTCAGCCCGAGTGATTCCACACCGAAGTCTTTCGGATCGAAGACCCTCGTCTTGAAGCCAATCTTGTCGAGGGTGTCGGGTTCATTGGAAAAGAATACCGGCAAGATGTCGACCTGGCCCTCGCTAAGCACACGCGGATCGAAGCCGACACGTACCTGCTTGACCTTGTCGGGGTCGACTCTGGTCGCGCGAGCGACTGCAAAGAACTCTGCCGGCACGGAACCCTTATAGCCCAGCGTCTTGCCTGGCCAGTCGGCAGGGCTATTGATTCCCGAACTCGCCGCGACGGCGAAGCCCGTCTCGGGCTTCTGCCCGATTAGTGCGATCGAGACTACGGGGAACCCTTGATCGTTGCGCTTTAGAACCGATGCGCCATTGGCTGTGGTGATGTCGACCTGGCCCGCCAGGAGCAATTGCAGGTGTTGCGAGCCGTCGGAGTGCTGGATCTCGACGTCGAGTCCCTGGTCGCGGAAGAAGCCCTTTTCCTGGGCCACGTAGGCGCCGACGAAGGGAAGGTTGGCCTGGGGCTGGAACCCAGCCATGAAGGTGATCTTCTTGAGGGGCTGTTGAGCGCGCGGTGTGGCGTCCTTATCGGCGTTGCTATCGCCACAGGCGACGATCATCAGGCCCGCTACGACCACGAGGAGAAGAGCTATTCTGCCGGGCAAATAAAGATGCCGAGCACCGGTTAGATGACGCATGTACGCACCTCTTCGCGATCCCGAGGACGGCGGGCTTCTTGCCCGGGCCCTGGGGAAAGCTCATCTAGCCGGACCGGCGCGCTTTCTAGCTAAATCAACCGCTAGACGGTATAGACGTTGTCGCCTGGTCCCTTGAGTATGATTGCCGTCTGCCGACCGGGCCGCCAGAACGGCCCGATAAGGTTGTCCTCTGTTCCGCTTTCTAAGTCCCTTGCATCCCCTTCCCGGTCGAGCCGCGCCAGCAGCCCGCTCTGTCCCACTAGGAGCGCCCAGTCGCCGGCGGGACTCCACCCCGCGCCGAGGATGACCCCTTTGTCCCGCCACATCCGCGTCCGCCAGGCCGCCCCGTCGTAGAGGACAGCTTTGTTGTGGACCGTGCCGCCTGCGCCAAAGGCGTAGCCGGCGGCCAGCGCCAGCGAGTCCGCGGTCCAGTCTATCGCGACGAAATCGTCCTCTTCGTCACTGGCCAGGAGCGCCTGTGTGAAACGCCCATCGCAGCGATAAAGGGCGTGCGGTCGTGGATAGCCGGCCCACCGGCTGGCGTAAGCACCGAGGAGAGCATACGCCCCGTCCGGCCGGAAGGCGATGGCCCGCAGTGTGTGAGCCCGGTCTCCCGGTAGGGGCGCCAACTCCCCGGACCTTCGGTCGAAGCGGATAACCGTGCCGCCGTTGCCGGCGATGAGGGCGTACTCGCCGGCCGGGTGCCAGGCAACTCGACGGAGGTTCTCGCCCGTCACCGCCGTGGTCTCGGTGAACGCCTCTCCCTCAAGGACGAGCGCCGCGCCCCGGTTGCCAACCAGCAGGGCCGTCTTGCCATCTGGTGCCCAGGCCACGCCGCGGAGATTGTGCCGGGTGCCGGTGGAGAGAGGTTGAAAGCGCTCTGCGTCGGTGAGTATAGCGGAACCGCCGTTGCCGACCAGTATGGCCGCCGACCCATCCGGCCGCCACGCAGCCCAGCGCGGTGTCTTGGGCGCCCGCAGGTCTAGCGGCCGCAATGAAAGGCCTTCGAACTCGTACACAGATGTCATTACACGCTCAGCGCCGATTCGTGCCAGAAGAGCACGCGGCGCTCGACGGCGGACGTCACGAGGTAGAGGGCGACGCCCAGCACCGCGAGGGTGAAGATGCCGGCGAAAGCCGTTGGCATATCGAGATTGTTGTTCGCGACGTAGATCACGCGGCCGAGGCCGCGATCGCCGCTGAACCACTCGGCTACGACGGCGCCGATTACGCTGAGGGGAATCGAGACCTTGAACGCGGCGAACAGAAACGGCAGCGACGAAGGCAGCCGCAGCTTCAAGAAGACGTCGAGGCGGCCGGCGGCGAGCGACTCGAACAGCGCCAGGGCGTTGGGGTTCACTGAGCGAAAGCCCACGAGGGCGTTGACCATTACCGGAAAGAACACGATCAGGGCGGCAATGAACACCTTGGGAAAAAGACCAAAGCCGAACCAGATCGTGAGCAGCGGCGCAATCGCGACGATTGGTGTGA
>CAYRCD010000028.1:0-32307 GCA_964422735.1 uncultured Dehalococcoidia bacterium | reverse complement strand
GCCTCTGGTCTCTTCCGCTACCATCCGACTGGCCCCCTTATTCGTCGAGCGCTAGCTCCAGACCGCGCGAAAGCGTGAATCTTCCTCGAATGAGATATCGACAAGATAGGCGTGACCATCGGTGGAGATCAATTAAGCATATGTAAAACGTTTATTCCCCTATTCATACTACGTGAGGAAGCGGCCACTTCAGGTCGCAACTCAAGCACCGCGCCTGGACGAGCACCCCTTCGGCCCAGTAGCTCATCGTGAAGGCCTCGTGACAGCGTGGGCATTCCTGGTCGCCCACTCGCACTTCACGCGGTTTCTTTTGTTGCGCCGGCTCGCGCGAAGTCATTCCCGCTCCTTGTGTCCAGGCTCTTCGGCTCCGGCAAGTATATCAAGCAGGCCCCGTGGCGTCGGGGCCGATTCAACAGAAGAAGAAGCCGGGCCTCGCCCGGCTTGAGCTGGTCCGCTGCGCTTCGCGCGCAGCCGCGGCGCCCACGCTGATTACCCTACCAAACTCCCGACTCGGCCGGTCTCAGCGCGTGTACGCGGCCAGACGGCCCTCGACGAGCGCGTCGCCAACGGCGGTCCCCTCGATCAGAGCCTCAGCGTCGAGACGGAGGCCAAAGCGGACGAACGCCGGCGCGAGCCTGCGGCGTAGCGTCTTTCGCTCCGCCTGGGCGGAGGCCATGAAGTCGAGGCGCTGCAGCTCGGCCGGGGTAAGCAGCGGTTAGCTTCTCTGCTTCTGAAGAGCGCCAGCTGCTCGAGTTCTCCCCAATTGGTCATTGATAACTCCTTTCACTGCCCATTGTATCCATCGTCGTGGTCTATGGCAAATCCAAAGGGCCGGCGGCGGACGCTGCCGGTTGGTGCGATTGTCTTGAGGCCGCGCAGCCATCTGATATAGATTGAACCAATTCATTGTTACCGGCGTATTGACCGGCGTTAATAGCATATGAACAGCACGGCCGCAGCTTGGTCCTGGTTTGGGACCTGCCCGTCGAGGTGTAGTACCGTTGCCTGAGTTGGACGACGATAGTCTCCTCGGGCTGTTCCGCCGCTACCCCTCGCTCCTCATGCTCTGTGTTGCGACGGGCATCATAATGCTCGGCCAGGGGATCACGAGCCCCGTTCTGCCCCTGTACGCGAAGTCGTTCGGGGTCAGCGCCGCGAGCGTGGGCCTGACAATCGCGGCGTTCGGGCTTGCGCGGCTGCTCCTGAACATCCCCGTCGGACTGCTCTCCGATCGTTTTGGC
Source organism: uncultured Dehalococcoidia bacterium (assembly GCA_964422735.1). Taxonomy (GTDB): domain Bacteria; phylum Chloroflexota; class Dehalococcoidia; order DSTF01; family WHTK01; genus CAYRCD01. Next base: position 31,066 of record CAYRCD010000028.1, on the reverse strand, counting down.
CGCCGCCTCGTCCTGATCGGCGGTCCCATCGTCGTGGCCGTCGGCTCGGTCCTGTCGGCAACGGCGGGCGACCTCGGGCAGCTCCTGGTCTGGCGCTTCCTGTCGGGCGCCGGATCGGCCATGTTCATGACCGGCGCCGCCGCCTATGTGACCGACATCGCCGATCCCCGCAACCGCGCGCGCATGATGGGCCTGAACCAGGGCAGCCTTCTTGTCGGCGTGAGCTTCGGGCCTGCCGTCGGCGGCATCGTTGCCGAGCTCACCGACTACCGTGTCCCGTTTCTCGCCGTCGCCCTCCTGGCCGCGATCTGCGCCGTCTGGGGGTTCCGCGCCGTTCCCGAGTCCAACGCGGGCGCCGGGCGGCCACGTTCGCTCGACCTCTCGACCAGCCCGGAAGCTCCGCCCTGGTGGCGGGGCATCGGCGTCCTGATGACGAGCATGCCTTTCTTCCTGATCAGCATGGTGACTCTGGGCCAATTCATGACTCGCTCCGGCGGCCGCCAGACCATCCTGCCTTTGCTCAGCGCCGACCGCTTCGGCATGTCGGCCGGGGGCCTCGGCGCCCTTTTCACGCTCATGAGCGTTCTCAATCTGATCGCCGTGCCGTTCGCGGGGTTTTCGGACCGCTGGGGACGCAAGGCAGTCATCCTCCCGGCCTCCGTCGTGACCTGCCTCTCGCTGGTCATGTTCGGCGTCGCCGGTAGCGTCTGGTTCCTCGTGCTGGCCTCCGCCGTCCAGGGTGTCGGCACCGGCTTCGCCGGACCCGCGCCCGCCGCCTACGCCGCCGACATCGCCCTCGAAAGCGCGCGCGGATTCGCGATGGGCCTGTACAGGACCTACGGCGATCTGGGATTCGTGATCGGCCCGCCGATCATGGGCTGGATCGCGGACACCTGGGGATACGCTGGCGCCCTTTACTTCAACACCGCGCTGGTAGCCGTAAGCGCCGTCGCCTTCGCGTTATGGGCCCCGGAGACGGCGCCCAGACGCGGCCCAGCAAGAGCCGAGTGGCTCGAGGCCACAAGTCAGACCCTGTAAGATCGAAGAACCCAAAGTGTAGCGGAGGCCTTTAGGCCTCCAGCGTGGCGCGGGCGGCAGCCCGTTCGCCCTTTCCCCCCCGGGGGCAGGTTCCACGTAGGTCAGGGCTGCCGCCGTAGGTCAGGCCTTCAGCCTGACCTTGCTCCTAGTACACGACCGCGATGGATTTGGTGGGCTCCTTTACATTGTAAAATCACTGCGGTCGTGTACTAGACCAGGTGTTGGCGGAAAAAGGTGAGCGTTCGCTGCCAGGCGTCCTTGGCGGCGTCTTCCTTAAAGGCCGGCGACTCGTCGTTGAAGAACCCGTGTGGCGCCCCCGGATACACGTGGTGCTCGAAGGACTTCCCGTTCTCCTTCAGCGCGTCGGCGAGGGCGGGCGCCGCGCCCGTTATCCGCGTGTCGGTCTCGCCGTACAGGCCCAGTAACGGGCAAGAAACGGTCTTCGCCTCTTCGAGCTGGCTGGGCGAGCTGCCGTAGAACACGACCGCCGCCGCCAGGGAGTTGCTGTGCGCGGCCATGCGATAGCTGAGGCCGCCGCCCATGCAAAAACCCACACAGCCGATCTTTCCCGAGGCCTCGGGGAGGCGCGAGAAATGCTTGGCCGTGGCCTTGAGGTCGTGCAGGGCGCTGTCCCAGGCCAGGGACCGCGCGAGCTGCATGGCGCCGTCGGGCTCGCTCGCGCTCTGGCCGTGGTAGAGGTCGGGCGCGATGGCGATAAAGCCCTCGGCCGCGAAGCGCGTGGCGACGTTCTTGATGTGGGGCACGAGCCCCCACCACTCCTGGATGACGATGACGCCGGGAAACCTGCCCGCGGCCTTTGGCCGGGCGAGGAAGCCCGTGACGTCGGTGCTGTCGTTGGGGAACGTCACCATCTCGCCGCTGGTCTCGTAAGCCATCTCTCAATCCTCCGTTATTGGTCTGGAATCGTAGCCGGCCGCCGCTGAATTCTACGCGACTAACGACGGCTGACAAGAGGCGGGCCAGGAAAGACACCGCCGTAGCCGAGGCTTTCCAGCCTCGGGCCAAGAGAGACACAGCCGTAGCCGAGTCTTTCAGGCTCGGGCCAGGAAGGACACCGTCGTAGCCGAGCCTTTCCAGGCTCGGCGGCGCCGTCGTCGAGAAGAGTCGCGTCCCGGAATGTGCGCCGGGGACCGTATACTGAAATCCTGCGCCGGGGCCTGTAGCTCAGCGGCAGAGCGGCCGGCTCATAACCGGTTGGTCGCAGGTTCGAATCCTGCCGGGCCCACCAATTCCTCATCTTTCGCCTTCGACCCCATAACCCCTGCGCGCGGGGGGACGACACTTACAGTATGGGGTCGATGGTGAACCGTCCCGTCATGGCCCTGTCCGGCTGGCTGCACTCCTTTTCGCCGCGCCTGCTGGTGGGCGGCGCCCTGAACTGCGTCCTCGTCGCCGGCTGCGCAGTCGTGGCGCGGCAGGCGGGCGCTCCGACCCACGCCGTCGCCACGCTGGCCTTGGCGGCGATCATCCTCCAGGTCATGCTCCTGCGCTGGCTGAGCCAGGCGGGCCCGCCTTCGGCCTCGCTCGTCCAGCAGGGCCTTGTCCATCAGCTGGGGCCCGGACCGGGGCAAGCGGCAAGGCAGCATGCGTTAGCGGGCTTTACACTCGCCGGTACCTCGAGCTGCGCTTGCAGGAGGAGATCCAGCGTTGCAGACGTTTCGGCCTCTCGATGGCCGTGATCGTCATCCGTCTCGCGGGTCTGGGATTGGATGCCTTATCGACGGACAGATGGGCGCGCCTCGCGGGAGAGCTGGGCCAGGTTGCCAGCCAAACCGTGCGTGCAGTTGACATAACAGCGTCGTTGGGCCCGCTCGAGTTCGCCACTTGCCTCGTGCAGTGCGACCGCGCCGGCGCCGAAAGCGCGATCGAACGCCTGCACCGTGAGCTCGCTGCGCAGGAACCGCTGATCGGCCTCGCGGTGTATCCGGCCGATGACGCCGATCCCGCCGGCCTCATCTCGCGGGCGCGTCAGCGCGCGCAGCCGGCGTTGCCGGCCGAAAGGGCGGGCTGAGGGCTGTCCTCTCAGGACTGGGCAGAAGGGCCGAGCGGCGCGGGCACGAGGCCGAAGAAGGCGACGCGCCGGAACTCCCTCAGGCCGCGCATGTGGGCCTTTCCCAGGCAGTAGCCGCCCGGTAATTCGACCACCTCGTCCACCATCCGCCGCACGGGCAGTGGGTTAGGCGCCGCGCCGTAATCGATCCGGAGCACGTTCAGGTCCTGGTCTTCGATCCCCGGCGCAACGTAGCTTCGAAATGGAAAGACGCGAACGGTGCCGGGCGGGTCGTCGCTGCGAATGCGGTATTCGGGCCAACCCAGCTTTCCCGTGGCCTTCGACCAGGCGTTGTCGACGAAGACGTTGTCGCCCGTCCCGGTGGCGGGGTCAAAGGTCTTCCCCAGCCAGGGCAGGTAGAGCCGCGTGAGCCACTCGAAGAAAGGGTCGGAGAGAAGGCCCGTCGAGAGGGCCACAAGCTCGCCGTCATAACGGCCGCTGGGCGCCGGTGCGGTGCCGGCGCGGAACAGCCCGGCAAGGATGTCGAAGGCGTCGTGCCTGTCTCGCTTGAGCCGCTCGCCGGCATTGCGGACCTGGCGAGCCGCGGCGTCACGCAGATAGATCTCGTCGGCCGGGGCCAAACTCGTCCCGTCAGCGGCGGCGGCGAAAACGTCTCGAACCGCGACGACGTAAGCCTCGACCTCGGCAGCGGTGCACTTTAGCTCGTCGGGCTCGCACTCCCGCAGGGCGGCGACACGGTCGCGCAGAGAGGATGGTCCGATTTCGGTGGCTATGGCGCCCTCCCGAACGATGGGGCCCGCGCCATCAGGGTAGCACGTCGCCCCCACGGCGAATATCGGTCGCTGCTGGCTTCTTTGTAATGCAAAGCGCACAACGCGGTCAAGTGTTCGTCGACGGCCGCGACGAGTGTTGGCCGTTGGGCGCCTTGGATTGCGGAGACGGTCCAGGCGGCGCCTTAGCTGATGGTCGCGACCAGATCGTCTTCGCTGACCTGGTCGCCCTGCTTCACGCGCAGCGACTGCACGCTGCCGGCAGCCGGCGCTGTCACCGGAATGTGCATCTTCATCGACTCGATGGTTATGAGCTCGTCGTCCTCGGCAACCCTATCGCCAACGGCGACTTTAACTTCGATCACGACCCCTGTCGTCGGTGAAAGCACTTCTGTGGGCAACGAACACCTCTCCCCAGGCCGCTTGGCGACTGCGCGCGGGCCAACAGTCCCTCCCCAAAGGCCAGGCTTCCCGCCTGGCCGGCCCCGGCGTCTGAGCCAGGATTGACAGCGAGAATAGCATGGCCCATTCTCAGGCGACAGCCGCCCCACCCCGACCGCGGCCAGAACCGCCCCCCGCCATTAGCACAGACCGGAGAGAAGCTCCATGGACGCCGTTCTCTACGAGACTCGCAATCGAATCGCGTTTATAACGCTCAACCGTCCGGAGGCGATGAACGCCCTCAACGGCGCCATCCGCCAGGGACTGAATGAATCGCTGCGCCAATTCCGCGATGATGACGAGGTCTGGGTGGCCATCATCACGGGAGCGGGCGAGCGCGCTTTCAGCGCCGGAGCCGATCTCAAGGAGATGAGCGCAGGGCGCGAACGCGAGGCGGCGGGCGGAGACGCCGCCCCCCCGATCGCCGCCGGTCCCACCGCCGATCTCACCACCTGGAAGCCGATCATCGCGGCCATCAATGGCTACTGCCTCGCCGGCGGACTCGAGCTGGCCCTGCGCTGCGATATCCGCATCGCCGCCGAGCACGCGCGTTTCGGGCTCACGGAGGTCTCGCGTGGCATCCTTCCCGGCGGCGGCGGCACGCAGAGGCTCCCCCGCACCGTACCCGTGGGTCTGGCTATGGAGATGATTTTCACGGCCAGGCATTTCACCGCCGAGGAGGCGCTGCGCATGGGCCTGGTGAATCGCGTCGTCCCGGCTGGCCAGGTGATGGCCGCCGCGGAAGAGGTCGCCAACCAGATTAACGCCAACGCGCCGCTGGCCGTTCGCGCGACCAAGGAGGCAATTCAGCGCGGCCTGGAAATGAGCCTTGCTGATGGCCTCCGCCTGGAAGGGTTGCTCTCACGCGTGAACCGCCTCAGCGACGACTCGCGCGAGGGCCCGCGCGCGTTCGCGGAGAAGAGGGCGGCGAACTTCAAGGGCAGATAGACCCTCCGGGCAGAACACCGAGGGCGATATAATTCCGGCGATGCCACCTCTCCCCCCGGCGCGGGCGCCGGCATCCAGGCGCACCCCGTCCGCGGTCCCGGTCTCGTTCTAGCATGCAGGCGACAGAAGAGGCTCTGCCAGTCGAGGCAGCCCATCCCCGTCCCAGCTTCCGCGGCGCACTCGCGAGCCGTGACTTCTCTCTCCTCTTCGTCGGCCAGCTCTGCTCCGAGACCGGAAACGGCTTGATAACGCTCGCCCTCCCCTGGCTGGTCCTCCAGTTGACCGGTTCGGCATTTCAGCTCGGCTTCGCCTACTTCGTCCGGCTTCTCCCCGTCCTGCTCTTCGGCCTCGTCGGCGGAGTGTTCGTCGACCGATTCGACCGTCGCCTGACCATCATCGTCGTCGACAGCATCCGTGCCCTCGCCTTCCTCTCGGTCGGCGCCATCTACTACTTCCACTCTCTCACGGTCGAACACCTCTATGCGGTGATCTTCATCGAGGCGCTCCTGGCCAATCTATTCAATCCCGCGCGTGCGGCGCTGATGCCGAACCTGGTCGATCCCGACCACCTGCGGCCGGCCAACTCCCTGATCGAAGTCTCGCGCCATATCGGTTTCCTCGTTGCGGCGCCCATGGGGGGCGTACTTGTCGCGCTGATCGATCCGGCCGCCATTATGCTCGTGGACGCGGCAACATTCGCGGTCTCGGCGCTTACCGTCCTCGCCATCCGGCACCGCCAGCAGATCCAGCGCACCGAAGCCGACGGCTGGCGTCACGCCATGATGCTTGTCATAACGGAGACCGGCGGCGGCCTGAAGACCATCATGCGTTCGCGATTGCTCCAGGTAGCCATCCTTCTCGGCTTCAGCCTCAACCTCACCGTCGGCCCGATCGAGGTCCTCCTCCCACTCTTCGTCAGGAGCGTGAAGCATGCCGATGCCAGCTACTATGGCCTCCTCGTCGGTGGCTTCCTGCTCGGGATCATCGGCGGGTCACTCGCGGCGCCTGCCAACGCCCGTCGCGTCGGGATCGGCCGCCTTGCGATAGGTTCCGTCCTTACGCTGGGGGTGGTCATATGCGTCGCCTCGTGGCCGCCGACGCTGTGGCCGCCCGTAATCGCGATGGCCCTTGCCGGGTTCGCGATCGGGACCCTCAACGTCGTCCAGACCACTCTGCTCCAGGGATCGACCACTGACGAAGAGCGCGGGCGCGTCTCGGCCGCTTCCTACACGGCGACTCTGGGCGTGAGGCCGGTGGGATTTCTGCTCATGGGCGCACTGGCCGAAGCCGTCCACGACATCCGCTTCCTGTTCGTCGCGCTCGGGCTTCTTGCCCTCGCCGTCGGGGTCGTCCTCAGCCGGTTGAAGGAAGTGCGCGAGGCAAGATAGAAACAAAGTCGGGAAACGAGGGATAAGGCACATTGCCTCCCCTTGTTCCTGTCTCTCGCTTCTCGCTACAAACCGTACTTCTGGCAGACTTCCTTGTCGTAGAGGATGTTGCCCGTGAACTGGGCCGGGTCCTGCTGCGTGATCCAGACCGTGGCCTTCCCCATCTCAACCGCTTCCTCGAAGTTGAGGTCGGGGTTATCCGGATCGTTGCGGGCGAAGCGGTTGCCCGGCGTGGCGATGCCGCCCTGGGGCGAGAGCACGTTGACGGCGATCTTGTTCGGCGTCAGCTCGCGGGCCAGGCCCTGTGAGAGGCGCTCCAGACCGGCCTTGATCATCCCGTAAAAGGAGCCGCCGACCGGAGCCCCGGCGGCGACCTGATACGGGCCCGGCCCGGGGAAGACGCCGGCCCGCGAGGAGATGTTGATGATGTGGCCGCCGCCGCCGGCGATCATGTGCGGGAGCGCGTACTTGATCGCCATCAGGGGCGCGCGTCCGTCCACCTTCCAGATCAGGTCGAGATGACGGACCTGGACCGTCAGCATGTTGCCGGGGATCAGGATGGCGGCGTTGTTCATCAGCATGTCGATGCGACCGAAGGTCTCCATCGTCTTGTTAATCAGGTTCTCCAGGTCCTCGTCCTTGGCGACGTCGCACTTCACGGCCAGGCCCTTGCCGCCGCGTTCTTCGACCTCTCGGGCGACCGTGTAGATCGTGCCGGGCAGACGCTTGTCCCAGACCGTTTCGCTGCGCGCGGCGATGACCACGTTCGCCTTCTCCGCGCCCAGGGCCACCGCGATGTCGCGACCAATGCCGCGGCTGGCGCCGGTGATGATGCAGACCTTTCCTTCCAGGGACACCACCTTCACCTCCTCTGAGCCTACCGAGACGACGGCTCCCTTCCTGACCCGACGGGCGCGGGACGGGGCGGGCCAATTTTAGCGCGTCGCGGGCACGGTCTGTGAAGAGGCCGGGCCTCCCGACTTTCCCGGCGGCTTCACGGTCCCCGGCTCTTCCCTACCGGGGCAGGGGCTGTCAGCGAACAGTGTGATCGAACTCACGCAGGGCCTCGCCCCGCCCGGGTGATCGGTCTAACCGATTTCGCGTAGTTGGTCGCCGGTCTAAGGTGATAGATGTGCGCAAATGCACGGTCCTGGCTGTCGGCGTGCTCCTGGCTCTGCCGTTGGCTTGGACGGGCTGCAAAGCACCTGGAAGCGACGACTCGCAGGCCGAACAGCTAACCATAGTCGACTACAACATCTTCCACGGCCTCTACGACGAGGATCCGGCGGCGCTCACCTTCGACCGCTTCAACGACAGGCTCCTGCTCCTCGCCGAGGAGCTTGGCAAGCTGAAGCCCGACGTTATCGTGCTTCAGGAAGTCGTCTTGAATCCACCGCCGAAGTACTTGGACGTCCGTGAAACGCTCCGTACGGCTCTGGGCGGAGAGTACAAGACGGTTTGGGCCGATACCTCCGGGGCCGACCCCATTGGCGATGGTGAAAACCCTCCCGGCACCGCCGTCATAGGCCGTTTGATCATCACTCGCTTGCCGCTTGTCGGGTCTAAGGAGAACGCCAATGCGGCCGTGTTCTCCGGGCGTTCTATGCACCGCGTCACGGTGAAGATGAAGCGAGGTGTCGTCGACATCTACAACGTCCACCTCGAAGGACCGGAGTTCCTGGAACAGCAGGCGCAAGAGATCGAGAATGCCCTCAAGTTCATCGACCCGAAGTTCATTGACCGCCCCCGCAACCTGAACCCCGTCATCGTCACCGGCGACTTCAACTCCCGCCCGCGGGACCTCGCGATAGCGAGGATGCTGGACGCCGAATTCTTCGACGTCGAGGCTGTTGCGAAATGGGACGTAACCTGCGACAAGCCCGGCGATCCCGGCTGCACGCGCAATCAGTTCCCCGATATCGTCAACAACCAGGTGAACAAGGCCAACATCCGCATTGACTACATGTTCGCCCGCAAGGGGACCGACTACGACCTGCGCGTAATTAGCGCCGTGCCCTTCAACGATCACCCGTTCCCCTCCGACCCCACCGACGACCGCCAGTTCCTCTGGCTGTCCGACCACATCGGCATCAAGGCCACACTGGAGGTCGTGCCCCGGATCGAGGTAGGGCCGCGAAAGTAGCGCGCCGGCCGAGTGCCGCGTTCCCTCTTCTCCGAACGCTAGCCCGACCCGGCGGGGACCGCCGCCATGCGCTGGACCCAGTCGCTCAGGGCCTCGGGCGTTCCCGGGAACATGAGAACGCCGTGCGTGGCGTTCGCGATCTCATGAAACTCCGATTGAGGGATCGCCGCGTGCAGAGCCTTGCCGTACTCGAACGGAACGGTCGTGTCGGCGCTACCGTGGATGACGCAGACCGGCATCTTCAGCTCCCGGAGGCGCGGCCCGAAGTCATAACCCAGGAAAGCGGCGTAATTCCGCACCATCCCGGAGGAGTAGAGGAAAAGGTCCTCGTCCGGCAGCTTCGCCAGCGCCGCGAGCATGGCCTCGCGCTGGGCCTGAAAGCGCGCCGCGATCTCGGGAGTTCGGGCGCCAAAGGCCGGAGCGGCCGGGGGATTGCGCAGCCGCTCCCTTTCGGCCTCGAAGACCGCGCGGTCACCCTCGCTCTTGTGGCGGTCGACCGCGGTCTGGCCCTGCTTGCCGAAGAAGGTGTCGGACATCAGGTCCGCCCCCGTCTCCATCAGGCAGAGCGCGCTGGTGTGCTCGGCGTACGTGAGCGCGTACTGCTGAGCGACCATGCCGCCCATCGAGTCGCCGATCACGATCGAGCGGTCGATCCCCAGGTGCCCGAGAAGAGCGCGGGCGTCGGCCGCGAGGTCGGGCAGCGTATACCAGTCGAGGAGGTACTGCGACTGTCCGGCGCAGCGGCGGTCGTACGTGATGATCTGCACCTTGTCTTCCGGAAAGAGCGTGGAGATTTGCCGCGGCTGTTGCACCAGGGTCGAGCCCGTTCCCCCGAAACCGCCGTGGATGAACAGCGCCGGCGTACCCCGCCCGCTAACCTCGTGGCTGATCTCCACGCCGTTCACTCGCGTCTTTGGCATACGCCACCTCCTGAGCGGCAATTCTATTTCAGATCCTGGATCGAATCGAACAGAGCTGGGTTCGGGACCTCTGCTGCTCGCCGAGGGCTGAGGACTGATAGCTGAGTGCTGATTGCTCAGCCCTTCTATACCCTACGGGGGTATGGTATATTGTTCCCGAAATCCCAGAGGAGACATTGGAACCCGTGAACGCCAGACCAGGACTCTACTTCAGACCACGCGCCTGCCGGCGCTGCGGCGGCGACGCTTACCTCGATCGCTCCGACGCCCCGGAATGGCGCTGCTTGCAGTGCGGCCGCGTCGTGACCCAAGCCGCCGTCCTCAATGACACCGCCCTTCCCGCGGCCGTTCTCAGCCGCCGGGCGGCGTAAAGCCCGTCAGCGCCCTGAAGCGGTCGTTCTAAGGCGAAGCGCCCTGAAAGTTGTCCTCCTAAGCCGAAGCGCCCTGAAAGTTGTCATCCTGAGGCGAAGCCGAAGGATCTGCCCGCCTGCCCCGACATCAGCGACGTTCCCGCTCGATCCGGTAACTACTGCGGCCGAGTGATCTTGATGCTCTTGTCGTTGGCCCGGGAGATCAGGTAGATGACCTCCACGCGCACGGAGCGGCCGTTGAGCTGGCCGGCCATCATGGCCGTGTAGTGGAAGGTGCTGAGGACGTTGATAGGCGCGTTCGCCGGCACGGGATCGTCATCTTCTAAGCCGCGGGAGTTACCCTCGAGGTACTTTCTATCGAATTCGATCAGCCAGCGCATGCCCATTAACCAGCCGCCGTCTTCAGCTACCCAAAACGTCGCCTGAAAGGGGATATCCGATGGGATGTCACCGAAGATCGACGGGACCTTCGCGGCATTCGCGTCGCTGATGCTGTATCGTCGCGCGACCACGCCGTTGGCCTTCTCCCGCGTGAACGGGAGCTGCTCCAGGTCGCTCATGTCGGTCCCCGCCCAGAATTCCTTCCTGCCCAGGGACATGTTCAGCGCGCCCTGCAGGTCCTGGTCCGAGGTGAGCATCTCCTGCCAGACCTCTTTCTTGTCTTTGACGTAAGCGCGGTCCCCCAGGATCACGACCTCCTGGGTGGCAGAGGTGCCACCGATGCCCGCGGTATAAGTGAAGCGGTTGCGTTCGGGCTTGGAGAAGTCGCCCTCGATCTTTAGCAGGAGGTCGGGGCTGGCGATCTGGCTATCGGCTGTGAGCGTTTCCTCGGGCAGGGCCTCCTTCTTGCCGCCGCCGCAGGCGAACGCGGACGTTGCCAGCAGGGCCAGGCCCAGGGCCAACGAAAAACGGCGCAATGCCACGAGAGGCCTCCCGCGTGCGAGATCGTCCCACGTATGTTTCGGCAATCTCGGTCGCGACTGAAGGCGTGAGTTCGCGTGGGCGACGGCCGCGCCCCTGTGAGTCGGCTGCTATTCAGACCTGAAGCAGGTGCGGGCTAGTCCACCAGCGCCGCGACCACCTCATCGACGATGGCGTCGGCGCGCTCGCGCATCTCGTCGTCAGTGCGGTCCTGGATCGGGTGAGGGACGAATACGCGCTTGACCTCGGGGAGGCCGAGGGCGGTCGACTGGGCCTCGGCCGCGTCCACGAACTCGGACGAGGCGACGAAGACCGAGGGCTTACCGTGGATTTCGAAGTAGACGGTGTCGTGCACACTGCACGTCGTGCAGGAGCCTCAGTCCGCCAAGGCTTCGATGATGAAGTCAGACTCCGCGAGGATCTGCTGCCGCACGGCTTCGGGCGCCGGCTTGGCGAAGGTCGGTTTGCGGTAGCGCTTCACCGCGACGTTGGGTAACCGCTCGTGCAGGAGGGCCTCCAGACGGTCGAGGAACACGTTACCCCGGGGCTTGCTGATGTCGAGCAAGGCCACCGTGCCCGTGATCTGCTCCGGGCGCGGCGTCAGTTGCCTGCGGACGGGTACGCGCTCGTCGGTGGGGTCCAGTATCTGGGTCATGACGCCTCCTCGATCTTGCGGCTGACAGGCATACTGCCGCCCGGGCCGCTGGCCCAGCCGGCGAAGTAAGCCGAGAACTTGCCGGCGTCGCCGCCGGCCACGACGACGTGAATGTTCTTCGGATCGCGCCACTTCGGCGACGGCTCCTCCAGTTGCTCCTCGGTCAGAGCCCCGCGCCGCACCCCCCCGCCGACGTCGTCGGTCGCGAGCAGGTCGCCCCGCCTGCGCGTCGTCACCTCGATGATCCGCTGCTTCAGCTCCGCCTTGGTTAGCTTTCCCTGCCAGAGCGTGTCGACATGCTCGGGACAAACGGCGAGGAGCGTGTCGCCCGAGCCGGCCTTCGGATGGCCGGCGGCCGCCATGGCGGCGCCAAGGCTCCCCGCCATCGCCCGCGGCGACCGCGTCCTCTGGTCGACGATCAGAGACGGCCCCGCGGTCAGAGCGATCAGGCTGACGACGCTGTCTTGTGGCTTGAAGCCGTGCTCGACGTGATAGGGCTCCCAGGGGCTGCGCTCCTCCCATTCCGGGAAGCAGAACGTGTACTTCATCGGGTTGCCCATGGTCGAGCGCTCGGTGCCCCCCGGCCTGGCCCCGCCGACGTTGCGCAGGACCAGGCGCAGGGCGCGGCCGATCGTCGCGTTGGCCCGGTTCCCCTGGCCGAAAACGCCGAGCTTCATGTTCATGCCCAGCCGGTGGCGGATGGGTCCGTTCACGATGATCGCCGGCGAGGCGCCCATCGTCGTCGCCATCACGCCGTGGGCGTTGAACTCGTCGGTGCACGCGGCCTCGAGCGCGGTGATCACCACGGGAAGGTACTCGGGACGGCAGCCGGCCATGACGGCGTTGATCGCGGCCTTTTCGACCGTGCAGGGCGCCAGGTTTGGCGGCACGATGGCTACGACATCCTGGGGGTTGCGCTTCGTCCCCTGGAGCATGCCCAGGACGCGCTCGGCCGTGGGCGGCACCAGGGGCAGGCCGTCGCTGAAGCCCTGATCGAACATGAACTCGTGCTCGTCGTCACGGGACGCGATCTCGATCCGGCGCGCCCGCAGCGGCGAGTTTTCCGCCTCCGCCTGCAGGCGCTCGAAGATCCCCGGTTCGACCGACTTCGAGCCGCATCCGGGCCGCGTCTCCGGGTACTGAGACCAGTCGATTTCCGCGGACTTGCCGGCGACCGCGCCCAGGGCCGCGAACAGGTCCTGCCATTGCGCCCGGTCGAAGCCGATCAGGCGCTTGTCCTCGGCGCCGTCCGCGCCGGCCAGGACCAGGGTCGGGACGGTATCGAGGTCGAAGCCGAAAGAGACTTTGAGCGCGGAGTCGTCCAGCATCGGCAGCGTCAACCCGTGGCGGTCGATGAGCGTCGCGTTGCCTTTAGCGTCCTGGCCGACGCTCCATACGTCGAGCTGGTCGCCGAAGTGCTGGTGAGCCGCCTCGATCAGGGGCATCGTCAGGTCGCAGGTCGGGCAGTCCTCTTTGACGAAGGCCAGGAGCGTCGTGCGGCCTGTGGGGAAGGTGCGGCCCGCGCCGGAGGAGTCCTGTAGGGTGAAGCCGTGGTTCATGTTGAAGGTTGAAATACTCTAGCACCTTCGCGATCTGCGGGAAGCCTCCTGGGAGAAGGTCGAGGCCGCGCCACAGCCGGCCCCTGCTCCTTTCAGGCGATCGAATAACCGCCGTCCACCGCGATCGACTGCCCGGTTACGAAGTCGGACGCCCCCGACGCCAGAAATACGGCCGCGCCCGCGCATTCCTCGGCTTCGCCGAAGCGTCGCGCCGGCGTTCTCTCGATGATGCGGCGGAAGAAGGTCTCGTTCCGGGTGATGCCCGACGTCATGTCGGTCGTGATCCAGCCGGGGATGATGGCGTTGACCTGGATGTTGTCGCGGGCCCAGGCCACCGCCAGCGACTTCGTCATCTGGATCACGCCGCCCTTGCTCGCCGAGTACGGCAGGCCGCCGCCGCTGCCGAAGATCGAGTACTCCGAGCCGATGTTGATGATCTTGCCGCCGCCATTTTCCTTCATCGACGCGTAGACCGCCTGGGCGAAAAGAAATCCCGCCTTGAGGTTCGTGTCCACGATCCGGTCCCAGACCTCTTCGGCCATCTCCTGCGGCGGGCCACCTCCCGCCACCCCCGCGTTGTTCACGAGGATCGAGACCTTGCCCAGCTCGGCCAGCGTCTTCTCGACCGTCGCCCGAATGTCCCCGTTCGCGAGCACGTCACAGCGAAGGCCCAGGGCTTTTCTCCCGAGCGCTTCGATCTCTGTCACAACCGCCGCCGTCTTCTCGTCGTTGCGGGCGGCGATCACAATATCGGCCCCCGCGCGGGCGAGCCCGAGCGCGATACCCCGCCCGATGCCGCCGTTGCCGCCGGTGACGATGGCGACACGGCCGCTGAGGTCGAAACTAGGGCTCACATGCGGCCTCATCCATCTGGAGTTTTGTCATGGCCGGCTTCCTGTCGGCCCGGCCGGCGCGCACCCACAGCTCTTATAGCCGCGGACTTCCAGTCCGCGGATCGATAACCATTCGGCCCGGCCTCTTTGCCCTTAGGGCTTGGTCGCGCTCGACGCCAGCAGCTTCAAGAGCGCCGCCGGCTCCATGTCGTCGGAAAAGACGCCGTTGGGGTTGTCCACGACCCAGACGTGCATCATCTCCGGCGTAACCCCCCGGAACACGGAGCCGGCCGGACACTTGCCGTCGGCGCCGGTGAGGGCGACGATGATTCCCGTCGTGCTGCTGTAGCAGAGGTTGTCGTGGGCGTGCCAGGCCGTCAGCGGGCCTCCAACTCGCGGCCCCGTCCGCCCCGGCATCATCAGGAACATCACCCCGACCAGCTTCTGCTCCCCGCCCGGGAGGCGCGCGTACATGAGCACTTCGGGCTTGTCCGGCTCGACGTTTTTGCCGTCAAGGTAGTAGGCCGGATTGAGATAGTGCGTCAGGCCGCTACGGCCGGAGGTTATCGGTGTGTAGCCCTCGGCTCTGGCGACCTGGAAGTCGTTGAGGCGGGCCGTGCCGGCTTTTACGTCGCTGACCAGCTTCGCCGCGGCCTCCAGGTCCTGCGCCGTGATCGCCACTGCCTCGCCATGGTCGTGGGTCACGCCCGGCAACGAGGATGAAGCCGGATTCTTGGCCTGGCCGGCGACGAAGTCCTTGTGCTCGGCATCCGTGTGGACCGTGCCGTTGTCGTGAACGTGCTCCGGCCCTCCCAGGCTGCCCGTGGAGGCAGCGATCGCGAAGGAAGTCATCGCGAAGGCAACAAGGCCGGCGGCGGTGCCGCCGAACAGCAGCGCGCGGCGCCCCGACGCCTCCAGCGCGCGCCCCGCGAGATACATGAGGGCTCCCAGGACAACGATCGCCATGCCGCCGCCGAAGAGGACGTGGCCGGGGTTTGTGATCGAGAAGACGCTCTCTCGCGTCGCCAGCTCGGGATCGAGCTTGTGCAGGATCGCGTCCCAGGCCAGGCCCGCGAGGAGAGTAACTACCCCCGCGATGGTCACCCAGGGCGCGACGACCTTCAGCTTGGCGGCGGCTGTGCCCATAACACGACCCTCCGTCGCGACCGATTCGCCGCGACCCTATTGCAATGCTACGGGTGCAGCCACTCTTTATCAACAGGCCGTGCAGCGTCGGACGAGCTGCAGCGCTGGCAGTGCGGATGCTCGACGGCCGTGGGCTTCGACCTCCGCCTAGCCCCTTACGGCCGCAAGCACCATGGGCGCAATAATGGCCGCCTCTTGCTGCCGGGTCTGAAGGCTGTAGTGGATCAGGTCATCGTGCATACGGATCGACGAACCTCTACGCCCCAGCTCTTCCTGGAAGTCGTAGCGCACGATGAGCCGTCGCTGGCAATAGTCACGCAAGCCTCCGCGCACATAGACAAGGCGTTGCTCAGTCAAGCTGGTCTTTGACTGCGGCTCGAACCACGATTTCAATGGGTCCCGGCTGATGACGGCCACGTCTTCGAGTGTCAGGAGGAAGTCGAGGAGCCGTTCTGAGTTGGCGAGCGCCTGTTCAGGGGTGACCTCGAGATCGCCGCCGATAACCATGAGGGCCAGCTGACGTGACAGAGTGAATAGGCGGCCGCGCACCTCCCTGCCGCCCTCGTAATTGCCGCCGCACAGCCTCTTGTAAGCCTGCAGGAGAGCGCTCGCCGCTGGATACAGCCGCGGCCAGCGCTTGCCGATGCGAATGACCACGGCTTCGTGCAGGAACTGGAATGTCGAGTGGTCGACGATGACCGCATCCGGGTGCTCGCCGCCGAGCATCCTCATCGCCCTGTCGAGCATGTCCGAGCTGTGTAGCAGTAGGCGGCCCTCGCCGCTCCACTTCGTCTCGGGCGCGAGGACCTGCAGTTCCTTTGAGACGAGGGCGGGTAGCGTGCCTTCCGCCCCGCTGTCGCTGAAGGTGAAGAGGCTGGAGCCGAGCAGGAGCACGCGGGCTTCGGCTTTCATCGTGGCCATGTTCGGCGGGGGGCGCGGCCGCGGTCAAGGTGCCTAGAGCGAGGCTCCCAGACGCGGCCCGGCTTGGCTAGATACCGGGCAAAGAAAGAGAGGCGTTCGCGCTGCCCTCTCTCTTTCCCTTTCAGGGTGCGGGCTCTTGACACACTACGGGGGGATGGTGCGTCGACGGTCGTCGTGACTCTAAGAAGGACTCGCCTTGCGGGCCCCCCTGCCTGGCAGAGCTGACGAATGTCGAGCACCAACGTGAGGCGGTCAGAATCAAAGTGCGGAGTGGGGCTTTCGCCAGAACCTGATACAGTCGTGGAATCATGAAACTGGCCGTCCGCGCGGTCTCTCGGAGTGCCAGCCCGTGATGCGGAAGGAGGGAAGACGTGATGCCCAACGCGTTCAACGTAGTCATTCTCGGAGCCGGCTTCGGTGGCCTGGAACTCTCGGCCCGCCTCTCAGCCGCCTTCAACGACGGGATCAAGATCACACTCATCGACAAGAATGAGGCCTTCATATTCGGCTTCTCGAAGTTCGAGCTGATGCTTGGACGCCAGGGCCGGGAAGATGTCAGCCTTTCCTACCGAATGATCCACAAGCCCGGCGTGGAGTTCCGTCAGGAGATGGTGACTTCGATCGATCCGGTGTCGCGTCGCGTCGTGACGGACAAGGGCGCATACAACGCCGACGTGCTCGTCGTAGCCCTCGGGGCCGACTACGACTTCGGGGCGACGCCGGGTTTCGTTGAAGGCGGCCACGAGTTCTACTCGGTCGCGGGTGCCATGCGACTGCGTGACGTGCTTCCGGATGTGACATCCGGGAAGTTTGTCGTCGCCGTCCTGAGTGAGCCTTTCAAATGCCCGCCCGCGCCCTGCGAGGCGGCGATGCTGCTCGATGAATATTTCTCGGGGCGCGGCGTGCGAAGGAACATCAACATCAGCGTCGTGTCGCCTTGGGGTATCCCGATCCCTGCATCTGCTCCGGCGTCGGCGGCGATCCTGGACCGGTTCCGCGAGCGGAACATCGCTTTCGTGCCGAACCAGGTCGTGACGGCCATCGATGCCGCAGCGAAGACCGCGCGGCTCCGAGACGCCACCACGATTCCTTATGACCTCTTTCTCGGCGTCCCGGTTCACCGTGTCCCTGCCGTCGTCGAGGCGTCCGGTCTCGCTGTCGACGGCTGGATTCCGGTCGATAAGGCGAATCTGTCGACACGTTTCCCGGACGTCTATGCCATCGGTGACGTCACGAGTGCGCCGGTGCCGAAGGCGGGAATCTTTGCCGAAAGCGCCGGCCGCGCCGTCGCGGAGCATCTGATCGTGAGGCTACGGAATGAAGGCTCGGCCACGCCGTATGACGGCGCCGGGTCGTGCTACATCGAGTTCGGCGACCACAGGGTCGGACGTGTCGATGCCGACTTCCTCACCGGCCCATCGGTGGTCGCCCCGTTCACGGAACCCTCTCTAGAGACCGCAGCCGAGAAGAGTGAGTTTGCCTCATCAAGACGCAAGCGCTGGTTCGGAAGCTGAGGTAATTCCAATTCACGCGGCTGGTCCGCGACGGCGCCGCTGTCTCTTCACCGCCAGGCAGGTGTTCCCCGATTGTCCCCCGGCCGTCAGCGTCCAGACCGCCTGCCATATCGTCATCGCGCCCTTTTATCGTGTGAACCCTGACAAGGCTGCATGACTACTCATCCGAAATTCCGTATCAGACCTCTACGCCCCACTCACCTGCTGACCGTCGAGCACGAGGGCCCGCATGAGCTTTACCCATGTCTTTAGCGTCAACTCGTTGCGCCGGGCGCCGAGGCGCTGGCCCTTCTGCCATAGCTCCGGGTCGAAACCAGCCGGCATCGGCAGGTTGCCGCGCGTCTCTTCCCAATGCGCCGGTCCGTGGTAGCCGGTGAGCAGGATAACCTCCTGCGGGTCTGTCGCTGCCATAGTCGTCCACAGGCCGAGGATGCATGCCCCCTGGGCCTCAATCCGCGGCCAGACGCCCTCTCCCGAGCACATCGCGAACTCTTCGAGGTCGGAGGCGCGGGTGGAGAAGCGGCGATAGCCGTAAACGGCGCGACGGTCGTCGTCCGGAAGCACGTCCTTCGGCCGCGCCGCGATCGCCCGCAGCAGCCTGACCTCCTCCGCCTCAACCAGGTCGCCGCGGCGGCTCGCCGCGACTTTCTGGGTGCGCTCCCAGGCTGCAAAGTCCGGGAAAGCCGTGACCTGGAGCAGCTCGGTCGCGGGGGCCCCGATCAGCCCGCTCATCAGGCAGAGGACGCGCCCGCCTTGCCCGGCGACGGCCGGCCACGTCTGTTCGCGGCATAGCTCGAGATAGGCCGCGAAAGCGCCCCGGTCAAGGGAAGTGTGACGTTCTTCGTAGATCGACATCGTCTGGGACCTGCTTCCCTGCCTATCCCTTCGGCCGCCGCCGGGGCCGTAACACCAGCAGGAAGGCTGCCAATCCGACACCCAGCCAGATCTGCCTCGCGGGCAGCTTCGTGGGGCCGGGTGGGGGCGGCAGGAGGTGGAGGTCCTCGTCGCGTGTGTGGCGGCGGTCGACCTCCAGGCGCAGGCTCTCCTCCCCCCTGGCCATCGCCCAGCGGTGGTTGAACTCGAACACGGGCCTGAGAAGGGGCGAGAGGTACTTGATCGGCGGCTTCGATACCCTCACCCGCCAGTCGTAGCTGGCCTTGACCCAGGGCCCGTCCTGGTCGAACGTCCAAACCCCTGTACCGCTGAAGTCGCCCCAGGCCTTGATCGCGATCCGCCGCGGCCTCTCCGCTTCGCTGACGCTGAAGTGCCAGTTCAAGGTAAACGGCAACCATCCCCTCGTTGCCACCCGCACAACCTTGCCAACGCCGCCCTCGTCGCCGGGCTGGATTTCGAGCACGTCGAGGTAGGCGGCCGGCCACCAGCGGATCAGCTCACGGCTGTCGGAGATGATGTCGAAAACTTCTCCCGGGTCGCCCTGGACGCGCCAGTGAGAGACGAAGTGATAATCGTTAGCGCTCAAGCTGGTCAGCCTCGATATGCTTGATCTTAACCCAGTGCCCTGGCGAGAACGGTGACGGCGACAACGGAGACGGCAAGCAACGTAGTGCCGCTTCGGGAAGCGGCACGCCGTCAACCCGCTGCTTCAAACTTGTTCCGGCCTTCCAGGTTTGGCATCCTAGAGCTTTGTCAGTCGCAACTCCAGCCACTGGGACCCCCCATTGTCCGGTAATCAAGTATTCAAGTACCTCAAGCGCTACAAGTGGCGCTATCTGATCGGTTTTCTTGCCCTCCTCAGCGCCTCGCTTGTGGTCATGCTGCCGCCCGTCGTCGTCCGCGATGCTGTCGACAGCCTGCGGGGGGGCCCGTCCCCGGCGAAGCTGGCCGGTTACGGGGGCATAATCCTCGGCCTGGCCCTGATCGAGAGCGTGCTCCGTTTCGCCGCCCGGCACCTCGTTTCCGGAACGTCGCGCTACGTGGAGTTCGACCTGCGCAACGACCTGGCCCGCCGCTTGATGGAGCTGGACCAGCGCTTCTACCTCGAGTCGCAGACCGGCGACCTCATGGCGCGTTGCACCAACGACCTCCAGGTCATCCGCGACCTCATGGGACCGACCCTGATCGATATCGCCCGCATCCTCACGATGATGGTCATAGGCCTCGGCTTTCTCCTGACCATTAACGTCCGCCTGGCGCTGATCGCGATCGCCTACTTCCCCCTTATCGCCTTCGCGGTCATGTACTTCAACCTGACCGTCGAGGGCAGGTTCCGCGCCGTGCAGGATCAGTTCGGCCAGATCGCGACCCGTGTCCAGGAGAACATCTCCGGCATGCGCACGATCAAAGCCTATGCCCAGGAGGAGTCTGAAACGACGACCTTCGCGGAAGCGAACCAGGAGATGATGCGGCGGTCGATGTCGTGGGCCTACTACACGTCGGCGATGTGGCCACTGATGGCCGTGCTGACCGGTGCGAGCACCATCCTCGTTCTCTGGTTCGGCGGCCACGACGTCGTCAGCGGCAAGATCACCATCGGCCAGTTCGTCCAATTCAACACGTACCTCGCGATCCTCGCCAACCCGGTGATGGGCCTGGGCTGGACGGCGACGGCGCTTCAGCAAGGTACGGCAGCGATGAAGCGAATCACTGAGGTGCTCTTGACCGTCCCCCGCATCCGCGACCCCCAGCATCCGACCCACCTCGACCAGGTGCGCGGCGAGCTGGAGTTCCGCGGCGTGACGTTCGGCTACACCGACCGCGCCGTCCTCGAGGACATCAACCTCAAGATCCCGGCGGGCAGCACCGTGGCAATCGTGGCCGGAACCGGCGGTGGTAAGACGACGATGGTCGCGCTCCTGGCGCGCCTGTACGACCCCTGGCACGGCCAGGTCCTGATCGATGGCGTCGACGTGCGCGAGCTCTCGCTCGAGGACCTGCGCGCCGCGATCGGCGTCGTGCCCCAGGAGACGTTCCTCTTCTCTGACAGCCTGCGCGACAACGTCGCCTACGGCCGCATGGACCCCGAGCCGGCCGAGTTCGGCTACGCGGTCGAGACCTCGCAGCTCGTAAACGACCTCGATCAGCTGACCGACGGCATCGAGACAGTGATTGGCGAACGCGGCGTCACGCTCTCTGGAGGCCAGAAGCAGCGGACGGCGCTCGCGCGCGCCCTCTTGAAACGGCCGCCGCTCCTGGTCCTCGACGACGCCCTCTCGCATGTCGACACACACACGGAAGAGGAAATCCTCAAGCGCCTGCACGGGTTCATGAAGGAGCGGACCACGATCATCATCGCGCACCGCACCTCGACCCTGAGGACCGCGGACTTCATCGTCGCCCTTGAAGACGGCCGTATCGCCGAGGTCGGCACGCACGATGAGCTGATCCGCATCGGCGGCGTTTACGCGGGCTTCTACCGCCGCCAGCTCCTGGCCGAGCAAATCGAGGAGGACGCCGAGACGCCGGCCGGAGGAAGGCCCGCGTGACCACCGACTTCGCCTGGGACGAAGACGAGGTCATCGGTAAGGCCTACGACTCTCGCGTTGCCGGGCGCCTCGCCGGCTATCTGAAGCCTTATCTGGCGCCCCTGCTCGTATCCGTCCTCCTCATGATCGTGGTCGCCTTCCTCGAGATCGTCGGACCTTTGATCCTCAAAGAAGCGATCGACGGCCAGATCTCGAAGGGGCGCACCGACCGGCTCGGTTTTCTCGTCCTGCTCTTCGTGGGCAGCCTCGCCGGCATATTCGTCATGCGTTACGCCCAGGGCGTGCTCATGACCTATGTCGGCCAGCGCGTGATGATGGACCTGCGTCTCCAGCTCTTCTCCCATCTTCAGCGCATGTCGATCGCCTTCTTCGACCGCAACCCCGTGGGCCGGCTCGTCACCCGTCTAACGAACGACGTGGCGACCCTCGAGCAGGTCATCTCTCAGGGCGTCGTCTCGATTATCGCGAACCTGCTCATGGTCAGTGTCGTCATCTTCGTGCTGCTGGCCCTCGACTGGCGGCTGGCCCTGCTGATGTACACCGTCTTGCCCTTCATGATCGTCTGCGTTCAGTTCTTCGCCTATACCCAGCGCGACGGCTATCGGGAGCAGCGGGCCTGGCTGGCGCGGATCAATGCTTACCTCAACGAGAACATTACCGGCATGGCGGTCATCCAGCTCTTCAACCGCCAGAAGGAGAACCTGCGCCGCTTCAGCGACCGCAACCGTGGGCTCCTGAGGGCCAATCTCAAGGTCCTCGGCTGGTATGCGATTTTCGAGCCCACGGTGGTCCTGTTCGGGGCAATTACCACGGCGTTGATCCTCTGGTATGGTGGCGGCCGCGTGATCCGGAACGAGATCACCCTCGGCACCCTCGTCGCCTTCATCCAGTACATGCAGCGCTTCTACTGGCCGATACGGGACCTCTCCGATCGCTACACAACCCTGCAGGCCGCGATGGCGTCGTCGGAGCGAATCTTCGGCGTCCTCGACGAGCCCGAGGAGGTCCTCGACGTCGAAAACCCGCTCCACATCACCGACGTCAAAGGCAGGATCGAGTTCCGCAGCGTCTGGTTTGCCTACGACGAGGGCAACTGGGTGTTGAAGGACGTGTCTTTCGTCCTCGAGCCCGGGGAGAAGGTGGCAATCGTGGGCGCCACCGGCGCCGGCAAATCGACGATGATGAGCCTCCTGAACCGCTTCTACGACGTCCAACGGGGCGCGATCCTGGTCGACGGCGTGCCGATCCGGGATGTGCCCCAGCGGGAGTTGCGGCGCAACGTCGGCCTCGTCCTCCAGGACCCCTTCATCTTCACCGACACGATCGAGGAGAACGTGCGCATGCGCGACCCCTCGATATCCCTCGACCAGGTCAAGGCCGCCGCGCGCCTCGTCGGCGCCGACGCCTTCATCATGAAGATGACCAACGGCTATGAGAGCGTCCTGGCGGAGAGGGGCGCCAACCTCTCGACCGGCCAGAAGCAGCTGCTCGCCCTCGCCCGCGTCTCCGCCTTCAACCCCAAGATCGTCCTCGTTATGGACGAGGCCACGGCCAGCATCGACCCCGAGACCGAGGCCTCGCTTCAGCGCAGCATCCGCCGCGTGACTGCGGACCGGACCTCGATCATCATCGCCCACCGCCTGAACACCATCCGCTTCGTCGACCGCATCCTCGTCCTCAACCAGGGCCGCGTCGTGGAGACCGGCACCCATGAGGAGCTCCTGGAGAAGCGTGGCGTCTACTTCCGCCTCTACGAGCTCCAGTACAAGGACCAGGACGTGGCCGCCGCCGGTTAGCGGTCATTAGTCAGCGCTCTTCCTCGCGCCGGCGGCTACCGCTGCCGAAGGGAGTAGCATAACGCTGGCAGCCACCTTCACGTGCCATAGCCGCGGACCACAGTCCGCGGATCGAAAACCCCAAGCGTCCGCGAAACCCAAGCAGGAGTAAGCAATGACCACCACCGCCGAACGCATCGTCGAGACCACCCACGGCAAGCTCAAGGGTACGAACGACAAGGACGTCCACGTCTTTCGCGGCATACCTTACGGCGCTTCGACCGCGGGCAAGAGGCGCTTTCTGCCGCCGCTGGCGCCGGAGCCCTGGACCGGCATCCGCGACGCCACCGAGTTCGGGCCGATCTGCCCCCAGGCCGGGGCCGTCGCCGGCGGCACCGAGACGCTGGCCGACATCCGCACCATCGGCGAGCTGCCGAACCTGCCCCTGAGCGAGGACTGCCTCGTCCTCAACCTCTGGACGCCCGGCCTCGCCGATGGCGTCAAGCGGCCGGTCATGGTCTGGCTGCACGGACGCGGCTACGCGGCGGGCGCCGGCTCCGAGGGCTGGTATAACGGCGCCAACCTGGCGAAGCGCGGCGACGCCGTCGTCATCACCATCAACCACCGCCTCAACCTCTTCGGCTACCTCCATCTCGCCGATATCGGCGGGACCGACTTCGCCCGCTCCGGTGTCGCCGGAAGGCTCGATTGCGTCCTCGCCCTCCAGTGGGTGCGCGACAACATCGCGGCCTTCGGTGGCGACCCGGGCAACGTCACCATCTTCGGCGAGTCCGGCGGCGGCCGGAAGGTGTGCTCGCTTCTGGCCATGCCTTCGGCCAGGGGCCTCTTCCACCGCGCGATCGTCGAGAGCAGCGTCACGATCACGGCGGTGACGGCATCGCGGGCCACGCCGGCCGCGGAGCGCCTGCTGGCCAAGCTCGGCATCCACAAAAACGAGCTGGAGAAGCTTCAGGATCTGCCCCACGCGCAGTTGACCGAGGCCATCGGCGTCCAGGCCGGTGACGGCGGCGGTGGCGGCGCCCTGAACTTCGCCCCCGTCATGGACGGCGACTTCATGCCCACCCACCCCTTCGACCCCGTCGCCTGCCCGACCTCGGTCGACGTTCCCTTGCTCCTCGGCACCAACAAAGACGAAGCCGCACTGTTCCTGGCCCGTGACCCTCGCCGCCGCCGTCTCGAAGAGCCAGAGCTTGAAGAGCGCCTGAAGCCCCTCCTCGGCGACCGCTGGCAGGAGATCCTGGCGGTCTACCGCAAGAACCGTCCCGACGCCACGCCCTGGGACCTTCTCGTCGGAATCAACAGCGAGGCTCGCCGCCTGGCCGCCAACGTCGTCGCCGAGCGCCGGTCCGCGCCTGCCCTGAGCTCAGCCGAAGGGGCCGGCGGCGCCCCCGTTTTCATGTACCTCTTCGCCTGGGAGAGCGACTTCCTCGGCGGCCTCTACAAGGCCGCCCACGCCATGGAGATACCGTTTGTGTTCGACAACGTCGACGACGTGCCCATGACCGGCGAGCGCGCCGACCGCCACGCCCTCGCCGCGGTCATGAGCCAGGCCTGGGCAACCTTCGCCCGCAACGGCGACCCCAACGGCGCCGGCCTGCCCCACTGGCCCGCCTTCGACGCCACCAACCGCGCGACCATGGTCTTCGACACCCCGTCGCGCTCCGAGAACGACCCTCGCAGCGAAGAGCGCAAGGTGTGGAGGGGCGATATTTCGCTGTACAGGTAAAGCAACGCATGCGCTCATATGTAGCGGAAGCCTTCAGGCTTCCCTGGCGGTGCGGCCTGGTCATCTTGAGATGTGATGGAATGAAGCGCACCACGATCTCCCTGCCCGAAGGTCTGCTCAAGCAACTGAGACTGATGGCTGCCGAGCGGCGCACTTCGATGGCGAGCCTCATACGAGAGGCCATTGAACAGAAGGCCGCCGCGCACCGCCCGAAGCCTCGCAGCCTCGGCCTGGGCGATTCCGGCCGCAGCGACACGGCCAGGCGCACGGCGGACGAACGCCCGGAGCCCCGCGCTTGGCGCTAGTCCTGGATACGGGACCGCTCTACGCGTCATTAGACAGACGCGATGCCGACCACGAGGCCTGCCGCCGGCTCATCGAGACCGCCGGCGAGCCGCTGATCATCCCCTCGCCGGTCCTCGTCGAGGTCGACTACTGGATACATACCCGTCTGCATACCGGTATCCTGCTGGCGCTGCTCGATGACATCACCGCCGGCGCCTATCAGGTCCTCGACCTGGAGGACCAGGACTACCATCGCGTCCGCGAGCTGTGCGACCGTTACGCCGATGCCGACATCGGTTTCGTCGACGCCGCCGTCCTTGCCCTGGTCGAGCGCCTCAACGAACCAAAGCTCGCCACGCTCGACCACCGGCACTTCGCCGTCTTGCGCCCCCGCCACGTCGACGCGCTGCGGTTGCTGCCGGAGTGAGCGTTGTAGCGCGTTCTAAGTGGCCCATAACGCAAGCATGAGGGCTACTCCCGGCCGTCGACATGCGGCACTAGGATCTCCAGCGCCCGGGATGTCAATCGCCACTTCGAGGGCCTGCCCCGCTGGCCCGCCTTCGACTCGCAGGACCGTGGCACCATGGCCTTCGACGTCCCCTCCCGCGCAGAGAACGACCCCGCCGGCGAAGAGCTGCGCGTTTGGAAGGGGAATTTGAGCCTCTACAGGTGAGGTTTCAAAGAGGGACCGCTTCGGTCCACGTCGGTGTTTCCGACTCCGTCAATGCTGGTCAAGACAGGCGAGGCAAGTCGCTTGTCGGGACCAAAACTGCGTGCACTCTCGTTAGCCACTTATCCATCAGCCTTGAGTGCTCGCGGAAGAGGTCAGAGGCCGTCATCTTCCCTTCCAGTCGACGCTGCTGAATGACGTATCGACTCATAGTGAGAGCGATTATCTCAGCCAGCATTGTCCTGAAGTGCAGTTGGTCCTGACCCGGCCAGGCCTTACGTTTGGACCCGAGATAGCGCGAGATCGACGGATCCTTTGCGTTTACATTCAGGGTTCCGCCGTCAGGGGACATGTAGGACCGCTGCGGCACGTCAAGCTCATTGAGATTGATCGCGACTATCCCTTGAGCGCCAGAGGCGACCACGGTTAGTTCGCATTCGGCAGTTTGCTCGTCGAGTGCAGCTGTCAGCTTCGCTCTGGACCCAACTCCACGGCCGCGGATGTCCAAGACGTAGGCGAACGTTGCACGTTCTTGGTCGTAGCCGAATACCCAGTCGCCCCCCGGAACGAAAATATTCGGGCTCCCTGCGAGTAGCCTGGTAGGCGCTGAGGACGGGACCAAATGGGACGGCAAGAGAAGCTTAATAGCTCTGCTTCCGCCATCCTTTATTCCATAGTGCGCATATTCGAACTCGAGTTTCTCTACCGGTGGCACTATGGGTTCCCTCCATTCGACGACGCAAGTCACCCGCGAGCCCATGTACTCGAAGATTAGCTCCGTCATCTCGCCGTCGCGCCTGCCCATGACCTGAAAGCTCTTGCTGAAGTACCCACCCCGATCTTTCAGCGCGAGCCTTTCAGACGCTGTCTCGCCGGAGTCGTGATTGACACTGACATTGATCTCGGGGGCCGGATCCAGTGGCAGGATGTCGGCCGTCCGAAGCCGAACTAGGACGGCGCCCGGTTTACCTGGCGGCACGATGCGCGTCGACGGGAATGCGGTCAAGCCAAGCGACGGGAGGTCGCCGCCAGAGCCCTCTAGACCACCGGCGGCCGATTCTTCTCTCAGGAGCTGCGATAACAGGTGCCCCAATTCCTTCAGCTTCTTCGCGAGGTCGCTCTTAATCGGCGCGTCGCGTGACTTTTCGACCTCTGCCTGAATGCGTTCGAGGTGAGGAGCAAGGACCTCCTCAAGGACCTTCGACAGCGCCTTTACAAATGGATGATCCTCCGCCAAACCAGAACGGTCTCGTCTAACGAGGCGTACGGGATTCGACTCATCAGGCCGCTCGCCCTTTTCGATGCGATCGTCGTAGTCTTGGATTAGCTGACGGATTCCGGGGACCTCGGCAACGCCGAACAAGCGCCCAAGGTAAGTCGACCATGGGTCCCGCCGGAATTTGCCTTCGAAAATCTCGTATGCGGCCCGGCCGGACTGAACCAGAAGCGAGTGGCGCCAGAATTCTCGCTCTTCTCCATCGTCGAGCGTGTCGGCCGCCTCAAAGAGATCGACCGTAACCTTCTGGTTGGAATAGCCGGGGATTTCACGCTCGGTGGCCACTTCTATATGTCTTCCCTGGGGCGGTACGTACGTGAGCAAGTCCTTGCGATTCTGGCTCTTGTCTACGAGTTCCACCCGGCGCCCGTTGTGGTCTCTCAGGATTGGTCGAAGAGCAAAATGCCTGCTTAGCCGGTTGCAGAGTTTTTCCTGGAGAGGAAACGAGAACTGGGGCTGAATGCTAAGAGTGACTTCCGTGCCATGGGACGTCCGCTTCTCGGCTGCCTGCTCGTAGAGCGTGGCCCGGCCGGTCGGCGAAACGTCGTAGTGAAATTCGAGGATTCCACGTTTGCCTTGGCGCGTGGAGTCGAACTTCACGGGGCCGAAGTGAACGATATCTTTCGCGCCCCTGCCCAGAAGACCGCGGACGTCCTCTCCTTGCTCGAATGCGCTCGTTCGCCCTCCCTCCCAGGTGAGCTTCGTTACCATTTCGTCTGGCGTCATTCCCAGGGCTTTGTCCAACACTCGGACTACTGTTTCGTCCTTGCGATGCTGCTTGCGACGCCGTTCGACCTCGATCCGAATGTCGCCGCGCCTTGATCCTGGGATCTTCGAGTACGCGTCGTCAGAATTTGTGACAAGCTCGACGATAGCTCGGATTGGGTCGGACCCCATGGCGTTCTCGACATCCTGCTGGAACCCCCGCGGCGTCCGCTGAATGGTCAGTTCACGAGTTCTGACAGAAGCCATTTCAGGAAACCTCCAACCGATGAGTCGTCTGCCGCCTTCGCTGCATTCACGAGTTCAATCAGCCGTCGACGCGTGACCTGCTTTGGGGCGTCCGCCGGAAGGTTCACAACGTCGGCGATTTGCGGATACTGTATTAGCGTTCGGCCAGCTTGCCACTCAACAAAGACCACGTGTTTTCGCAGCTGGTCGAGCGCCTCACTGTCTGCGCGGCGAAGCTTGGCGCCGCGTCCGGCCATCTCGCCACTGCGAAGTGTTTCGTATTCTTTCGCCCGCGCGACGCCAGCCGGCGTTAGGAGCCAGCCTGTCTTTTCGGCCTTCTCGCCACGCCGCTTGTTGTCCCCATCGACCAGCGACCCGTTCTTTGCCTTCTTCGCATCCGTAAGGGCGACCCTCGCGGTGTCCATGTTGGGGTGCTCTGGGTACTTCTGCCAGCTAAATCGCTGAGGCGCGAGCTTCCAAGCTTCCACAGCCACATCTTCTGTACTCTGTCGCTCGAAGGAGCCTCCAAGACGCCAAAGCGCCAACACGGTAATCTCCCAATTGGCCAGGCGGGACTCGCCCGATCCGCTCGCACGCCGCATTCCTCTAGCGCTCATGCCCGCCTCCTCCGGCGCTTTCGCGAGCTCAAGCCTCTGCCAGTCCACTTGCTCTTGCTCGCGTAGGTGCCTCGCGACACGCGAAGCAGCCGGGGATCGGCAAAGTAACGGGCGAGAAGGGAATTTGCCGGGTCTTTTCCCCCAAGAGACACCGCGCCGCGCTCGCGCAGCGCCTTTTCAATTTCGCGATAGTGAACTGGCGCGCCGACTTCGTCCAAGTACTCAACGACCACGTCCGCGGCACTCTTCCAGCGTTGGGAATGCTGATGCTGAAGCTGGCCCTCCGCCCGTGGCCGCTCGTTATCGTGGACGCCGAGGAGCGTCCTGATACGGATCGCCTCTTCAGCTAAGGACGATCGTGTTTCTTCAAGGCTGGCGATCTGCCGGGCAAGGACCTCGACCTGGCCTTCTACAAACAGCAAACGGTTATTAAGAACTCTTCTGTACTCTCCGGCGTTGATGTCCTCTGGAAGTGAGCCGTCTACCACACGTTCCCCCTTGGCGAATGTGTAGGGAAGTGTAGGAGTCTGCGCCAGATGTTGTCAAGGCCAAAGGAACGATGTCATCGCTTGGGCGATGATCGCCCAGTCAGGCTGGGGGTGGATTCAGGCTAGACCCGGCTCAACTTGAGCCGCCACCGGATAGGAACTGTTACCTACTCAGCCGTCCCTGGGCCTCATCGAAGCCAAAGCTCTCGATGAGATCATCGATCTCCACATCCAGGAGCGGCCGGTGGCGCTTGAAGTGCCCACCGAACGCCTCTTCGAGGTTCTCGCCGTCCTCTTCGTCGTATTGCCAATTCCTGAGGGCGGCCACGACAGTCGCCAGCTCGCGCTCGTTCAGCCCGATCGGGAATACACCTGGGATTTGAAATGCCATTCGCTGCTTCCTCCTCCTTCGAGATGCCGCGCCACCGGCCCCTCGCCCCTCAATCCTCATCTAGCGTCCTCACGTCTCTCTCCGGCAGGCCAAGCTCACGCGCTTTGAGGAGGCGGCGCATGATCTTGCCCGAGCGCGTCTTAGGCGCCGGCAGGAAGTCGATCTTGCGGCGTGGAGGGGCTACGCTCTTGGCGCGGGCTCGCCGCGCAGTAGGCCGGATGTAGACAGGTCTTCGTCAACGTCCGGCCAGTGAACCCCGTACCCGGCCGCGCTCACCTGCCAGTTCCGCCGTTGCTCCTTGGAAGCTGAAAGGAGACGCGGGAACCACGCCAGCGGAACAGAGATGATCCGGCCATCCATGAGATCGACCGTGAGCATATCATCCGTGGTGCTCACACCTCGGACTCGTTCGTCAGCTCCTACCGCTGAAGTACCCATCCCAGGCCTCCAGTATCTCTGCTTCTCTGTCGGCCAGCAAGCCACGAATTCGCCTTAATTCGCGTCCCTCGAAACCGGAGCTGCGGGCGAGGTCGACGGGCACAAGCCAGAACGTCGCGGAGTTATCGTCACGATCCACGTGAACATGCGGCGGCTCGTGGCCTTCGTTGCTGAAGAAGTACACCCTTTACAGACCGTCCCGGAATACAGTCGGCACGGCGTGTGACGACCGAGGTTCTCCGCTCCTCCCCCTCAATCCTCCTCCAGCGTGCTCGTGTCCCCCTCCGGCAGGCCTAGCTCGCGCGCCTTCAGCAGGCGGCGCATGATCTTGCCCGAGCGCGTCTTGGGCATCGAGTCGAGGAAGTCGATCTCGCGCGGGGCGATGCCGGCGCCGAGCTTTTCGCGCGCGAAGCCTATTAGCTCGCGTCGGAGCTGGTCCGTGGGCTCGTAACCGTCCTTGAGGGCCACGAAGGCCTTCACGATCTCCATCGCCACGGGGTCGGGCTTGCCGATTACGCCGGCCTCCGCCACCGCCGGGTGCTCGATCAGGACGCTCTCGACCTCGAACGGCCCCACCAGGTGGCCGGCGGTGTTGATCACGTCGTCGGCGCGGCCGATGAACCAGAAGTAGCCCTCCTCGTCCTTGCGCGCGCGGTCGCCGGTGATGTACCAGCCGTTCCTGAACTTGCTCTGGTACATATCCTCGTTGCGCCAGTAGGTGCGGAACATCGAGGGCCAGCCCGGCCGCACCGCCAGGTCGCCCTCCTCGCCCGGCGGCTTCTCGTTGCCGCGCTCGTCGATAATGCCGGGGTAGATCCCCAGCATCGGCCGGCCCATGGAGCCGGGCTTGATCGGCATCCAGGGGTAGTTGGCGATCATGATCGAGCCGGTCTCGGTCTGCCACCAGTTGTCGTGGAAGGGCAGGCCGAAGACCTTCTCGCTCCAGACCACGGCCTCGGGGTTCAGGGGCTCGCCGACGGACATCGTGTAGCGCAGGGTAGAGAAATCGTAGCGCTGGGCCACGCGCTCGCCCGCCTTCATCAGCAGCCGGATCGCGGTCGGCGCCGTGTACCAGACCGTAACCCTGTACTTCTGGATCGTCTCGTACCACTTCGAGGCCGAGAAGCCGCCCTCGTAGATCACCGAGGTCACGCCATTGGTGAGAGGCGCGAACATGCCGTACGAGGTCCCGGTGACCCAGCCGGGGTCGGCCGTGCACCAGTAGATGTCGTCCTCGTGCAAGTCGAGCACATACTTACCCGTCGCGTAATGCCCCCACACCGCCTGGTGCACGTGCAGGGCGCCCTTGGGCTTGCCGGTCGTGCCCGAGGTGTAGTGCATGATCGCCGGGTCCTCGAGCCCCGTGCGCTCGATCTCGAACTGCT
>CAYRCD010000027.1:0-32700 GCA_964422735.1 uncultured Dehalococcoidia bacterium | reverse complement strand
ATAGGCGACAGGATCTGTCGCAGCGCGCTGGAGGCCGCGGCCGGCGCCGACTGCATCGCGGTGCTAACCGACTGGCCCGAATTCGCCGGGCTGGACCTCACCGCGCTCAGAGAAGCCATGCGGGGCAAGCTCGTGTACGATGGGCGCAACGTCCTGGATCGCGCCTCGGTCGAGGCCGCGGGCTTTCGCTATCACGGCGTTGGCCGGCCCCTGGTTCGCGTCAGCGATCGCAACGGCCGTTCGGCAAAGTAAGTCCCCGGCAGCCTGTCGAAGGTGAACGCGGGCGTCGATTATTTCCGGTCGCCCGCGGGGGACGCGCCGTAGTACGATCATCTCCGCGGGGATCGATAGGAGACTGTTGGCCGCATTAGCGGGACGCGAAGTCCTTATCACCGGCGGCGCGGGATTCATCGGCGTTAATCTGGCCCATCGCCTTATCGGCAGCGGCGACAGGATTGCGATCTTTGACAACCTGTCGCGAAAGGGCGCCAGCCAAAACCTCGACTGGCTCGGCGCCCTCCATCCCGAACGGTTCCAATTCATCCAGGGCGATATTCGAGATGCCGCCACGCTCGCGGTCGCGGTGAGCGGCCGCGACGTCGTCTACCATCTTGCCGCCCAGACCGCCGTCACGACCTCCGTCACCGAGCCCCGCCCTGACTTCGAGGTGAACGCCCTCGGGACCTTCAATCTCCTCGAGGCCGCCCGGCGTGCCGCGCCTCGAGCCGTCGTCGTCTTCGCCTCGACGAACAAGGTCTACGGCGAGATGGCCCACGTCCAGGTCGTAGAGGAAGAGTCGCGATACACGTACGCGAACTTGCCCCGCGGCGCGACGGAGGACGCCCCCCTCGACTTTCACAGCCCCTACGGGTGCTCCAAAGGCGCCGCCGACCAGTATGCGCGCGACTACCATCGTATCTACGGCCTGCGTACGGTAGTCTTCCGCCAGAGCTGCATTTACGGGCCCCGCCAGATGGGCGTCGAGGACCAGGGCTGGGTCGCTTGGTTCGTGATCGCCTCCGTTTTGGGACGGCCGCTCACGATCTACGGCGACGGCAAGCAGGTCCGCGACCTGCTTTACATCGATGACCTGCTGGACGCCTACGAGGCGGCGGTGGCGAATATCGACCGCACGGCCGGCCAGGTCTACAACATCGGCGGCGGCGCAGACAACGTGATCTCGGTCTGGCGCGAGTTCGAGCCGCTCCTGCGCTCCGCCGTGGGCCGGCCGCTTCCCGCGCCGGCGTTCGACGACTGGCGTCCCGGCGACCAGAAGGTCTTCTTCTGCGACACGGCAAAGGCGCTGCGGGACTTCGGCTGGCGGCCGAAAGTCGGCGTCGAAGAGGGCATCCGGCGTCTGGTCGACTGGGTAGCCGCGAACCGCAGCCTGTTCGGGGACCCGTGAGGCTGGAGATGAAGATCCTTGTCGCCCTGACCTACTACCGGCCTCACGTCAGCGGCCTGACCATCTACGTCGAGCGCCTCGCGGAGGCCCTCGCCGGCCGGGGCCACGAGGTTACCGTCCTGACCTCGCGCTACGAGAGGTCTCTGCCTGCCGAAGAGGTACTCAACGGCGTACGGGTTGTCCGCGTGCCCGTTGCATTCCGGCTGAGCAAGGGTGTAATCATGCCGGCCTTCGGCTTCTACGCGACGCGCCTGGCTCGGGCAAACGACGTCCTCAGCGTCCACCTGCCCCAGTTCGACGCCTGGGGCCTCGCCCTGCGCGCCCGCATCTTGAAGAAGCCCTGCATTCTCACCTACCACTGCGACCTCGAGCTGCCGCCGGGTGCGCTCAACCGGGTGATCGACGAGGTTACTTTCGCCGCCAACTACTTCGCCGCGCTCTGGTCCGACCGGATCGTGGCTTATACGCGCGACTACGCCGACCATTCGCGCCTGCTGAAGCGCTTCTGCTCCAAGATCGATGTCATCCTCCCGCCGGTAATAATGAGCGACCCGGCGCCGAAGGATGTCGCTGCCTTCCGGGCGTTTCACGGCCTGGAGGGGCGCCCGGTACTCGGCTTCGCCGCCCGCTTCGCGGCCGAAAAGGGCGTGGAGACGCTCGTAGACGCGGCGCCGGCTCTGATCAAGCGCTTCCCTGAGATCAAGGTGCTGTTCGCCGGGCCCTTTGCGGACATCATGGGCGAAGAGGACTACAGGCGGCGCCTCTTCCCGCGGATCGAGGCGATGGGCGATCACTGGGAGTTCATCGGTACTTTGGAGCCGGAGCGAATGCCGGCCTTCTACGCCAACCTCGATTGCCTGCTCGTTCCCAGCCTGAACATGACCGAGTCTTTCGGGCTGGTCCAGGTGGAAGCCATGCTCTGCGGCACACCGGTCGTTGCCAGCGACCTTCCCGGCGTCCGCCAACCGGTGCGCATGACCGGAATGGGGGAGGTCGTACCTGTCGGCGATTCAGGCGCCTTGACCGAGGCCGTTGGCCGTATCCTCGCCGAACGCGCGGCGTTTACGCGGCCGAGGGCTGAGATCGACGCGATGTTCTCCCTGGACAAGACCCTCGAGGCTTACGAGAACCTTTTCGCCCGCGAGGCTGCGCGCAAACCGGCGGGAAGGGCAGCGCCGAGTGTGGGGACACACGGCTGATGCCGCAAGGCCCGCCGGACACCGGACAGGAGCCGCCACCCGACCTTTTCCTCGACCGTCTCCTCGCCAACGTAACTCTGCCCCGCGTGCTCTGCCGCGCGGCGGAATGCGTTCTCCTTTCCCAGGTAGAGTTCCCGCGGCCGATACTCGACGTGGGATGCGGCGACGGGACCTTCGCCGCCGCTCTCTTCGACGAGCCCGTCGACGTTGGTCTCGATCCCTGGCGGTCGCAGGTGGAGTATTCGCGACGCTTTTCTGCCTACCGCCTTCTGGTCGAGGCCTCCGGCGAGCGTATGCCATTTCCGAATGACACCTTCGGCTCCGTGATGAGCAACTCTACCCTGGAGCACACGGACAGCCCGGCCGCGATACTGACGGAGATGTTCCGCGTCGCCCGGCCCGGCGCGACCTGCGTGGTCACGGTGCCGAGCGAGCACTTCCCGCGCTACCTCCTGGGGTCCTCCCTGTTCGAGGCCGTGCGACTCAAGCCCGCCGCGAAGGCCTACGGCGCCTTCATGAACCGCGTAAGCCGCCACGTCCACATCGAGCCGCCCTCGACCTGGTCCCAATGGCTCGAGGGTGCAGGCTTCCGCATACTGGACTGGCGTTACTACTTCTCGCGCCGGGACACGATGCTCCTCGACCTCGCCCACTACTTATCGATCCCTTCCCTGATCACGCGCCGCCTCACCGGCCGCTGGGTGCTATTCCCGAACAAGCACAGGCTGCTGCCCTACACCCGCCTCCTGGCGCCCTTCGCCAGGCCCGGAGACGACTCCCGTGGCGCCTACCTCTTTTTCCATTGCCGCAAGCCATGAGAGCGCGCGGGCGTGGCTGACGTTGGGCTGAAGCGCGGAGAGCGCGAAGGCGCACGCAGCGAAGGCGTAACCCAAGAGAGGCCCGGCCTGCGCAGCGCAGACCTGGTGGGCGAGAATGGCCTCACCGCCATCATCCTGGCCACCATCCTCATATTTGCTTTCCTCATCCGCGTCCAGAACGTTAACTGGGACGACGGCCAGCACCTTCACCCGGACGAGCGCTTCCTCTCAATCGTCTCCAGCGAGATTCGTCTCCCGGATAGCGTCGGCCAGTACTTCGACACGGCGCGGTCGCCTCTAAACCCCTACTTGGACCTAAACAAGGACCAGAAGCGCGACCGCAGCACATTTGTCTACGGGACCTTCCCCCTGTTCCTGAACAAAGCCGTTGCCGAGTGGCTCGACAAAGACCCGGACGGTTCGACTCAGCGGACGGCCGACTGGTTCAGGAGCGCGGCCGGCCTCTTTGGGGTTAGCTTCCAGCACCCGAACGGCAGCTTCAGGTTTGATGGGGAGTATGAGAGCCACCTCGTCGGCAGGGTGCTGTCGGCGGTCTTCGACCTCTTCACGATCGCGCTGGTCTTCGAGCTGGGGCGGGTAATGTTCAGCAAGCGCGCCGGCCTGCTGGCGGCGGCTTTACTTTCGCTGACCGTCCTCCACATCCAGTACTCCCACTTCTTCGGGATGGAGACGTTCCTCGCCTTCTTCGTGACGGCGGTCCTTTATTTCTCCGTGCGCATCACGAAGTCCGACAGCCGCTGGAACTACGTCGCCGCGGGCCTCGCCTACGGCCTGGCGCTGGCGACGAAGCTGAGCGCGTTGCCCGTGCTCGTGATCCCGGCCCTGGCGGTCCTCATCCGCTCCTGGCCCCAGGTGGAAGCGCTCTGGCAGACCCTGTTGGGCTTGCCACCCCGCGGGCAGGGCGGCGGCGAGATCGAGGGTCCTGTGGGCTGGCGAGGGCTGGCCGGCCGCCTGCTGGGCGGCGTTGTGATGCTGGTCGTTGCCGGCATCGTATTCCGTACGGCCCAGCCGTATGCCTTCAACGGGCCGGGCTTCTTCGACGTTATCGACGTCGACCTCAACCTACGGCACGACGTCCTGAGCATGAGGGCCGTCACAAAACTCGAGTTTCTCTATCCAACCCACTACTTCGCGTTTTCAGAGAAGTACCTGCGCGACATCGCCGGCCTGCGCAATCAGCAGAGCGGGTCCGACTTTCCGCCGAACATCCAGTGGATAGCGCGGCCCTTCCTTATCTTCCCGCTGAAGAACATGGTCTTCTTTGGACTCGGCGCGCCTATGGCATTGGCCGCGGCCGGTTCTGTCGCCTTTTGCCTCTTTCGCATTATCCGCCGCGGCGACTTCACGACCTTCCTGCCGCTGTTTTGGGCAGCATTCTTCTTCCTCTTCATCGCCCGCGGCTTCAACCCGACGATGCGTTACTTCATCCCGATATACCCGGGCCTGATCGTCGTGACCGCTTTTGGGCTTGTGTCGTTGTGGGACTTCGCGGCATCGGAACGCGCGCTGCAGCTGGCGACGCGCCTCCGCCCAGGCCTCACCCGCGTGGCTCCCGCGGTGATGCGGTGCGCGGTCGTGCTAACCCTGGCCGGGGCTTTTCTGTGGGCGATCGCTTTCCTGGGTGTATACCGCCAGGACATCAGCCGCGTTCAGGCCTCGAAGTGGATGGCCGTGAACCTGCGCGCCGGCTCGGTCCTCAGCTACCAGGAGTGGGACGACGGCCTGCCCCTGAACATTCCCGGGGTCAGGCCCGACGAGTTCAAGCACGTGACCCTCAAGCCCTACATACCGGATTCCCCGGAGAAGGTCGTCGAGCTGGTCAGCGGGCTCTCGCAGGTCGACTACGTGGTCGAGAGCAGCAACCGGCTCTACGACTCGATCCCGCGCATCCCCGCCCGCTACCCGAGCACGACCCTCTACTACAAGTACCTCTTCGACGGGTCGCTCGGCTTCGAGAAGGTGGTGGAGTTCCACAACTATCCTCGGCTCTTCGGCATCGACATCCCGGACCAATGGGCGGAGGAGGCGTTTAGCGTCTACGACCACCCCAAAGTCACGATTTGGAAGAAGACTCCGGCTTTCAGCGTCGACCGTGCCCTGGCGCTGCTGCAGCCGGCCAAGGCCGCCGGCGCGATCAACGTACCGCCCAAAGACTCGGCGACGAACGCCCTTCTTCTCCGGCCCGATGATCTCGCCACCCAGCGCGCGGGCGGCACCTGGACAGACGTCTTCGCCGGCTCCGGCTTCGCGACGACCCATCCGGCCCTGTACTGGCTCATTGTTCTCGAGCTGGCCGGCATTGCCGCGACGCCATTCGCTCTGGTCCTGTTCCGGCGCCTGCCCGACAGGGGTTACCTGCTGGCGAAGCCCCTTGGCCTACTCGCGCTAGGCTACGCCGTGTGGCTCGTTGTCAGCCTTAAGCTCGTTCACTTCGAGCGCTCGACAATCCTGGGCTGCCTCGTCCTCCTCCTGGCCGGCGCCGCTCTCGTCGCCGCGGTCTTTTGGGATGAGCTGGGCGAATTCTTGCGCCGCAACTGGCGCACGGTGGCCTTCGGCGAGGTCCTCTTCCTGGTCGCATTCCTGGTGTTCTACGAATTCCGTCTCATGAACCCCGACCTCTGGCACCCGTACCGGGGAGGTGAGAAGCCAATGGACCTCGCCTACCTGACGGCCATCACGCGCAGCACGACTCTGCCGCCCTTCGACCCCTGGTTCGCGGGCGGCTACATCAACTACTACTACCTGGGCCAGTTCTTCACGGCGACGCTCACCAGGCTGACCGGCATCTCGCCGGAAGTGGCCTTCAACCTGGCGGTGCCGACGTACTTTGCTTTTACCGTGGCCGCCGTTTACTGCGTGGCCTTCAACATGGCCGCCGCCGCGCGCCGCCTGCTGCGGCGCTCAAGCTCCGGGCGGCCGATCGCCGCCTGGAGCGCCATCGCGGCCGGACTCGCGGGGGCCTTCTTCGTCGCCGTCCTCGGCAACCTCGACGGCGTGGGGGAGCTCGTCGAGCGCCTCTCCGCCGTTAGTACCTGGAATGTTCACTCCGGTGTGCCGCTTGTCGGCAGCGTGACTAACAGTATTGGTGGCCTCTGGCAGGTGGCAGCCCATGGCGCCGCCCTCAAGCCATTCGACTACTGGCGGCCCAGCCGCATCCTTACAGCGCCCCAGGGCCAGGTCGCACCGATCACGGAGTTTCCCTACTTCACCTTCCTCTTCGCCGACCTCCACGCCCACATGATGGCGATCCCTTTCGGCGTGCTCTCGATCGGCGGCAGCCTCGCCGTCGCCCTCGGCCTCAGAGGCGACAGGTCGAGCGGGCGTGAGTGGGCCCTAATAGCCCTCCTTGGTCTGATCACCGGCAGCCTGCGCTGGCTGAACTCGTGGGACTACCCGCCCTTCTTGCTCCTGGCAGTCACGGCCCTCGTCATCGGCGAGCGCCGCCAGGAGGGCGGGCTGGCCGCGACAGCGCTCCGATTAGGCGCGAAGAGCGCCCTTCTCGTCGGGCTGTCGGTCCTCCTCTACCTGCCGTTCCTGCGCAACTACGCCTCGCCGGTCAGCGGCCTGCACGCCTCGGAGCAGACTACGGCCCTCCACCAGTATCTCGCCCACTTCGGTCTCTTCCTTGGGCCGGTGGGCGCCCTGTTACTGTTCCAGTTCTATCGCGCATTGCGCGCGTCGCCGATACATCTCCTGGTTGCCGCCACGCGGCGGCCGGGCGCCGCAGGCGCCTTGCGCGCTTATGACCGGCTCAGCCTGGGCGGCCAGCTCTGGCTGAGCCTTGTCATCTCGACAACCGCCACGCTCGCCGCCGTTTTTTTTGTCTTCCTCTTCCGCGGCAAGTCGACGATCGGCGCGATGATCCCCGCTCTGGCGCTTATCGCTTACCTCGCGCTGCGCGAGCTGCGTCTGCCGCGTCCCGACGCTGGCTTGCGGCTGTTCCTGCTGGCTATCCTGGGGCTCGCTTTCGGCTTGAGCCTTGGCGTCGACCTGGTCACCCTGAACGGCGACATCACGCGCATGAACACGGTGTTCAAGTTCTACATCCACGCCTGGGTGCTGTTCGGCCTCGCGGCATCATTCGCGCTCTGGTACCTGATCTTCGTCGTCCGGCCGGACTACAGTGGCGCCGGCTCCCTGGCGCTGCTGAAGAGGGCGCCCCGCTTCGCCGGCGCCCTCGCTGTCGGGGCGTTGGTCGCCGGCGCTGCCATATATCCCGTCCTGGCGACGCCTGTTCGCCTCGATGAGCGCTTCGTCGACCTCCCGAACACCCTGGACGGCGCCGCCTTCATGGAGAAGACCATCTACCAGGACGCCAAGGGCCCCATTGAGCTGAAGTGGGACTGGCAGGGTATCGAGTGGCTGCGGGCGAACGTGGCGGGAAGCCCCACAATCATCGAGGGCCGGAGCGACCTCTACCGCTGGGGCTCGCGCTTCTCGATCTACACCGGTCTGCCCACAGTCCTGGGTTGGGACTGGCACCAGAAGCAGCAGCGGGGCAAGTTCGGCGGGCCGATCATCGACCAGCGGGCGCGTCAGGTCGACCAGTTCTTCTCCGATCCCGACCCGCGCCAGGCCCTCAAGGTCCTGAGTCAGTACGACGTGAGCTACGTCATCGTTGGTCAGCTAGAGAGGCTCTACTACCCGGCCCCCGGCCTGGCCAAGTTCGACACCGGGCTCGCTGGAGCACTCGAGGTCGTGTACGTTAACCCGAGGCTTACGATCTATCGCGTCGCCCTGGGGCCGGGGGAGCTTGCCCGCAGGGCGTTTCCTTGACCGGGCCATGGGGCTTTGCTAACGTCGGAGTCGCTCGATCATGCCAGAGATGGAAGACAGCGTTCATACCAATGGCTCTGAGACCGACCACGTGAACGTAGGCCGCAGCGCCCTGCGTAACCTGACGGCGGCCAGCGCAACCGTTGACAGGTCGGCCGTTCAACGTCTGACCGCCGAAACCGTGGTTGCCAGCAACAGCGCCGTCGGCCTGGCCAGGGCCGCGACCTTCGAGATGAAAGACAGCTCCGCTGCCATAATCACCGGCGACTATGTCAGGGTCGAGAATAGCCGCATCTTCTTGCTGCTCGCCCCCCGCGTGAACGGCACCGTGCACGCCGTCCTGACGTTGCCGGGCGCTTTCGCGCTCGGCGCCGGCTATTTTGTCGCCCGGCGCCTGTTCAAGGCCGCCTTCGAGCGAAGCTGACCGTAGTCCGAGGAGGGAGAACCCATGGCTCGCAAAGAGCTGAGCGTCGAGCCGCGTGAGGTGACGGGCAAGAAGGTCGCCCAACTGCGGCGCGCTGGGATCATCCCCGGCAACATCTACGGCCACAACGTCGCCTCCGTGTCCGTCCAGATGCCGGCCCTGGACCTCGTCCGGACACTCCGCGCTGCCGGAGTGAACGAAGTGATCGACGTGCGGATATCCGGCGAACGCTCTGCCCGTCCCGTTGTCATCCACCACGTCCAGCGCGACCCGATTACGCGCGGCATCCTCCATGCCGACCTTTACCAGGTCGCCCTGCACGAGAAGATGCGCGCGGACGTGCCGCTTGTCTTGACGGGAACATCGGGCGCCGTCTCCGCCCATCAGGGGACGCTGCTGCAGCCCTCGGAGGCCCTCCACATCGAGGCCCTGCCTCTCGACATTCCCTCGCACATCGAGGTCGACGTCTCGGTCCTCACCGAGCTGGACATGTCGATCCACGTTCGCGATCTCAACGTGCCGGCCAATGTAACGGTCCTGACGGACCCGGACGTAGTGGTGGCGAGGGTCGAGAGCCCGCGCGTCGCTGAGGTCGTAGAAGCGGAGGCCGCCCCGGCCGCGGCAGGGGCCGAGGCGCTGGAGGAAGCAGAGAAGAGCGCGGCAACCAGCGAAACCTAGCGGGGGGTGCCTCCCTCGCCCGCTGGGCTGCACCGCCAGAGAGGCCCGCCGCTGCCGGCGGCAATCAGCCGCCGAGGACTGCCCCGATCATGCCCGGCCGGCCGCGGACGAACTCGGCGCCGCTCAGGGCCTTCTTCCCTGTCCTCTGTACGCGCAGCACCGCCAGGCGGCCGGATCCGGTCTGAACGGAGAAGGTGTCGTCGGAAGCCGGCGCGCCCTGCGGCAGGTGCTCGGGAAAGAGGACGGTGCCCGGGGCAGTTTCGCTGTCCCCTTCAAGGGGCCAGGCTTCCCAGACCCGGACCTCCGTGTCTTTCCAGAGCGTATGGGCAACGGGCCAGGGGTTATGCGCGCGCACCTGGCGCCAGATGTGCCGGGCGGGCGCCGCCCAGTCGATCAGCGCGTCCTGGCGCCGCACCATGGGCGCGTAGGTGGCCCGGGCGTCGTCCTGAGGCTGGACCTCGATTCGCCGCTCGTACCACGGATCGAGCGTATCGATGAGAAGGCCAGCGCCGGCCTCCGCCAGCCGCGCTTCGAGGGTCCCGGCTGTATCGAGGGGCGATATCGCTGTTTCCAGGCGCGCGACTATGGGCCCCGCGTCCAGGGCGCGCACGACCTCCATGATCGTGACGCCGGTCACCTCGTCGCCGGCGAGGATGGCCGCGGTCACCGGGGAAGCGCCCCTGTGTCTCGGCAGCAGCGACGCGTGCACGTTCAGGGAGCCGCGCGCGGGCACTTCGAGGACCCGCTCACGCAGGATCTGGCCGTAGGCCGCGATGATCACGACGTCGGGCTCGAGGGCGCGCAGGCGCTCGACCGACGGCGGCGAGCTGACGCTGACCGGCTGCAGGACCTTCAGACCACGGGCCTGGGCGAAAACCTTAACCGGCGGCGGCGTCCATTGGCGGCCGCGCCCCGCCGGCCGGTCCGGCTGGGTGACCACGGCAACGACTTCGTGGCGGCTCGCCAGTAGCGTCGCGAGAGACGGCAAAGCGAATTCCGGCGAGCCCATGAACACGATGCGCATGGCGCCGATTCTAGCAGGGGCTATCCCGGCTCGACCGAAACACCGGCGCCGGCGCCCAGCCCTAACTCCTCGGCGGCGTTGCCACCGGTCCGGGCGATTTCGACGAAGCCGGAGCTGCCGGTGATTGCCGCGATTCCAGAGGCCGTCCCGTAAGTGTGCGATAGTCCTTCGAGGCGCCGGCCGCCAATCAGGAAAACCGGAGATGCCGGCAGATCTGTGGCCCGGATGTCGGTGATCAGGTTCCCGAATCGGTCAGCCTGCAGGACCAGACCCTGCATCCGGCTCCCAGCGCCGGGCGCTCGGAACTGAGGCAGAGCGAGGAGATCGCGAACTGGCGCTCCCAATGCGCGCAGAGCACCGCCCGAGGCCATGAACGCGGCCGCCGGGGCAAACAGGTCGCGGCCTTCGAAGGTCGCGGAAGGTCTGCCGGCGGCGAGCAGGTCGAGCGCCTCGATCGCGACACAAGCCACCTCGTCAGACAAGGCTACCCGGCGGGGAACGTACCCGCCCGCCGGCGGACGTTGGCCTCGAACGCCTTCCGGGAGGGCGCAAGAGAGACAGCCATTATCCGGGCCCAGGAAAAAATGGCCGCCGGCGGCGAGGGCCAGCCTTGCTCTGCTCGTGCCAACACCCGGATCCACGACCACGACGTGAACGGCGCCGTCGGGAAAGTATCGCCACGTCCGCTCGAGGGCGAAGGCAGCCTCGACGAATCCTCCAGGTCGCACGTCATGCGTTATGTCTACAAAGGTGGCGCCCGGGACCCGGCCGAGGACCACGCCTTTGATCATCGCAACGTAGGGGTCGGCCCTGCCGAAGTCGGTCGTTAGGGTCAGCAGAGGCGGCCCTATTTTCGCGTTTTCACGTACCAATCCTGCACCTGCCAGAACCTCTCCCCCGGTTCGCCGATGTATCCAATCTT
Source organism: uncultured Dehalococcoidia bacterium (assembly GCA_964422735.1). Classification (GTDB taxonomy): domain Bacteria; phylum Chloroflexota; class Dehalococcoidia; order DSTF01; family WHTK01; genus CAYRCD01. Next base: position 21,433 of record CAYRCD010000027.1, on the reverse strand, counting down.
CGTTCCCTGAACGAATGCCTTCTGAACGTATACGGCTGCCGACTCGTACAGGGGCAGGGCCGGCAGCTCCTGAGCGAACAGCTCCTGGAACTCGCGGTAGTCGGCCGCGCGGGATTCGAGCGCTAGGCCGAGACGCGCGTCCGCGAGCAGGCGGTCGGCGCGGCCATCTGCGAAGGAGGCGAAGTTGCGCCCGCCGCGCGCGGCCTGGCTCGAATGCCACAGCGCGTACGGACCGAGGTCGGCGTCGGAGCGCGCGGCGAACAGCACCGCGTCGAAGTCGCGTGGATCGAGCAGGTCACGGACGATTGAGGTAGTGCCGGCTGGGTCGACCTGCACCCGGATGCCGAGCGTCCGCCAAGCCCTGGCGATGTCACCGGCAACCTGAACGCGCACCGGGTCGCTGTTCGTCGCCAGGTCGATCGACAGCTCCTCCCCGCCGCGGACGCGGTGGCCGGCCGGGTCAAGGCGCCAGCCCGCGTCATCGAGCAGGGCCGCCGCGACCCTCAGGTCCAAGCCGTAGCGCTGCAGCGCCGGAACGAACGGCCAGGTATCCCGCGGCAGCGGCGAGGCGGCCGTGACGGCCTGGCCCGGCAGGTGGCGGTCGGCGATTGTCGAGCGGTCAATCGCGTAATACAGCGCCTGGCGCACGCGCCGGTCCTGCAATTTCGGACGCTGCAGGTTCAGGAACACGAAGGTGATATCAGGGTCAGGCAGCAGGCTGACGCGCAGGCCATTGGTTGTACGCAGAGCGTCCAAGTCACGGCCGCCGACGCCGCTGCTGAAGAATGCGCCGTCCAGTGAGCCGGAGCGCAAGGCGGCGAGAAGCGTTCCATCGTCGCGGAAGAAGCGCAGTTCCAGACGCTGGATGAACGGCTGGCCAAGGTGATAGCCGGGGTTTGGCGCGAGGACGGCACGCGCCGCTCCCAGCTCATCCAGGCGAAAGGGCCCTGAACCGACGGGGTGCTGATTGAACGCGGAATCGTACAGGCTGCCCGCCGGCGTCGTGTCCAGAAGATGGCGAGGCAGAATCCCGAAGCTGAGATAGGCCGCGAAGCCTCCATCCGGCTGCAATAGCTCGATCGAGACGGTTTGAGCGTCGATCTGGGACAGCGTCGCCCCGGCCAGCAAGCTTGCAAGCGGCGGCGGCGACCTCAAGGCCGGGTCCTGGATGATGCGCAGGGTGTAGAGGACGTCATCGGCTGTGAGCCGGGCTCCATCCTGCCACTGCAGTCCGGCGCGGAGGCGGAAGGTATATGTGCGGCCGTCGGGGCCCACGTCCCAGCGCTCGGCCAGGTCGGCCACGGGACGTCCCTGCTCGTCCAGCCGGGTCAAACCGGAAAAGACGAGGGCCACCAGTCCGGCGTCGACTGAGTTCTCGGAGGCGAATAGGGGATTGACTCGGGCCGGCGCCCCCGCCACGCCTTCGACGTAAGTCCCACCAAAGGCCGGCCTGTTGGGCGCGGAGTCACCCGTGGCCGCGTACCAGAAGCCGGCGAACGCCGCGATCCCGCCGGTAAGCAAGGGTAAGAACAACCAGCGCTGGCCGTGGCGTCGCACGCTCAGGACGCGTCGCGAGGATTTGTGGTACGCGAAGGCTTCCTAGGTGGAGCGGACGCTCCAGGCGGACATCGCCAGGAACAGCACCGTAAGCGCGATGGTGGCCTGAAACAACGTCTTCTCCAGGCCGCGGCGCGTGCGAAAGGAGTTGGTGGTGCCGCCGAGTCCGGCGCCGAATCCCGATCCCTTGGCCTGGAGGAGGATGGTGAAGATAAGAACGATGGAGACGAGGATCTGACCGATGTTGAGGGAGTGCTGGAAAGACATGGCTGCTTCAGTCTAGCGCGCCGCCCGCACTGCTGCCAACTCCTCGGCGGGTTCGACCTGCTGACGACCCTGGTACACCCGCATCACCGCTTCGGCGAGCTTTTCCGAGTCATGATGATAGCGGTTGGCATCGGAGATGACGTCGGCCGTGATCACCCGCGCGCCGTCGACCAGCGCCGCGTCGACTTGCACGGGGTTCGAATGCCAGGCCTCAGGCAGGGGCCCGCGGACGTTATCGTTGGCGAGCACGAAGTCGAAGAGCTCCGGGCCCACGTGGCGAACCAGCGTGTCGAAATGGTGGCTCACCGAGAAGCCGTCGGTCTCGCCGTGCTGAGTAGCGACGTTGCAGACGTAGATCTTCGTCGCCTGCGTTATAGCAAGCGCCTGGCGGATGCCGTCGACGAGGAGGTTAGGCAGAACGCTCGTGAGCAGGCTGCCCGGCCCCACCACCACCACGTCGGCTTCGGTGATCGCGCGAATCGCCTCGGGGTTGGCCTGCACGTTACGCGGCTGGAGGAAGACCTCGCGGATGCGCGTCCCGCGTTCGGTGATACTCGACTCTCCGCTGATGGTCTCCTCGTCTTCAGTGCGGGCGTGGAGGGTTACGCTGGTCAGTGTCGAAGGCAAGATCAGCCCGCGCACCGCGAGGACGCGGCTGGTTTCGCGGACGGCCTCCTCAAAGTTTCCCGTGACCGCGGACATGGCGACGATAAACAGGTTGCCAAAGCTATGGCCCTCGAGGCCGGAGCCCTCGTTGAACCGGTACTGGAACAGGCGCGTCATCAATGGCTCGGCTTCGGCCAGGGCCGCGATGCAGTTGCGGACGTCGCCGGGAGGTAAGATGCCGAGCTCACGTCTCAGCCTCCCTGAAGAACCACCGTCGTCGCCGACCGTCACAATCGCCGTCAGGTTGCTGGTGTGCTCCTTGAGGCCGCGGAGCAACACGGGAAGGCCCGTCCCGCCACCGATGCAGACGATCTTGGGCCCGCGCTGCGCATAGCGATAGCGGTAGATGGCGTTTACCAGGCTCTCTTCACCCTGGGGCCGCACCGCGTCCAGGAGCGACGTGTTCAGCTTCCAGACAGAGAACATGATCAGGCTGAGGGCGAAGGAGATGAAGATGGCCGCGCGCACGAAGCGCGGGAAGAACTGCAGAGTGAGGTAGTAGACCCAGGACGGGAAGGTATAGCTGACGTAGACCTCGCGGAGGATGTAACCGAAGCCCAGGCCCATGATGGCGACGCCGATCAGAACCAGCATGAGCCAGCGCTTGATGTGCATGCCAAGGTGGAACCACTTAATGAAGCTACCGTCGCGCAGGGACTTCATCGCGTGCCTGATAAGGGAGTCCTTTCCCCGCGGCCGTGCCGCCGTTCCCGGAGCTACTCGACCCTGGCCAGCTCGTCGAGAAGGATCTGCTGCGCCTGCGCCGCGTTAGCGCGGCCGCGCGTCTCCTTCATCACCTGGCCAACGAGGAACTTTACCACCTCGACCTTGCCAGAGCGATAATCGGCGACCGCTTTCGCGTTCGCGGCCATGGCGTTGCGCACCGCGGACACGACGGCGGCGCCGTCTTCGATCTGGCCGAGGCCCCGTTCCTGCACGATCGCGGCGGGATCGCTGCCGGTCTCGAACACGGCCTCCAGGACCTGCTTGGCAGCGGTCCCGCTGACCCTGCCCGACTCGACCATGGCGATGAGCGCGCCCAACTGTTCGGGTGCAACTCTGGCCTCGGCGATGTCGATCTGGGCCGCGTTCGTGAGGCGGCTCAGGTCCCCCAGCAGCCAGTTGGCGACGGCTTTGGCGCCGCGCTCCGGGGCGGTGTTCAGCGACTTGACAGCGGCCTCGTAGAAGTCGGCTCTCGTGCGCGACTCCGTGACCAGGCCGGCCTCGTGAGGCGTCAGGCCGTATTCACGCAGGAAGCGTTGGCGCCGCGCCTCCGGTAGCTCCGGCAGGCGTGATTTCAGCTCCAGGACGTATTCCGAGGTAACGGCCAGCGGCGGCAGGTCGGGCTCGGGGAAGTAGCGGTAATCGTGCGCGAACTCCTTCGAGCGTTGGCTGACTGTCTCCTGCGCGTCCTCCCGCCAGCCGCGCGTCTCCTGCTCAACACGGCCACCCCCGCCCAGGATTGCGGCCTGGCGGGCCACTTCGAACTCCATGCCGCGCAGAGCGGCGCGAAAGCTGTTGAGGTTCTTCAGCTCGACCTTCTCGCCCAGTTGGCTCGACCCGCGCGGCCGCAGGCTCAAGTTGGGCTCGCAGCGGAAGTTGCCCGCCTCCATGTTCGCGTCACTCACGCCCAGATAGCGCAGTATCTGGCGCAGCATCGTGAGGTAAGCCACGGCCTGCGCGGGCGAGCGCGCGTCGGGCTCCGTAACAATCTCCATGAGGGGCATTCCCGCGCGGTTCACGTCCACCAGCGAGAAGCCTTCGCCGGTACCGTCGTCGCGGTGCAGGAGGCGGGCGGTGTCTTCTTCGAGGTGAACGCGGTTGATCCGTATGCGGCGTTTCACGCCGTCCGCGTCGACATCGACCCAGCCTTCGCGGCACAGAGGCATATCGTATTGAGAGATCTGGTATCCCTTCATCAAGTCGGGGTAGGGATAGTTCTTGCGGTCGAACTTTGCCCGTTGCGGGATTTGGCAGTTGAGCGCCAGGCCGGTCATCATCACGAGCTCGACCGCCTTGGCATTTATCACCGGCAGCACACCGGGCATTCCCATGCAGACGGGACACACGTGGGTGTTCGGCTCTGAGCCGCTGTAGTCGGTGCTGCAGCGGCAGAACATCTTCGACCTGGTCGATAGCTGCGCGTGAACTTCGAGGCCGATTACGACTTCGTAGTCGGACGCCGTCATGGCGGGTACGGTCATAAAGCTGGGAGCCAGTATAGCATCGGCTTTTCGAGATTCGGTTGGTGGTGAGCCTGTCGAACCACGAGGCCCTGCGCGTTGTTCATCGTCATGCTAGGGGTGGCTGTTGAGGCTGGCGACCTGCTGAACCAGGTCTGCCATTTCCTCAACGAAGGTCGAGCGTGCCACGACCTCGGCGCAACCGGCGCGGCGCGCGGCGCGCAGCAGCTCCGCGTCGGTGTGCCGCCCGAATGCCAAAACCGGCACGCGCAGGGGCTTCGCCCGCTCCAGCACTTCCTCCGCGGTCGTGCCCGAGTGGAGGTCGAGAACGATGATTTCGGGACGGCCGGCGGCGAGCCTTGCTTCAAGCGCAGCCAGTTCGTCGACCACTTCAACGTCAAAGCCGAGGCGGCCAAGCGTGGCTTCGATGCGCGTTGAAAACAGGAGGTCGGCCACGTAAGCGACGATACGGCGCGTTTCCCCGGCGTTCACGCCAACAGGATAACGCCTCGCGAGCGGGCGGGGGACGGTCGCGGCCTGAACTCCGCGGCTGCCATCGCTTGGGGGGAGGTCAAAGATGGAAGCGAGCGAGGTCGTTGGCGACGAGTACGCCTTCCAGATGCAACGCCGGCGGTATCCCGTCGAGATGGGTCACGATGGTGGTCGCCGTTTCAGGGGCCTTGCTGCGGACCACGTCCACGTCCGTCTGGGACAGGTGCACAGGGTCGCCGCCATTGGAGCAGTCGAGGATCAAGACCTCTGCGCCTGGGACCAGCTTGAGGAGGCCGTTGCAGAGCTTGGCGTCGCCCGAGTACATCAGGGTACGGCCATTGACGTGGGCTCGATAGCCGAAACAGCGCAGCGAGGGCACGTGCTCGACTTCTGCGGCCGTGAACTGAAGGCCCGCCGCTTCGGCTTCCAGCCCGTCCGAGACCTCGATGTATTTGCGCCTGTAACCCCGTGGCCGCGGCGGCATGCCGGGGAAGCCGGTCGCGAAAAGCATCTCCGCCCGTTCTTCAATACCGGGCGGGCCGGCAATGTAGAGGTCGCGTCTGCGCTGGTGACGCCAGAACTCGAGGAAGAGGAAGGGCAGTCCGAAGAAATGGTCGGCGTGAAAGTGACTGACGAGGATCACGTCGATTTCGAGCGCCCTGGTCTTCGACTTGCGGATCTGCTGGAGGGCCGTTGGTCCGACGTCGAACAGGTAGCGCCCGTTCACCAGGAACGAATTGAAGGCGCTGCCCTCGGCGGCAAATGCGTTTCCCGAACCGAGAAACAGGATGTCGAGGGGATTGCGTTGGGTCTCCACTCGTGAGCCCACGCCGGCTAGTACCCCACCACGATGATTCTGCAGACTCGGCGCTTCGCATCCCTCGCGGTCTGCTCCGCTCCCGTTTGGTGGAAAAGGTTTGTGGGGGACACCGCCACGCCCCAGGCAGGGCGCTGCGCCCCTGCACCCCGCTTGTCTTCACTCCGCAAAATCACCGTGGTCATGTACTAGAGGTCTAGACGGGCACAAACTCCAAGCACAAGGCCTGGGGCAACCCGGCGGCTGCGCCGTGACGTCGAGATTGGAACCGTTCTGGAAGTATCGTCCATGAGAATACGACGTCGTCGGCTCCAGAGTCGGCGGGGCTTCTGTTCCCAGCCTAGACGCGAAAAGCGTACCATTCTATGAACTGAGTCACATACTCCCGTGCCGGGCAGGCCAGCACATCTACACGATAAAGGATCGGCACTCGAGGTGTAATGCAAGAGAGAGAACAGGTCTTTTTTGAAATGCCGCTGCTGGCGAAGCTGCCGCCGGAGGACCTCCGCGCTCTCGCCACCATCGCGCGGGTACAGAACTATCGTCCGGGGGCGGTAATCTTGCGACAGGGCGAACCCGGAGACGCCCTCCACGCCATCCTCGACGGCCGCGTACGCATCGCCGGCATGTCGCCCTCTGGGGCCGAGACGACCATGGCGATCCTGGGACCGGGCGAGTGCTTCGGCGAGCTGGCCATCCTTGACGGCCGCTCGCGCTCAGCCAGCGCTATTGCCGCGCAGCAGACCAAGACCCTCATCGTTACCCGGAAGGACTTCGTAGACTGGCTCTCCGACAAGCCGAAGGCCGCTCTTCTCCTCCTCGAGACGCTCAGCCTCAGGCTGCGCAGCACGAACGAGTCGATCATCGACCTGGCGTTCTTCGATTTGCCCCATCGCCTGGCCCGGCGTCTCTTGCGCCTTACCGCGGCTCAATCAGAGAGTCGCTCGGTCCATCCGGTGAAGCTGAACATTACCCAGAGTGGTCTGGCCTCCATGCTTGGCGTCAGTCGCGAGAGCGTCAACAAGCAGCTGCACATGTTCTCCCGCAACGCCTGGATCGACATCGCACGGGGCTCGGTGACGGTCAAGGACATCGACGGGCTGCGCGCTTACGACGCCCTGAATTAGGGGAGAGGCAGATGCCGTCAGTAGTGATCAACGGCGAGACCACCGAGGTCGCCGACCCGGCCCGCAACCTTCTCAGCTTCATCCGTTATGACCTCGGGCTGACGGGCACCAAGTACGGCTGCGGCGAAGGTTTGTGCGGCGCCTGCACCATTCTTGTCGACGGCCGGCCGCTGCGGGCGTGCATGACGACGGTCGGTGCCGTCGCCGGCGGGGCCGTCACGACCATCGAGGGCCTGGCGCGGGACGGTCAGCTCCATCCATTGCAGCAGGCCTTCGTCGAAGAGTCGGCGATGCAGTGCGGCTACTGCATCCCGGGCTTCATCATGACCGCGGCGGGACTCCTCAACCGCGAGCCGCGACCGGGCGCGGCTCAGATTCGAGAAGCCCTGGCCGAGAACATGTGCCGCTGCGGGACCTATCAGCGCATCCAGCGCGCTGTCGAGAGGGCGGCCGCGACAATGGGAGGAGAAGGATGACAGATACCTTCGCGACGACGGTGAATGGCCTGCGCATCGTCGGCAAGGTCGGCCTCGGCTTTCCACCCCAGGCGGGAAGTTTCGCCAACGTCGCTTACAACAACGCCCGCCCCGACAGGCAGACCGCGACCTGGCTCGAGGTCCGGCCCGATTCCAGCGTCACCGCCTACGCGGGCAAAGTCGAATACGGCCAGGGAATCCGAACCGGCCTCGCCATGGAGGTCGCCGACGAGCTCAGGTTGCCGCTGAGCGCCGTCGAGGTGATCCTCGGCGACACGGAGCGCGTGCCCTGGGACATGGGCACATTCGGCAGCCAGTCTACGGCCCGGATCGGGGTCCAGCTGCGCAAGGCGGCGGCGACCGCTCGCGAAACGCTTCTCGACCTGGCGGCGACTCGCCTCGACCTGCCGGCGAGCGACCTCGTCTGCTCGGACGGCCATATCATCTCCCGTCACGACCCCAGGCACCGCCTGACTTACGGTGAGCTGGTGGCGGACGAAGCCCTGACCCGCGAAGTGCTCGATGACGCGCCCCTGACGCCGGCCGACGAATTCACCGTCATGGGAGCGCCGGCGACCCGCGTAGACGCCCTGGCCCGCGTCACCGGCCGCGCCCTGTACTCCCAAGACGTGCTCCTGCCGGGCATGCTCTACGCGCAGGTCCTGCGTCCCCCTGCCTTCGGCTCCAGGCTCGTGGACATCGACGCCTCCGCGGCCGAAAGTGTGCCCGGAGTGGTTCAGGTTGCCCGCGATGGCGATCTGGTCGCCATCCTGGCCGAGACCGACGAGGCCGCGGCGCTGGCTTCGAGACTCGTACGCAGCCGGTGGGAAGAGCGCCCGGGTCAAGCCTCTCGCTTCGACATGCCGCGCCTTCTGATCGACAGCGCTCGCGAAACGGTGACCATGCAAGAGGCCGGCTCCCTGGACGAAGGCTTTCGGCAGGCCGATGCCATCCTCGAATCCACTTACTACGTCCCCTACATCTCGAACGCCCCGATGGAGCCCAAGGCCGCGCTCGCGGTATGGGAAGATGGCCGTCTCACGCTCTGGGCGGGAAGCCAGCGCCCATTCGGCGTTCGCGCCGAGATGGCCGCCAACTTTGGCATAGGCGAGGAGCGCGTCCACGTAATCGCGCCCGAGATCGGAGGCGGCTTCGGGAGCAAGAGCTACTATCCCGTTGCCCTCGAAGCGGCGCGCCTGGCTAAGATCGCCGGCAAGCCCGTGCGCGTGGCCTATACGCGCGCCGAGGAAATGACCTGGGCCACCTTCCGGCCCGCCGCGATCATCGAGATCAAGAGCGGCTTCAAGTCCGACGGCCGCATCGTCGCCTGGCAATTCCATGCCTATCACGCCGGCGAGCGCGCCGCCATCGGCCGTCGCGGCTCGCCGTCCCCGTACGACGTCCCCAACGTGAAGGTCGAGGTCTCGGCCGGCGACAGCCCGTTGCGCGCCGGCTCCTACCGCTCGCTCGGAGGCGCCGTCAACCACTTTGCGCGCGAGTCCCATATGGACGAGATCGCCGCGGCGGCCGGCGTCGACCCCGGAGAGCTGCGCCTTCGCCACCTGACGGAGCCGCGTTTCCGGCGCGTGCTCGAGCGCGCCATGCAACGCTTCGGCTGGCAGGGCTCAAAGGCGCCTTCGAATCGCGGCGTGGGTCTGGGCATCGGCCTCGACGTCGGCAGCTACTGCGCCCTGTGCCTCCAGCTCGACGTCCAGGGCGCGGAAGTGCGGGTCCAACGCGTGGTCTCGACGCTCGACTGTGGCCTGGTCGTAAACCCGGAAGGCGCGCGCAACCAGATGGAAGGCGCCATCGTCATGGGCCTCGGCACCGCCCTTTACGAGGCGATCGACTTCGAGAACGGGCGCCTGCTGAACTCCGGCTTCACCCGCTATCGTGTTCCGCGGATCAACAACGCCCCCGAAATCGAGGTCGATCTCGTCGGCGACGCCACCACCCCTTCGACGGGAGCGGGCGAACCCGGCATCGTTCCCATGGCCGCGGCGATCGCCAACGCCGTCTTCGATCTCACCGGCCGGCGCCACCGGGAGCTGCCAATCCAGCGCCAGCTAAAGTAGCGCTCGGCACAGGTCACCGCCCGTCAAGACGCCCGCCGCCGGCCTGGGTCTTGTGCCGCTGGAGACAAAGTTTTGGCGCCCGCCGGCCGATACTTTGAGTGTGAAGGCGCTCGAAATCCGCGACGACAGCCTTCTTTCGCTGGTCTCCAGCGAGCCGGGCCGGAGCCGCTTCATCATCAAGCTCGGTGCCGGCGGCGCTGTCGCTATCACCCTGTGGACCTGGGTCGCGTCTTACTATCTCTCCCTGCTTATCGTCCTACCCCTGACGGTGGTATTCGTGGTGCTGTATGCCGCCACGCTCGTGTTCCTGACCGGCAAGCTCGTCCGCGCGGCTGACCGCTGGCAGGTTGAATCTGCGCTTCAGGCGCGACGCCTCCTCGCTGGCAACGCACACCAGCCGGGGAAAGCCCCGCCCTCGGCGACCGCCGGTGTCACCGCCGCCGCCGTCTCCGGGCCGAGCGAGTTCTTGACTGCCGCCAGCTTCCACCAGTGGTACTTTGCTCTGCGCCTCGATGAGGAGGTTTTGCGCTGCCGGCGCGAGGGCGCGGTGCTCAGCGTGGCCGTGGTCGGCGTCCAATTCCCCGGCAGGGATCCCGGGCCGATTGAGCAGGAGCAGATGAGCTTTGACATCGCCAAGCTCGCCACCGATCACGCCAGGACGATCGAGCTGCCGACCTGCATCGGTCCCTCAGAGTACGCTTTCGTCCTGGCCGACAAGGCCCCCGCCGAGGCCAGGACCGTCATGGCCCCGCTGCTGCGGCCGCTGGGCGACTATGCCTGTGAACTTGCTATCTCCAGCTATCCCGAAGACGGCGGCGACGCTGAGACCTTGATCGGCGCCGCCCGCGCCCGGCTCGAGGACGCGGCCGAGGAGCGTGCAGCCTAGACCGCCAATCCTTCCAGGGAAGGACAGGCGGCCGATCAGGACGCCGAGCACGCCTTAAGCGGAACGCCCGGGACTCGGGTTGAGCCGCCCGAGAATGTTCTCCATCCGCACGCGGACACCGCGGTCGTCTTCGTGGGGCAGGATGTAGAACTGCTCGTCCTCGATTGCCTTGAAGACCTTCTCGGCGACCTCGGCCGGCTGGATGATCGTCTGAGCGGTCGCGTCGGCCCAGGCCTGGTCCCGCTGCTCAAAGTATTCGTCCCCCTGGGCTTCATCGGCGGCGGCGAGCTCTTCGGGGCGGTTCCGCGCGGCGCTCACGATTCGGGTCTGGACTGGTCCCGGGCAGAGCACCGAGACCTTGATCTTCGACCCCATCTCGCTGAGCTGGCTAAAGAGGCCCTCGGTAATCCGGACGACCGCATGCTTGGTCGCACCGTAGATCACGAGTCCCGGCCCGGAAGTCAGGCCGGCGATTGAGGCCGTGTTGACGATGTGCCCATCTTCGTCCTGGGCGAGCATGATCGGCAGGAACGTGCGGATGCCGTTGACCACGCCCCAGAAGTTCACGTTGAACGTCCATTGCCAGTCGCTCAGGGGATGCTCCCAGAGGCGGCGGGCACGCGGTCCCCGCCCCAGGCCGCCCATGTCGCCATCGGCAACGACGCCCGCGTTGTTGCAGAGGATGTGCACCTTCCCGTAAGTGTCGACGGCCTTACGGGCAAGCTCATCCACCGCCTCCGGTTTGGAAACGTCCCCCTGCAGGCCGAGGACGTCGAACTCCTGCTGGCGAAACTGGCGTACGGTGGCGTCGAGCGCCTTCTGCTCGTAGTCAAACAGCACCAGCTTCATGCCGGCGCGGGCGAAACGCTCCGCAAACGCCTTGCCCATGCCGCTGGCGCCGCCCGTAACCACCGCAACCTTGCCATCGAAGTCACGCATAGCGTCCCTCCCGTAGAACCTGAGAGCCTTTGAACCAACGAACCTTGTAGCCTTCGCACCGGGGTTCCAGGCCTCCAAGGTTCCATGGTCCTATGGTCCTCGCAGCCTGATGTCCATCCATCGGTGTTCGATCCCGGCATCGAGGAAAACGTCGCCCCGGGCAACGTACCCCAGCCGTTCGTAGAAGGGGATGGCGTGGAGTTGGGCGCCCAACGTGATGCCCGCCAACCCTCGCTGCGAGGCAATGCGGTGGAGGGCCAGCATCACCTCCCGGCCGAAGCCCTTGCGCCGGTGCTCCGCCAGCACGGCAACGCGGCCGACATGCGCGTTCTCGCCCGGGGGGTAGTCGACCAGCAGCCGTCCGGTCGCCACAGGTATTCGGTCCAGATGCCCGAGCACGTGGATTGCCGAGCTCAGGGTTGCCGGATCGCCATCGTACCTGTCGATCTCCTCCGCCTCCGACACCCCCTGCTCCTCGATAAACACCCGCCGGCGCACGGAAAGACATTCTTGCACCTCGGCGTGAGTGCGGACGGTGATGAGCTTGAAGACGCTCATGGTCGCGGCGGGCTTTGAAGATTGAGCTGGTCTGGATCGACCTCGCACGGCATTACGCTACCGATCGATGAGCACGCCGGGATTTAACACCCAATTCGGGTCGAGCGCTTTCTTGGCGGCCCTGAGCGCCTCGGCAAAAGGCTGCGGCCGCTGCTGGTCGTACCAGGGCCGGTGCTGACGGCCGACCGCGTGGTGGTGGGTGATCGTGCCACCGTGCCGGATCACGGCGTCGGAGACCGCCTTCTTCACGGTCATCTGGTGCTCGCGCGTCAGTCCCGGCCGGAAGGCGCCGGCGAAGGTGTAGTAGGGCGCGGGACCGTCGACGTAGACGTGGGTAAAGCGGCAGTTTACGGTGCCGCCGCCGCAGACCTCGTTCAGTACTTTCATTGCCGCGGACCGCATCTCGCGGTCGAACTCGGGAAACCGGTCCCACGTGATCGCCGTCTCGAAGGTGCCGCCGACGGTCCCGATGCCGGTTGAGATGGCGCCGCCGCGGGGGATGAAGGCCTCGCGCCAGGCGCCCACGGCGCCGCCCCGGCCCGTCGGTTCGCCCTCCGTCCCCAGCAGGACCTCGTCGTCATCGATCAGGCCGCCCGCGTCGCGTGCGATCTCCACGGCCGCCTTCACGGGCCAGTCCTGCGGCATCTCCGCCGACTCGAACCCGACGATGAGCAGGGCGTGTTTGCCGTCAAGCCCGGCGCTAGCCCGAGCCAGCTCGGGGTCGAGGATGCGCAGGTTCGCCGGCCACAGCTTCGCCTGAACAATACGCCGGGTGGCCTCGTAGCCCGACTCCCAGGTTGGAAAGCGCACGCCCGCGGTCGCCCGGTACTTTGGCCGGTCCTGGATGCGCATCCAGGCCTCGGTGATGATGCCCAGTATCCCCTCGCTGCCGATCACCATTCGCTCGGGCGCGGGGCCCGCCCCATCGCCCGGCAGGCGCCGGTTTTCCCACCAGCCCTTCGGCGTCAGCATCCGGACCGACTCCACGAGGTCGTCGATGTGCGTGTGGTTGGTGGCGTAATGGCCGCCGGAACGTGTCGCGATCCAGCCGCCGAGAGTCGACATGGTGAAGCTCTGCGGGAAGTGCCGGAGCGTGTAGCCGTGCGGCCGCAGCTGGTCTTCGAGGTGCGGCCCGTAGACTCCGGCCTGGATTCGTGCCGCGCGCGAGACGCGGTCGATCTCGAGCACGCGGTCGAACTCGTCCATGTCGATCGTCACGACGCCGTCGTGCCCCTCGGGCGGCGTCACGCCGTCGACCGCCGAAGATCCGCCGCCGTAGGGTATGACGGCATGACCGGCGTCCGAGCACCAGTCGAGCACGGCTTCCAGCTCGTCCTCGCTGCGCGGGTGGGCGACGACGTCGGGCGGGTTGGCGAACTCGCCGAAGATCTCGCGCAGGCGGTCGCCCTTGGCGTGCAGCGCCCGCTCGTAGTTGTCGCTGAAGCAGAAGTCTTCGACCCGGGCCGGCGGCTTGATGCGCGGCTTTCTGAGGGCGAGGGCTTCGGCCTTCGGAATCGCCGGCGGCTTCACCTCGAAGCCGTAGCGCTGGGACAGACGCTTCGCCTGCTCCTTGCGCTCGCCCTCGCTCGGCTCTTCCGACTCGAAGCCGTTGAGCCAGATGCTTCTTCGCGGCCGTGTTCGCGTAAACGGCATCGGGGCCTCCTTGCAGCAGTCTCCGTAGGCCGGGCATTCAGCCCGGCGGGTTAGACGATGCCCGGCCTCACTCCCGCCAGGGCACTCCGTACTTGTCCCGATAGGTCACATCTCGCACCGGCTTTCGGCTGCCGCGGCCATAAGGGCGGTCGGGCCAGCCGATCGGCACGATCGCGTGCGCGGCCATCGAGTCCGGCAAACCCAGCAGGGGCCGGACCTCCGCTTCGCGGGCCTTCCAGCGCGTGGTCAAGACCGTTCCCAGACCAAGGGCATGAGCGGCAAGGAGAAGGTTCTGCACGGCCGGGTATATGGATGCCGTCTCCGCCGCGACGGCCGCCGCCGGGGCTCCTGCACCGGACTCGGAGCAGACTGCGATCAAGACCGGGACCTCCTGCCAGGGCATTCGGTCGGGGGCACCGCCGGGCCGGCTCGCTCCCAGCTCGTCGAAGATCGCGCCGAGCTTTGCTTTCGTGTCCCGGTCCCGCACGACGATGAACCGCCACGGCTGGCGGTTCCCGCCACTCGGCGCCCGTGTTGCCGCGCGCAGGACCTTCGCGATGAGCGCGTCCTCCACCGGCCTCGGGGCGAAGGAGCGCACCGCCCTCTGAGTCGACATCAGCTGGAGAAGGGAATCAAAATCCATCTCTTGCTCCTGACTGTGTTGCCCGGCGCCCGCGCCGGGCAACCCGACGGGTATCAGGCGCCTTCAGGCCTGCCGCGAAACTTCGGCACGCGATCCCTTCGCCCCACGGCCTGGAAGCCTAAAGGCTTCCGCTACATGCGTTAAGTCGAACTATCTGAAGGTCGAGATCTCGGTCTCCTTTTGGGTGATGAACTCCAGCAGTGCCGGGCGGCCGGCCTGGGTCTGGGCGATCCCGCGCTTCATCGCCGGGATGATCTGGGAGGGGTCGGTGACGCGCTCGCCGTAGCCCCCCAGGGCCTTCGCAAAGTCGGCATAGTTCCCCGAGATGTCGGTGCTGCGGAACTTCTCGGTCGAGACGGGCATCACGGCCAGCTCGATCGCCATCGAGAAGTTGTTGGAAAGGATGGAGAGGATCGGGATGCGCTCCCGCACCGCCGTCTCGAAGTCCATGCCCGTCATGCCGATGGCGGCGTCGCCCCAGTAGTTGATGCACAGCTTGTCGGGGTGGGCGAGCTTCGCGCCCATGGCCAGGCCGAGGCCGTAGCCGAGCTGAGTCGTCTTGCCCCAGCCGATGTAGCTGAGGGGCGTCGTGCTCTCCCAGAAGGGTGATATCTGGTCGCGCGGGCTGCCAGCGTCGTGGGTGATCACCGTGTTTGGGACATCGACCGTGTGGAGGAGGTCCCAGATCACCCGGTAGGGCGAAATCGGCGTTTCGGACGAGGTCAGCTTCGGCAGCCACTTCGCCATCCACTCCTCTTTGACCTTCTTGATCTCGGACGCCACCAGTTCGCCGTGCCCGCGGGGCCTGCCGCCGAGGAGGCTGCGCACCTCCCCTGTCAGCGCTTCGAGGGTAAGGCGCGCGTCGCCGATGACGGCGTAGCTGGCGCGAAGGTCCTTATTGAGGTCCATCGTGTCGAGGGTGGAGTGGATGTAGGTTTTGCCGGGCGGGAAGGAAATGCCATAGCCGGTGCGCGTGAAGGAGCAGCCGACGCCGAAGACGACGTCGGACTGTTGCAGGAAGTGATGGACGGGGCCGGGCAGTGAGCGCCCGCCCGAGCCCAGGGCGAAGCGGTGGTTCTCGGGAAAGGCGCTCTTGCCCTCGAGGCTTGTCGTCACGGGCGCTTCGAGCAGCTCCGCCAGCTCGCGCAGGGCTTCCCAGGCCTGAGAGTAATGGACGCCCTGGCCGGCATAAATCAGCGGCCGCGCCGCGTCGACCAGCACGCGCGCCGCCTCTCTCACGGCCTGCGGGTCGGGCGCCACCTTCGTCCTCATCGTCGGCACGTACTCGAAGTCGTCCGCTATCTCCTCACGGCTCAGGTCTCCCGGTATCTCGATCAGGGCCGGACCCATGCGGCCGTTCTTCGCCTGGGTGAAGGCGCGGCGGAAAGCGTTGGGGATGTCGCTCGCCACGTTCACCTGCTCGATCCACTTCGTAATGTTGCGGAAGTTCGTGAGGGCGCTGAACTTGGGCGTTACGTTGATCTCCGAGCGCGAGTAGCCGCCGGGAATGACGACCAGGGGCACCGACTCGGAGAAGGCCTGGGCGACGCCGCCGAACGCGTTCTCCGTACCCGGTCCGTTCTGCATCGCGAAGACGCCGACCCTGTTCCCCGAGTTCATGCGGGAGAAAGCGTCGGCCATGTGAATGCCGGTACGCTCCTGGCGGACGATGATCGTGCGGATGTCGGCCTGGGCGCAGGCCTCGATGACCGGATTAACCGGGTAGCCGATGATGAACTCGACCCCCTCGCGCTTGAGAATCTCGGCGATAGCCTGGGGTACTCGCAATGTGACCTCCGGTCATAGGCGGCGATAAGGGGGTTGGACTCTGGATTCTAGGCCGGAAGCCGCCCCGTTGTCATCGCGGAGCCCAAGCGGGCCTTATTCACGAACGAGCCGTTCCCGGAAGTGAAACGCACCATGGTTGCTTCGGAAGAGGCACGCGGAACCCAAATTGCGGGGCCGGTTAGCCGCCTCTCTTCCCGCTTCCAGTCTAGCGCCCCTTCCACGCCGGCGCCGGCGACCCCGTTCCCGGCCGCGATTTACGGCTCCGGGTGTCGCCCGAGCAGCTCGAACAAGACGCCGAAGTGTACGATAGTCCGAGCTTCGTCCGCCTGTTTCCGGAGGCCTCGATCAGCGCCTCGGTCTCGGCGGGGTGGCTGCCGCCGAGCAGGTCCGTGGCCGAGCAGAAGCCCCTGGCCGGCGACCAGCGGGATCTCATAAACAGGACGGAATTGCAACATGACTCCGCAATCGCCGGAGAGGGGCGGTGCTAAACTCTTGGGGATAGCCGGGACATTGATGCTATCAGCCCAGAGCAGAACATCGTCTTTTTCGACGGCCGGCGACGCCCGGCGGACTTCCTCCAGACCGAGCCCGGCGCGCGCAGGACACCCAAGCATCGCCTTTCTAACCAGAGTCGGGTCCCGCGTGATCCTATCCAGAGACGGCATGTGTCCCGGTGGCAACGGAGGCCGTCATGGAAGCAGTCTCGGTCTTCATCGTTAGCGGCTTCGAAGCGCTAAGGACCGGCCTCGTCCAGACCATCAGACAAGTCCAAGGCCTGGAGATCCTGGGCGCGGCGGCGAGCGTTGAGCTTATGGCTCAGGACGCGGCCTTTCGGAATGCGGACGTTCTGGTCCTCGACATTCTGGCGATTGGGCCAGATGGCCTCGAAGGCCTTGGAGACAAAGTCAAGCTGCTGGATTCGAGGAAGGTCGTGTTCCTCGGCGAAGCGCAGGACGTCCAGACTCTTCGGCTCGGCTCGATCAGCGATCTGGCGCGGCTCGACAGCGCAGGTTTCGTGTACAAGGACGGTCCTGCCGAGAAACTCGGCTATGCGATCCGCCTGGTTGCCTCAGGCGCCTTCGTCCTTCAGAACGCGCTCGTCCATCAGATCATCTCGTCTTACTCGGAGAGCGTGGACCACTCCGGCAATCGGCGCCTCCTGTCCGACCGGCAGACGGAGGTTGCCCGCCTGGTCGCGGCTGGCCTGTCGAACAAGGAGATCGCGCATCGGCTGATCGTCTCCGAGGGAACAGTCAAGGCGCACATCAGCCAGATCCTCGCCAAGTTGAACCTGGAGCGGCGGGCGGAGCTTGTGAAGTTTGCTTTAACGAACGGCCTTCTGACAGAAGAGCCCGCCGCGGTTTAGTCGCGCCTCAACCTTCCTCCCGGACCAATACACCATTGGCGTACGCGATCCGGCGGTCACAAACCGTCCGCCGGTTGATACCGGCTGCGAGCCACGACGCCTGTAATGGATCGGTGTCCGACGCTGAGCGAATCAACGGCGCTGTCATCACTCAACCCAAGATCGGTTGAGATCTCGGACTCTCCCGACAGGCCCACGTACCACTCGAGGCGGCGTACAGGACACATCGCCGGGTGTTGGGCGGTGAGAGGCGCGGACGGCCTGCGCTCTGCCGGCTTCGCCTGAAGGACGGCCTCCGCCAGCGAAATTAGCGCGGCTTTCACGGGCAGTTCACATCGCGCTTAGCGGCCGGACCCATCCTTGTCGCCAACCGTAGTTCAGCGAGAAGTTGGAGGGGAGGTGATTTCGCGGAACACCGGTAGTCGAATGACGACACCAAGTTCGGGAAAGGAAAACTCAAATGCATAAATCCAGAAGCTTTTCGAGGAGACGCCTGGCTTTCCTGGGTCTGCCGATCCTCATGGTCGCCTTCGGCGTGCTCGGCAGGGCATCTTCTGCTCTCGCGACTGACCCGCCGCCGCCGAGCATCACCCCGTCGAGCGTTGCCCGCACGATCGCGGACGGACAGAGTGAGAACATCAACAAGACGGTCCAGACGCCCACGATCCCTCCACTGGTGGACATCTTCCTTCTCGAGGACGAGACAGGAAGCTTCGGGGACGACATCGCAAACCTCGTTGCGGTCGCGGGCCCCCTGTGGGACGCGATTGCCGCTTCCGGTACCAATTTCACGATGGGCGTTGGCGGCTTTCGCGACTTCGCGCAAGACGGATGGGGCAGTACGGGCGACTGGGTCTATCGCCGCTTGAGCGACCTCACCACGACGAAGGCGACGTTTACTGGGGCGGTAGGCTCGCTGACGGCCGGCGGTGGCAATGACGGCCCCGAGGCCCAACTCGAAGCGCTCCATTACGTTGCCGTGCCCGCGCACGCGGCCATCGACAGCAACGGCGACCTCGACACGACCGACGCGAACGACACGCCAACGGGCTTGCAGCCAACCTGGCGAGTTGGAGCGACCCGCATAGTGCTGCTAGCGACCGACGCTTCTTGTCACGTGCAGGGTGATGCTGGGGGTTGGCCGGGCGACGCGGGTACGGCCAGTGCGGCAACCACTGCGACGGCTCTCAGCGCAGCCGGCATCACATTGATCGGCCTTACGCCTGGCGGCGCTGGAACGATCGCCTGCGTTGACACTTTGGCCGCTAACACGGGCGGGTCGGTGCAGGCCACGACCGCCAGCGGCTCGGCCATCAAGGACGCAATCCTGGCCGGCTTGAGTGCGGTACAGATCAAGGTCTCGATGACGAGTGACTGCTCTACCGCTACGGGTGGAGTCGTCAGCACCTCGTTCGCCGTGCAAAACCAGGTGGTGAACTCCGGGGCCGTCGTTAACTTCGTCGAGACCATCTCGGTGAGTGCCGGCCCAGCCGACCAGGGCAAGACCTATCAGTGTGATGACTGGGTCTTGATCGATTCTGGGAGTGGGCCAGTTCCGATGACGGACGCAGCCGGCAACGTCATCAAGGAACATAAGAAAATCCACGTTCCCGACACGACGCCTCCGCGGGCGGCGTGCATCGAGACCACCAACCCGGACGGCAAGACCGTGCCGCCCGCGGGCAGCACGACCCTACCCGGTCCCAAGGGCGGTCAGAACGAGGACGGCTTCTACCAGCTCTTGGGAAGTGACAACGTCGCGGTGGCCTCGATCGTTGTGCGCGACAGCGCGAGTCCCTTCGTTTCTGGTGCGTTCGCCAGTGGCGACAAGGTGAAAGTCACCCAGTCCCCCGGCGCGACGCCGAGCGACAACCGGCCGGGCCCGGGTGTCATCGTCTCTCACCTCAAGCTGAAGGGCGAAGCGATTCTTCGGGTTACGGACACGTCCGGAAACGTTACGGAGGTGACCTGCAAGCTACCACCGCCTCCGAAGTAATTCGGAGTCTTCAGTCAGAGGCGGGGCCGTCATGGCCCCGCCTCTGATTCGAACACCCGGCCGGTGCGGTGAGTCGCTACCGGCTTCGGGCGTGAGGAGAAGCCACTTCGCAAAGGAGGACATCATGAAATCGAAGCTATCGCCGTCCCGGTCCCGCTGGCCGGTGCTGATCTCAGCGGCCGTGGTATTCGCCCTAGCTGTGCTGGCCGGCCCGGCGCCGGCTGCTCGTCTCGCCTCCGCCGTAGTCACGCCGGGCTCCCTGTGGCTGGGGAACGACACCGGCGGGCTGGTCTTTCATACCGACACCGCCGGGGCGCTTGTCTCGCCGCCGGTCGCGGCGCCTGTCACGGGCATCGCCTTCGACGGAGCCAATCTGTTCTTCAGCGACGCCGCCGGGAACACCACGCGACGAACGCTGGACGGCGTGACCGTCCTGGGGTCGTTTGCCGTGGCGCCTCACGGTTCGCCGACCGAGGACCTGGCCTGGGATAGCACGAGGGGACGGCTGTGGCGGGTCGACCACTTCCCGCCGACGCTGGTGAAGATCAACCCCGTCACCGGCCTCGAAGAAGCGTTCTACCCCCTGGCGATCCCTGACCCCGTGCTCGGCGTCCGCGGAACGCTGGGGGTCGCCTACGACTCAAGCCGGGACAAGCTCTACGTTTCCTTCTGCCACGCGGGGTGCGCGACGCTGGCCCTGGGCCTCGTGGTGGTGGTCGACCCGGCCACCGGCGGCGAGCTCGGCGAGCTGTTCCGGACCGCGGGCTTCGCAACCGGAGGTCTGGGCTACGATCCGCTCACCGACACCCTCTGGGTCGGCGACTCGGTGACGGAGCGCAACATGAGCCTGGGAGGCGCCGTCCTCTCCAGCTTCAACAAGCCGGGCGGCGCCGGCTTCACGGACGGGCTGGAGTTCGTCCCGGTGGACGTCCTGCCGCCGGTCGTGAGGTGCATCGAGACCACCAACCCATCCGGCAACAACGTACCGAATTCGGGTCCGAATGCCGGCAAGAGCGGCCAAAATCCAGACGGCTTCTATCAGCTGCTTGCCAGGGACCTGGCGCCGCCACCGCTGACGCCCGACCCGGACCCGCAGATCTTCGTGGCCGACAGCGCCAGCGCCTTCGTGTCCGGCCCTTACCACAGCGGAGACAAGGTGAAGATCACCCAGGCTCCGGGCGGGACGCCTAACGACAAGCCGATGGCCGGCGTGGTCGTGGCGCACATTACGCTCAAGGGCGACGCACTGGTCTACGCCGTGGACGCCCTGGGCAACCGGTCGCGCCCGATCTCCTGCCTGGTCCCGCCGCCCCCGAAGTAGTTCCGACGCGATTTGCCCCAAGTGCGAAGGCCGGGTCTTACGACCCGGCCTTCAGCTTCGCGGGGTTAGGTCCAACCGCGGCGTGTCTCATACCTAAGCCACGCCGAAGAACTCCTCGAAAAACCCGTCTGGATCGACGTCGGTCGCGACCTCGTCCTCCCCGTCTGGCGAGGGCATGAACGATGTCCGTCCGCTGCCGGCGTCCACGGCGACCGTCCCCCGCTCAAGCCGGCATAGCTCCGGCTTGAAGGGCAGCGCCGCGGCCAGAGGGTCGTGAAAGACGATTTCCGCCCGCCGCGCGAACCAGACCTCGGCCATCTGCAGCACGAGTCCCAGCAGCGGGCCCTTGAACCGCGGCCGCACCTCAGCGGCGGGCATGCGACAGCGCAGCGTCACGTCCAGGCCGACGTGAACGCGTCGCGGCGGCCGGGCGCGGAAGGCGACCGCCGTGGAAATCGGGTCGCAGGCGCAGTTCCACTCCACGCGTTCGGAGGCCGGGCTGAACGCCCCGCCCATCGACACCCATGATTTCAGGAGGGGTGGGATCGCCGGGTCCAGTGCGAACAAAAGCGCGACGTTGGTCAGCGGCCCAATCGAGAGCAGTGTGATCTCCCCCGGCCGGC
>CAYRCD010000026.1:2892-33844 GCA_964422735.1 uncultured Dehalococcoidia bacterium | reverse complement strand
CCTTCGTCATGCACGCCCTCGTCGACCGCGGTCTCGCGCACAACATCAAGAGCGCCAAGCGAATCGTCGAGCGGGCGCGGCCGGAAGTCTGGGACGTCCTCGACGAGGTGATCAAGACGCGGCCGGTGCTGTTAAACCGAGCGCCGACCCTGCACCGCCTGGGGATTCAGGCCTTCGAGCCGGTGCTGGTCGATGGCAGCGCGATCCAGATCCACCCCCTGGTCTGCGCGGCCTTTAACGCCGACTTCGACGGCGACCAGATGGCCGTCCACGTGCCCCTCGCCCGCGAGGCCGTGGCCGAGGCGCGCCAGATCATGCTCTCGACCAAGAACCTGCTCAGCCCGTCCTCCGGCGACCCCATGGTGGCGCCGCGGCTGGATATAGTCCTTGGCTGTTACTACATGACCGATACGCGACCCAATGCCAGAGGAGAGTTCAGGCCGGGCCCGCCGTCGGAGGGGATTTACGGCAGCTTTGAGGAGGCGATCCTGGCCCACAACCTGGGCATCGTTGAGCTCCAGGCCGTGGTCCGCGTCCGCGACAGGCGCACCGATGGCAAGCTCATCTTGACGACGGTTGGCCGCATCCTGTTCAACGAGGCGCTGCCGGAAGAGCTCGGCTACTTCAACGAAACCATGGACAGCAAGGCGCTGAAGCGCGTCGTCCAGGAGTGCTATAAGCAGCTCGGAATCGACCGCACGGGCGACCTCGTCGACCGGATCAAGGACATCGGCTTCCATTACGCGACCAAGTCCGGCGTCACCATCTCGGTGAGTGAGATCAAGGTCCCGCAGGAGAAAGCGTCGATCCTGGAAGCGGCCGACAAGAAGGTCCACCAGATCAGCGAGCAGTACCAGATGGGCCTGATAACCGAGCAGGAGCGCATTGACGCCGCAATCGACGTTTGGAATAACGCGACCGAAGAGCTGACCGCGGTCATTCAGAAGCGCCTGCCGGAGTATGGGTCGGTGTTCCTCATGGCGACTTCGGGGGCGAAGGGTAATATCGCCCAGATCCGCCAGATGGCGGGTATGCGCGGCCTGATGTCGGACCCCTCAGGGCGCATCATCGAGCTCCCCATCCGCGGCAACTTCCGCGAGGGGCTCTCGGTCCTCGAGTATTTCATCTCGACGCATGGCGCCCGTAAGGGCCTGGCTGACACCGCGCTGCGGACGGCCGACTCTGGATATCTAACGCGACGCCTGATCGACGTCGCTCAGGACGTGATTACGCTTGAAGACGACTGTGAGACGATCGGCGGTGTTTGGCTCGGCGAGCCCCAGGACAAAGGCGTCCTGGAATCGCTGCGCGGGCGGATTATCGGCCGCTATGCCGCATCGACGATGGCCCATCCGGAGACGGGCGAGGTCCTGGTCGAGCGCAACCAGGAGATCGACCCGGTGATCGCGGACCAGCTTATGGAGGCCGGTTTCGAGCGGGTCCATGTCCGCTCAGCGCTGACCTGCGCCGCGAAGCGGGGCATCTGCACGATGTGCTACGGGATCAGCCCGGCCACGGGTGAGCGCGTTCGCATGAACGAGGCGGTGGGGATCATCGCCGCGCAGTCGATCGGCGAGCCCGGCACCCAGCTGACGATGCGGACGTTCCACACGGGCGGCGTTTACATGGCCGGCGGCGAGATCACGACCGGTCTGCCACGCGTGCAGGAGCTGTTCGAGGCCCGCGTACCGAAGAATTCGGCGATCATGTCGGAGATCGACGGCGTGGTCGAGGTCGTGCGCGATGGCGATGTACGCCGGGTACGGGTCATCTCGAGCGAGCTGTACAGCGACCGCTACGACCTGCCTGAGGGCGGCGACGTCCTCGTGACCGACGGTCAGCAGGTGCAGCAGGGTGAACCGCTCGCGCGTTCAGCCGGCGAGGGCGGTGACCTGCCGGCGATTCAGATCGTCGCCCGGCTGCCCGGACGCGTGAACATCGATCGCGCCAACCGCATTTCGATCCTGTACGAAGAGCGCGAGGAGCGCGAGTACAGCGTCCCGGCCACGGCGCGCATCCGCGTCGAGCCCGGCGAGTACATTCGCGCCGGCCAGCAGGTGACCGACGGTCCCCTCGACCCGACGCGGATCCTCCAGATTCTGGGACCCGAGGCCGTGCAGCTCTACCTGGTCGAGGAGGTCCAGAAGGTCTACCGCTCTCAGGGCGTGAATATCAACGACAAGCACCTGGAGACGATCATCCGCCAGATGATGCGCAAGGTTATCGTCGACTCTCCCGGCGACTCGGCCATGCTGCCGGGCGAGTACATCGACCGCTTCGAGTACGAAGAGGCGAACGCCAAGGTCTTCGCCGAGGGAGGCGAGCCGTCGACGGCGATGCCGATCCTCCTCGGCGTTACCAAGGCCTCGCTCAACACCAGCAGCTTCCTGGCCGCCGCCTCCTTCCAGGAGACGACACGCGTCCTTACCGAGGCCGCGATCTCCGGCAAGACGGACCATCTGCTCGGCCTCAAGGAGAATGTCATCATCGGCAAGCTCATTCCGGCCCAGGCGCCGATCACGGTCCCGCCCCGGCCGGTCGAGGAGTTGCGCGCCCCGCGTCGCCTGCTCGAAGAGGGCGAAGAGGACGAGGAAGGCCTGGAGCTCGACGACCTAGAGGAGATCCTCGACGAGGAGGAGCTAGACGAGGATGAAGACGAGGAAGTGAGTGACGGAAACGCCGAGCTCCCCGGCGCGCGGGCCTCGTCGGCCTACGTCGCCGAGCCTGACCTCGTCACGGAGCAGAACAGCGAGTAGCCAGGCGTCCGTTCTGTCGCGACGAGAGGGGCGGGGATTCTCCGCCCCTCTCGTTGTTCGGCGGACGGCCAGGCGACGGACGGGTCAGGCGCTGGCCTGGCGCTTTTCGTCGCCTGTCCTTGGAGCGCCGGCCCGCGGGGGATAGGTTCCGCGTCGTTCGGCCCAGACGCCGCTGGCGTAAAGGCGATCTTTGCCGTCGCGGAGCATGACGTCGGCGCGGTGGAAGAGGCGGTCAAAGGTGTCGTTCTCCTCCGAGAATGCGAGCCCGCAGGACATCTTGACGCTGTGCTCGTGTCCACAAACCGAGAATTGCATGTCGAAGCCGCGCATCTTGCGGACGATCGGCGCCACGGCGGCGCCTTCGGACCGGTTGAGGAGAAGGGCGAATTCATCGCCGCCGATCCGGTAAACGCTGGTGCCGGCGGGCCCGTTGATCTCGAGGTAGCGAGCCACCTCTCTCAGGAGCTCATCGCCGGCCTGGTGGCCGCACTCGTCGTTAACGGTCTTCAGTCCGTCAACGTCATACAGGACCATCACCAGGGATCCGGCTGGCCTGCTGTCAAGGATCGACTGGGCCGTTGAGGTGAAAACTCGGCGATTCTTGAGGCCTGTCAGGTCATCGCGAAACGCCAGTATTGCCACCTCTCGCGCCGTCCGCCGTCCTTGTACGGCTGAGAGGAACAATGACAGGGGCAGGCTGACCAGAACCAGGCCCAGGAGCGTGAGCTGATGGGCCTGGTCCGGATGGCTGAAGGACGCCAGGCTGGCCACGACCAGCACCAACCAAAAGGCGGCCCCGATCATGCGCGGAACGGGTGCCAAACGGCGGACTCGCGCGGTCAGCCTCGTGCCTCGCCTCTCATGCGGCCAGCGCGGGATCGACCGCTCGCGGGCCGGCCGGCTGGGCCGGTTCGCGCGCAGTCTCCGGCTGCTTTGCCAGCCAGGTGGTGAAAGTGTCGACCACGCCCGGATCGAACTGACGCCCCCGGCCGCGCCGCAGCTGCTCGAGGACCGCGTCGGTCTCGAGTGCCGACCGATACGGGCGGTGCGAGGTCATGGCGTCGTAGGCGTCGACGACCGCGATGATGCGGGCCCCGAGCGGAATCTGCATGCCGGCGAGCGCCCGCGGGTAGCCTTTACCATCGAAGCGCTCGTGGTGCGCCAGGATGATCTCACGGCCGCTGCGGAACTCGGGCATGTTCTCGACCAACTTCGCGCCGACCTCCGGGTGGGTCCGCATCTCCGACCACTCCTCCTCAGTCAGCGCGGCGGGCTTGAGCAGGACCTGGCCCTTAATTCCGATCTTGCCGACGTCATGGACGCGCGCCGCCAGGTAGACGGTCTCGACGTCATCCGGAGAGAGTCCCATGAGAGTCGACATCTCACGCGCCATCTCGGCCACGCGGACCGAGTGCTCGAAGG
The DNA here is from genome assembly GCA_964422735.1 of uncultured Dehalococcoidia bacterium. Classification (GTDB taxonomy): domain Bacteria; phylum Chloroflexota; class Dehalococcoidia; order DSTF01; family WHTK01; genus CAYRCD01. The sequence goes on along the minus strand of CAYRCD010000026.1, from coordinate 29,666 downwards.
TGTAGTGGTCGCGCATGTCCACGACATCGGCGAGCGCCACGACCGTGTCCCGGGTCTGATATTGCAGCAGTCGGGTCACGCAGCTGAGCGATCGATGAACGAGACCGGTGGGAACGAGGACCATGAACAGCATCAGGGGATGCACCTCGGTCAGCGCGACGGCGGCCGCGCCCAGGCCGAGGAGGGCAACCTGGTTTTGGCAGTTTTGGCGGTTGTTCGCCCACCAGCGCGCGAAGGGGCGCCGTTTGAGCTGGAGGGAGACAATGCCCTCGACGCTAAGAACATTGACTACGTAGAGGGCCGCGCCACAAGCAACAACGGAGAGCAGGTTGACCGTCCCACCCCCGATGAATTGCGCCCTGGGCAAGCTGGAAGCGAGAAGCGCGGCAATGCCGGATTGAAGGGCCATCGTGCCGCTGTTGAATGATTTCTGGAGCAGGGGCGCGCGCACGGGTATTTGTCCGCAGATGTGACCGAGGACGCAGGTCGTGACCGCTAGGGGCGCGGGAAGGAGGAGCACGGCCCCGAAGGCGGCGGCGGTGTCGAGGACGACTTTCTTCTTCGCAGCCAGCTGCAGGGGGAATTGGCGCGCGGCGGCGATCATGGCGGCCATGGCCACCGCGTAGTAGAGGTCCAGGGGCTGGAAGCTACGGTCGCCGGCGACCCAGAGGTAGGCCCACACCGCGCTGCCGGCGGCGATCACGGCGGCGATGTAGGCGGCCATCTCCGGACGGAGGGGCTCCCTCTGGCGTTTTGCTTGCGTCTGTTCCGTCATGCCATAACCTCTGCGAGGGTGCCGTCACCGGCGGCCTAACCCCGATCCCTTCGGTTATTTCGGGGCAGGGAGAGTGAACCAGTCGCTAATGTAGCCGGACCAGCTGTTGCTGCGCTGCCGGACGGTGTGCACGCCATTGATGTCATAAGTAATGCGCATGGCGACCTTGACGCTGCTGCTGGAAGGAACGTACACGGAAACGAAAACCGGAATCGGTTCGCCGGACTTCCAGACCTCCCAGGACCGCATGATCCTGACGTTCTCCTTGAAGTAGGTCTGGTCCACGTTGACGACCGAGGCAGGAACGCCTTGAGGGACAAAGATCGTGACCTGGACCGTTCCGGTCAACTTCGGCAGGTCCGCCTTCGCCATGCCGAGGTCGATGTGGACGACGTGTCCGTTGATCGACACGATCGGGTCTTCCCAGCACCATTCGTCGGCGGCGCCAGCAGTTGTCGATCGGCCCAGGCCGGTGCTGAAGGCCAGCGCGGCGATGGCGACTAGGGCTGTGAGGAACCTCTTCACTTCTTACTCCCTTCCCGGTGAGCCGTTTGCGCCGCGAGGCAACAAAAAGGCCCGCGCCCCCCTTGAGAGGGGAAGCAGGCCGGTCGGTTTCACCACTAGGCTCCCCGACACCCGTTGGTGACCAGATTCAGGTGTCGGCTCAATGCCTTCCGGCTTCGCACCGTCCGTCCCTGGACCGGGTCAGTCGAATCCCTCGACAGTACAAAGAACGCGGCCGCTGCCCGCGCGTTACAGCAGGTCGGCGCCAGCTACAGTCCGCTTATCTGGGCGCGTCTCCGCGGTCGCCGTGGCGACCTGCCCGGCTGGAGCGGCCCAGGGCCGCGGCCAGCGCGATGAAGGGCCGGAGGGGCCCCGCCTGGTGGACGAAACCGGCGTAGGTCTTCTCTCCCAGCATCAGCCGGCAGAGGGACTCGCGCAGGCGCGGCCAGCGCTTCACGACGGCGTAGCAGGGCCTCGGCATGTAGTGGTAGGCGTCACGCAGGAGGGTCGCGGCGCGGAGGTCGGGCATCAGCTCGCGCTCGACGGCGGCCTCGTAGGCAAGGGCGAGTCTCGACGCCTGGCGTGCGGTATCGGTCGTGAGGTGTTTGTGGATAACCCCGGCCGCCAATCTGCCGCTCACGAACGCGGCGTAGATTCCTTCGCCGGACATGGGGTCGACGAGGCCGGCCGCGTCCCCCACGAGGAGGGCGTCGCCGCGCGCGATCGGGCGTCCATCGATTCGGGTCGGCAGGTGATGACCACGGACGTTCGCGGCCAGGGCCGGGTCGAGGCCATAATGGCCGGCGAGCTGCGCCAGGTGGCCGCGCAGGTGGGCGCCCTCGCTGCGAAAACCGCCGCAGCCGACATTGAAGTGGTCGCTCTTGGGAAACGACCAGCCATAGCCGCCGTAGATGCTGCCCAGTTCGAGGGCGAAGACGCCCCGCCAGCCCGCCGGCGGCTCTCCCGCTGCCGGTGCGGCGCCGGCGTAGTGGAAGTTGGCCTCCAGGGCCACGGGCGGCTCCGCCGCCGGCGCCAGGCCGAGGGACCGGGCAACGGCGCCGTTCGCTCCATCGGCGCCGACCAACACTCTAGCGCTGATCTCGCCGCCGTCCGTACTCACCCGCGTGCTGCGGCGATCAATGTTGACGTCGCGGACCTGGCGGTCGTCAAGCACCTCGGCGCCGGCAGCTTTCGCGTGTTCGAGGAGGAAGGCATCGAGGCGGCGGCGCTGTGTCATGTACACGAGCGTGCGAGGGTAAGCGTGGTCGAAGAAGTCGCCGAGCCGAAAGCTAAGGCGGACGCTGCTCACTTCCTGCTCGACGACGGGCGTAAGGTCGACGGGCGCCTGCGCGAACGCGCGCCCGGTCACGCCCCCACCACAGGGCTTGTCGCGGGGAAACCGGGCGCGGTCCAGGACCACAACCCGGACGCCCGCCCGTGCCAGGTGGTAGGCCGTCGTGCTGCCCGAAGGGCCGCCACCGACGACGGCGACATCGTAATCAGTCATCAGTGATCAGTAGTAAGTAATTAGTGAGCAAGCGGTCAAGATGTGGACGGGGGCGGTGATTGCTGACGGTGCTGAGCCGTGCTGACAAGCTGAATTGCCGGATTGCTCGCTCACGCTACGGCCACGATCGCGGCGATGAGCAAGGAGACCTGAACGGCGATTCCGGCGAGAAGGAGCACGTAGCCGACCATCCTCTCCCAGCTGTGGAGGATGATGGCGAGAGTCAGGTTCACGGCCAGGAAGCCGAGGCCGGAGCGCGGGATGTCCAGGAGGTCGGACTTGTCTCCGACCCGCACGATGCCGCCAAGGGAGGGAAAGCGCAAGGGCACACTCTGCGCCAGACCCGGATACTGGTGGAGCACGTAGCCGAGAACGGTGAAGAACGACGCGATCAGGGCCAGGGCGAGGAGCCTGGCCTGGGGGTCGAGCCAGAACGACTGGGCCGCAAGACCCCAGCGGTGCACGGCCTGACGCTGGTCGAAAAGGGGTCCCCGCGTCTGGGCCTGCTGGACGCTCTGAACGAACTGCTGCTGGTCGGGGACGGAGATTGCGTAGGTCTGGTCCGAGGTCAGGACGTAGAGGACGTCGCGCATCGTCCGGTGGGCAGAATAGAACAACACTTCGCCCATCGGCTCGACCTGAGCGCGGCCGACGTGATGTCCGACCCAGCTAATGCCTTCGACGTGTGGCGGCTCGGCATCTTCGCCCGGCACGAGCCGCTCGATGTGGTGCAGGGGAACAATCTGGCGCACGTTGCCCCAGCGAATTGAGAGAGCGTTGCGGTCGATCGTGTAACGCAGGGTGCGGCAGCCCCAGGTCCAGTACAGGTAGAGGGAGCCAAGGCCGAAGAAGAGGCCGGCGCCAACCAGCGGGTAAATCTGCCCAAACCTGGCATCGCCGTCTAGGCCGCGAAACAGGAGCAACCCGGCGATGAGATAGCTGAAGAGCGCTATGGCGGCGCCGTAGAGGGTGCCGATCGAGGTAGAAGGGCGGAAGATGGTCAGCGGGGGCAGATCGCTACCTCCGCGGCCGGACCATCTGTGTTGCCCCGGGTGTCCGCTTGCCGGCGCCTAAGCCTGGCGCACGGCCTCGCGTATGGGCACAGGCGTGCACCAGGACGCGTACTTGGGCAGCCGGCCGGTAATCGCCCTGAAGTACAGTTCCTGGAGTTTGCGCGTGACCGCCCCCGGCTCGCCGCTGCCGACCTTGCGCCTGTCGACCTCGATCACGGCCGAGACGTGAGCGGCGGTGCCGGTCATGAGCACTTCATCGGCCACGTACAGCTCCGAGCGGTCGATGGTGCGCTCCACGACCTGGATGCCCAGCTCCTTCTGCGCCAGCTCGGCCACGGTGGAGAGCGTGATGCCTTCGAGAATGTTGTCAGACTTCGCTGGTGTAATCAGGTGGCCGTTGCGGAGGATCAAGACGTTCTCGCCGCTACCCTCGGAGATGTGGCCATCCTGATTGAGCATAATTGCCTCGTCGAAGCCGTTCATCTGGGCTTCGGTCTTGGCCAGCGCGGAGTTCACGTAGAGGCCGGTAACCTTGGCCCGCGCCGGGATCGAGACGTCATCGACGCGCCGCCAGGAGGAGGTCTGGCAGCGGATGCCCTTCTCCGTGTCGAGGTAGGCACCGAAGGGTGTGACGAAAATCAGCAGGTCGTCCTCGAGGTCGTGCAGGCGGACCCCGACAATCTCTGACGACTTGTAAGCGAGCGGCCGGATGTAGACGTCCTCGCGAAACGCGGACATGCCTACCAGGCGTGTGACCAGGGCGGCCATCTCCTCGACGCTGTGGCCAAGGTCGATCTCGATGATCTTCGTGCTCAAGGTAAGGCGCCGGAAGTGGTCGTGGACGCGGAAGAGGTAGATAGTTTCGTCATCGGCGTTCCAGTTGCCGCGGATGCCCTCGAATACGCCGGTGCCGTAGTTGAACGCGTGCGTCATTATCCCGATCTTCGCCTCGGCGAGTGGGACGATCTGCCTGCGCAGATAGGCATACGGCGTCGGCATCGAGTGCGACCTCCCGAGAGAATACCGACCGGACGCGCGCCGCGCTCCGGTTAGTTGTCGGATTATAGGCTGGCCCGAGAGAGGCGGGCAAGGCGAGCGAGTTGCGGTGTAGATGCTCAAAGAATTTGTCCGGAGGGGCTGGATGGACAGAATCACTGAGCAGTTAGCCGGAAAACGGACAGAATCATGGAGCAGTTAGGCCGCGATTTGCGGACACAATTGCTGAGCAACCACCGGCGAAGCTCGCTAACAGATGGGGGTCGTAAACGAGTCGACATGGCTGTGGGCGCCGCCGTTCGCGTTCAACGCGAACACGCGGTAGTAATGGCGCGTTCCGGGAAGCAGGCCGAACCAGGTGAAGCCGGTGTCGCTCGTCAAGGCGTTGATGAAGCCGCCGAAACCCGGGTCCAGCGTAAGGTCGACAAAGTAACCGTCGGCAGACAAAGACCGTATCCAGGAGAAGGATGCGCCCACAACCTTGCCTGCAGTGCAGAACGCGTTGACCGTCAGCCCCGATGGGCCGGCTGGGGAGCGTACGCCGCCACGGCAGTTGGGAGCGACGAATGGCTGGCCATATGTGTGCCCTCCGCCGGCCTCGCTGAAGCTCCAGATGCGCCAGAAGTGGACCGCGCCGGGAATGACGCCGGGCAGACGGACGGCCGAAGTCGTACGTCCGCCGGCGAAGAACCCCAGCCAGCCGTTGAACCCCGGGTCGAGCGTAATGTCGAAGAAATAGCCATCGGCTTCCGGCGAAGCCGACCAGCGAAAGGTCATCTCGGCGCCACCCGGGCCGCAGGAAACGTCCCCGATAACGAGGTCGGCTGCGCGCTGGGGACCGGGGTACAGCGCGCGGACGCCGGCGGCGTCGTCGTCGCAGAACTCCAGCTGCAAGCTGCTGGGCGTCATAACCGAGCAACCGCGCTCGGAATGCCCCAGGCCGAGGAAGTGGCCTTCCTCGTGGAGGACGATGACAGGTAGCAGGATGTTCATGTAAGTGGCCAAGTCGACGCTGGCAGCGGTCCGAACATCGATGATGACGTCCGATTCGAGCAGATCGCCGCTAGGGCTGCGGCGGTACGGCGATTCCTGGGACGCCCCGGGGAACGTGACACCCGCCGCGGATCCGGATAAGCGTCCCCAGCCGATCGTGTTGACGCCATCGTTGCGGTTACTGGGATCGTTGTTGCACAGACCGGTGTAGCGGAAGGTGACGTAGGAGTCGGGCAACGATTGCCACTTGTTGAACTGCGTCTGGACGAGATTTGCGAAGGCCTGGACGGTCATTATGGGAGCGCTCCCAGGCCCGAGGGGTATGCCGGTAGCGTTGACGCAATAAGGGACGGGCATAGCGGAATCGGGCCACTTAGCGCCGATGAGGTCGTACGCGTTTCCCGGCGTAGGCGTCGAGAGTGCGAACGCGACAAGAGCGAGCAATGCAGCGAGAACCTCTCGCGCCAGGGTCAACGGAGGCCGCCGAGGTTCTGAATGGGGATGCCCGTGTTGGTCGAATAGGCCTTCAAAGCCTGATCGAGGCCGTCAGTGAGCCGGTCGTAAGTCGCCAGCCAGACCGTGAACTGCTGACGGCTGCCGAGGCTTCTAACGGTCAGGATGTGGTCCCTCAACGCGAGCAACGACTGCACCAAGCGGTCGTGGCTTGCACGGTATCGGTCAGGCACGGGCTGCAACGCGTTCAGCGCGTTCGCGTGATTCAAGGCGATGGACGCCAGTTCATAGAGGTCCGAGTAAGCGCCGAATGAAGGCGTGTGCCAGTACTGGGCTAGGCGGGCGATGTACTGGCCCATAACGACGCTTGCGCGGCTGATGTAGCTCTGCTCCTCCGCGGTGAGACCGGCGGCCGGCGGGGGTGGAAGCGGGGGCGGCGGGGCTCCTGGGCGCGCCGTGGGCGCCGCCGCCGCGGTCGTACCGCAATTCCTGATGAAGAAATCGCGCTCGGCATCGGTGCGGTAATTTGGGTCGGCCCGGATCTCGGCGCAAGTCCTGGGTGTGGGCTCTGGAGGAGGGGGAGGTGGTGGCGCCGGTGGCTGCGTCGGTGCCGGGATCGGGCTGGGCAGTTGCGTTGCGGTCGCGGCCTGAGTGGCCGTTGCTGTGGCAGCCTGGGCGAGCAGGTTCTTGGACCCGCCGTTCTCGCTGCCGCGGCCGGCCGCGACCACGATGACGCCGATCAAAGCCGCGACGGCTGCCCCGCCGAGGAAAGCGAATATCAGAGGATTCCGGCCCATAGTTATGAAGCAGAGCCCTCTCGAGAGCGGATTCGGTCAGCGGGGGAGTAAAGCGTAAAGGTTATTCCGAGAGGATTCAATAGAGGTGCGCAAGATTCGTGGCGGCAGAGGTCAGAAACGCGGGCTTATGGACTTGGGTCCGACTCTCCGTTGTACTTCCCTTCCCGCGGTGGCGCTAAGCTGTGTCTCGTTCCATGCCCGTTAAGCACCGCCTCCGCGAGCAAGCTGGCCTTGATCGCGCCGCTAGCAAGCATTAGACCATATGGTCTAGACTACGCGCGATGCAAGCTGCGGATTCGAAGCCGCGGGTCCCCGTCTTCGTCAGCCACAGCGGGCTGGCGAAGCTCTATATGGCTGACTGTATGGAGTGGCTGGTTGAACGCGAGCCATTGTCGATCCACGCCGTACTCACCGATCCGCCCTACGGAATGTTTGAGTACTCTGAAGAACAGCTCACCAAGCTCCGGTCGGGCCGCGGCGGAGTCTGGCGGATCCCGCCTTCGATCGGAGGACACAAACGCGCCCCACTCCCGAGGTTCACCGTTCTGAACCGCGACGATATTCGGGCGATCTACCATTACTTCGTTGGGGTGGGCAGGGCTCTCCAGCGCGTGCTGGTTCCCGGCGGCCACGTGGCGATAGCCAGTAGCCCGCTCTTCAATCACGTGGTCGCTCAAGCCATGGCGGACGCGGGCTTCGACAAGCGTGGCGAGGTTGTTCGGCTCGTAAGGACCCTTCGAGGGGGCGACAGGCCGAAAGGATTTGAAAGCCAATTCAGCGACCTCAGTGTGATGCCTCGCTCGTCCTGGGAACCCTGGGTGTTAGTTCGCAAGCCAATTGAAGGCCGCGTCGCCGATAATCTCGTCAAATGGAAGACCGGCGCCCTGAAGCGCCCCGGCATCGACGAGCCTTTCGTCGACGTGATCGCGAGCGGCCGGACTCCGCGAGACGAGAAGGCGATAGCGCCGCACCCGAGTTTGAAGCCACAGGGATTCCTTCGCCAAATGGCCCGTGCGCTTCTGCCGCTGGGAGAAGGAGTGATATTCGATCCCTTTGCTGGGAGCGGTTCGACTCTGGCTGCCTGCGAGGCGCTGGGCTTGTGCGCTGTCGGCACGAGGTAGATGCCGAATATGTAGAGATGGCGCGTTCAGCGATTCCGCGCCTCGCGGCCCTTAAGCGCGAGACTTCTTCGGCGCTCGTGGCCGTGAGTATGACCCTCTTGGGTGCAGGAGCGGGCAGCTCGGTAAACCTCGACACGGGGTAACCCTAGGTCAGCGCGTGATTGGCGTCAAAGGCGCTTTCGTTCCTCCCGGTTTCGAAATACCCTTGGAGCCGGGAGATAGCACTTATGCCGGTAAAGCACCGACTTGGCGCCCTGGACCTTGCGATCGTCTCCGACGGCACCTTCTACCAGGATGCCGGCGCGGTCTTCGGCGTCGTGCCCCGGACCATGTGGGAACCGTTTGCCGGCCGCCTGGACGAACGTCATCGCATGTCTCTGGCTCTGAACTCGGTGTTGCTGCGGTCGCAGGGCAAGCTGGTGCTGATCGAGACGGGGGTGGGCGACAAGCCGCAGGGCGGCAGGCGGCAGGCCTCGCCGCTGAGCGAAGGCACTCTGCTCGCCGATCTGGCGGCGCTCGGCGTCCGTCCGGAGGAGATCGACGTGGTGATCAACACACACCTCCACCTCGATCACTGCGGCTGGAACACGCGTTTGGTCGACGGCCGCCTCGCGCTCACCTTCGCGAACGCCGAGTACATGATCATGAAGGATGAGTGGCAGGACGCCACGCATCCGAACGAGCGCACGCGCGCCACCTACCTGGCGGAGAATCTCGATCCCCTTGGCGACAGCGGCCATCTCAAGCTCATCGACGGTGAGTTCCGGGTCACCGATGAGATCACGATCCTGCCGACGCCCGGCCACACGGAGGGACATGCTTCGGTCGTCCTCGCTTCTGGTGGAGAAACGGCGATCTACGTGGGTGACATGGCCCAGGCCGTGGTCCAGCTCGAACGCACGGCCTGGGTTTCGTCCTTCGACGTGCTGCCGCTGGTCTCGATGGAGACAAAGAAGGCGATCGTCGAGCGGGCGATCGACGAGCGGGCGCTCGTGATCAGCGTTCACGCGTCCTTCCCGGGGCTGGGCCGCATCGTGCGCGAGAGCAATTTCCGCAAGTGGGTGGCGGTGGAGCCAAGCGGGTGACGCGGGCGTTGCGCCGCCGGCGCGGCTTTCCCAGAATAAGGCAGACGACCTTGGAGGCGAGGAGGCCAGCGCATGTGCCCGTTCGGTGATGAATTTCCCGGCGAATCCACGGCCTACATACCGGAGGCGCCGGGACGCAAGGGTTATACAGAAAAGAAGTTCGGCGAGGAGACGCTGGCGTACTGGGAGTTCGACGACCTGCCGGACGACGCCGTCGTTACGCACGTCGTCCTCATGCCCTATCGAGGCGAGCGCGTCGCTCTGCCGTGGAAAGACGGCCGCGCCGTCATCCCGGAAGGCGAAGTGCTGGCGGGGGAGACGGCAGAGGGCGCGATCCGGCGGATCTGCATGGAGCAGGTCGGGATCATCGACCCCGGCCCATCCCACCTGGGCCACTTTCGCTGCCGCGCGACGATCTATTCACAGCAACTTCCGCCGGGAACGATCACATTCCGCGCTGTCTACGGTATCGACATCGGCAGCCTCGCCGACTCGCCCTCCAGCCAGGGCTACGAGCGCCGCATGGTCCTCCAGCGCGACCTCCTGGCGCTGATCCGCGACCGCTATTTCGAGCACTGGAAGGAGTACACAGAGGCTCTGGACAAGTTCGTAATTCGGCGGGCAAAGGAGCGCGCGGCGGCGGCGAACTGACGCCCGCATTTGCCGCGCCGGGCACGGGCTGTTGATGCCGAGACCCGGGTGAGAAGCTGAGCGCCGAGCTAGACCACAACCGGCACGGTCAGCTGACCGTGGGGAAGGACGAGCACGGTGCCGGGCCGTCCCTGCTCGCGCGCCCGCGCCACCAGGCCTTGAACGGCGACAGAAGCGTCTTCCGCATAGAGGAGATGCGCGGCCCCAGTCTCCGCGCGCGACATCTGGCTGCGGAGCCAGACCTCGGCCCTTGCCTGGACCATGGCCTGTATCTGCACCTGCCACTGGTCGTGCCGCGGCCGCTCGGCGGCGCGGATCTGGTCGAGGAGGGCGGCGGGCGACGCGCCCTCCTTCAGGAGGGCGACGTAATCGGCGCCACCGAGACCTTCCTCGCAGCCGGCGATCAGCAGGATAGCGCCACCATCGCGCACGGCTTCGGCCGCGACGGAAATACCTTTCACGGACTGGTACAGGGTGGTGTCGGCCGGGTAGCCCATGTTGGTCACCACCACCACGTCGAAGGGTGCGGTAATCGGAGCCTGGTACTGGCGCGCCGCCTGCTCCATCGCGGCCTCGTGCGCGGGAGCGAGGTCGCCGGCGAATACCCCCGTGACGCGGCGGGCGTGATCCAGCGTGATGTTGAGGAGAAAGTGGGGAGGACAGAGGCCGACCAGGGCCTGCATCTCTTCGAAGACGGGATTGCCGGAAGTCGTGCACCAGCGGGCGCGCGGATGTGACAGGTTGGCGGCGCCGTGGTTGCTGGCGATGATCTCGGCGCCGGCGACGGCGGGCATCACACCCTTGGCGCCGCCGGAGTAGCCGGCGAAGAGGTGGGGCTCGACGAAGCCGGTGACGACGCGAACGTCGGCCTCGACGTAGGCGCGGCAGAGCTCGACCGGCACACCACGCGGGCTGCGCCCGACTTCCACCAGCGTCTCGCGCTCACGGGCGTCGTGCTGGACGATGCGATACCGGGCACGGATCTCCGAGCCGAGCATCTCCTGGAGCTCCGCCTCGCTGTTGGCCCGGTGGAGGCCGGTGCCATTGACGACGGTGACGTCCTGATCGCGGATGCCGGCCGCGCGAAGCTGCGCGAAGACGGGCGGGAGGATGACCTGGTTGGGGACCGGGCGGGTGAGGTCGCTGATTACGACCGCGACGGTCTGGCCGGCGCGAACGCGGTCAGGCAACGGTGGTCCGGCGATGGGCCGGAGCAGGGACTGGAGGACGGCGGCTCCGGGGTCGGTCAGCGGGACCGTCGGAGGCGGTTCAAGGATTGTGGCGTCGTCGGGCACCTGGATGTCCAGGCGTTCGCGGCCGAAAGGGAGGGAGACGGTTTTCACCGGGCCGCCGCCCTCATTCGTGTATACTCGAGATCGCTAGAGATCACTGGAGATAACGCGACATGGACCTGCTTACCGTTGCTGAGGCCGCGGGCATCCTTAGAGTAAGCCCAATAACGATCCGCCGCTACATTGCCTCGGGGCGGCTGCGCTGTGTGCGGTTGGGGCGCCTCGTGCGCGTCGACCGCGGCCAAGTGGAGGAGATGGTCAGAGGTAATGATGAAACGCGATGGGGGCGGCCTACGAGCGAGGATGACCCTTTATGGAGGATCGTTGGAATGTTTGCCTCGGAGGACGGCGTGACTGACGTGTCGTTAAACAAGCATCGATACCTGGCGGAGGCGACTCTTAGCAAGTTTCACACTGCAGAGGAAGTTCGAGAGATAATGAAGGAAATTGACGAGCGCGAGCGCCGATAGCGTCTTCGTCGACGCTTCCGCATTCTATGCCCTTGCCGATGGGTCAGATGGGCGACACGCCGCCGCGAGGGCTGTCCAGGAGACGATCATTCGGGAGGGCTGGCGCCTTTGGACATCCAACTTTGTCATGGCAGAGGCTCACGCTCTCATGGTCAAGCGCCGTGGGCGAAGATTTGGCCTCGCTTTTTTGGAGTCTCTCCGCTCCGGCACGACAAGCGTGGTTCGTGTGGAAGAGGGGGACGAGGAACGAGCCTTCGTTATCATCACGCGCTATCAAGACAAGGACTTCTCGATGACCGACGCCACGAGCTTCGCCGTCATGGAGCGCCTGAACTTGCACTGGGCCTTCAGCTTCGATAGCGACTTTCGCCAGTATGGCTGGAATATCCTCGCGTAGGGCCGGCCCCTAAAGCAGGACGATCTCCCGCTCCTTGTCGCCCTCGCGCAGGACGAGAGAACCGCCGGCGGCCTGGGTCCGCGCGGCGATCAGGCCGAGCTTGACCGAGCGCCGGATGATCTCGAGGACGGTAGTGTGCTCGCGGTTGGCGAGTTGCTCGACTTCGCGGTAGAGGTCCTCGGGAAGCGCCAGGTTGTAGCGCTTGATCTCGGGCGGCCGGCTCTGGCTGAGGAGCTGCAAGACCTCTGCATAAGCCAATTGGATGTTGATGGCGAAGCGGCCGAAGAGCTGAGCCACGCTGGCATCGTTCTTTTCGGCGGAGAGTAGCCCCAGGAGCAGATGCTCCTGGCCGATGTAGCTATGGTTCAGGCGGCGCGCGTGCTCAACCGCCTGTTCTATGACTCTCTTCGTCTCGGGGGAGAGCCGCACGTCGTAAGGGGTGAGAGCCTCCCGCTGGCCCGGCGGCAGCAATTCTTCGGCGGCGGACCGCAGTTTGCCGAGGTCGGCGCCCAGGTTCTGGATCACCCGGCTGCCGAGTCCGTCCTCGACAGCAACGAGGCCGAGGACGAGGTGAATCGGGGTGACTTCGGGGTGCCCCAACCGAAGCGCCTGCTGGTGGGCGACGGTGAGGGTCTTGCGGAACCGTTCCGTGAACTTGTCGAAGCGTTTCGGCATCGTGGGCCTCCTGCGTATGTTTTCTATACATTAGAAGTATACCTGACGTGGCAAGGGGCCGGTGGGCCGGCGGTGCTATGATCCCGCTGCCCCCGCTTCCGCAAGTCCGCAGGCCGGGCCGTCAGCCCGGCGCTCGAAGAAGGAGCACACTCGTGTACATCGAGAAGTTCCGTCTCGACGGCAAGGTCGCGATCGTGACCGGCGGCGGCCGCGGCCTGGGCAAACACATGGCCCTGGCGCTGGCGAAGCAGGGAGCCAGCGTTGTCGTCGCGGCAAGAACGCAGACTCAGCTCGACGACGTGGTGGCGGAGGTGAAGGGCTTCGGCGGCAGGGCCCTCGCCGTGGCGACCGACATCACCGACCGCAAGGCCTGCGTCGCCCTGGTCGACGCCGCGGTGAAGGAGTTTGGCCGCCTCGACGTGATGCTGAACAACGCCGGCATCGGCGACCGGCGCACGGGGCCGCAGGACTTCCTCAACTACCTGCCGGAAGACTGGCTCTACACCTTTGACGTCAACCTGAACGGCACCTTCCACTGCACTCAGGCCGCCGGCAAGGTGATGGTCGAGCAGGGCCTGGGCGGCTCGATCATCAACACGGCCTCGGGTACCGGCCTCCGCGGCAATCGCGGCAATGGCGCCTACGGCACGGCCAAGGCCGCCGTGATTGAGATCACGAGGAACACGGCCATCAATCTGGCCGAGCACAACATCCGGGCCAACGCCATCGTCCCCGGCTTCGTTTCCCAGAGCCCGCCTCGGAATCAGGAGGAGGCCGACAGTCGCCGTGCGCGCGGGCGCTACGTGGCCGCGCAACGCCTTGGATACGCCTGGGAGCTGGGGCCCCTGGCCGTCTTCCTGGCCTCGGACGCGTCGAGCTATGTCACCGGCGAGATGTTCATCATCGATGGCGGCGGCCTTGCGGGCGGCTACGCCACGTTCGGTTACGCGCCGCTGGTCGCGGTCTGAGAGGCATACGGGCATACGGCTCGTAAATGGGGAGATGACGCCATGACGGAATGGACGGAGAAACTCGGGCCTTCGGCGTTCGACTTTAGCGGCCGCAACGTCCTGGTCATGGGCGCCGGTTGGAGCGTCGGCCGTGCGATCGCCCTGGCCTTCGCGGAGGCCGGCGCCGACGTTGTTGTGACCAGCGCGACGAACAACCCCGAAGAGGCCCTGGCCGTGCGCGGCACGGCGCGCTCGATCGCAGCGATGGGGCGCAAGAGCCAGGACATGATGGTGGACATGAGCATCGGCACCAACGTCCAGGTCGCCGTCCGCCAGGTGGCCAAAGAGCTGGGCGCCATCGACGTTTGCGTCGCCGCTCCGGACCTCTTTCTGGGCAAGCCGGCGGACAAGATCAGCGACGCCGAATGGGCGAAGGTGCTGAACATCAACCTCAGCGGCGTGTTCTATGCCTTCCGCGGCGCGGCCAGGGAGATGCTGTCGCGCGAGCTACCCGAAGGACGGGAGAACCGTGGACGCCTGATCGCCGTTGCTTCCGCCCTCGGTGAGCGCGGCCTCGCCAACAGCGCCGCCTACTGCGCGGCCAAGGCCGGAGTCCAGAACCTGGTCCGCGCCCTGGCCCAGGAGTGGGGCGCGCGGGGCATCACGGTGAACTGCATCGCGCCGGCGTGGCTGGAGGATTCCCCCGGACTGGGCGACCCGACGCCGGACAACAATCAGCTGGTCCGCTACATACCGATGCGGCGACCCGGCACGGCCGACGAGGTCGCGCCCATGGCGCTGTGGATCGCTTCCGACGCCTCCGGTTACGTCACTGGGCAGACCTTCGCCGTCGACGGCGGGCTGTTGTGCCACCTGTAGGAACCAGGAACCAGGAACCAGGAACTGGGGTGATGCTTGCCCCTGGTTAAACGATCAATAAGAGCAGACCGGCGACCAGCAGGATGGTGGCGAGCGTGAACAGAGTGGCTTGCAGGGGGCGGTCGCCCATGGTCGGACCGGGGCCCTGGGCGAAGGCCGCCAGGTAGACGACGAGGCCCGTTGCCATGATCACGATCCCGGCGATTGCCATCGCCCGATCGTAAAGCGGGGCGCAGCCACCGCGCCAGCGGCGGAATTCGCGGTGAGATTCCCGGCAAGCCAGCGAGACCCCACGCCCGGGAGGACTCTAACGCCAGCCGGACATGGCCCGCCGTCCAAATCTAGCCGGCCGTCCCTGCCCCTTTGGTTTGCATCCGCTAAACTAGGCGACAGGTCAGGTCCTCATTTGAAGGCCTGACTTTTGAATGCCTCCGCGAACGCCAGAACTGACGGCTGACCAATAGAGGCTGGGGCTGATTCATGGTCCTACCTACGAGCGACGATTTCACGGTCGAGTGGCCTAACCCGACGGACGCGGGGTTTACCTGGTTCTGGGACAACATGCATTGCCCGCGGCCGCTGCCGCCGCTGGCGGCCGACCTCACGCGTGGCTGGCAACAGGCGCTCGGCGTGCGACGCCTCGTGGTCAACGGCTACCTCTACATGGCGTTCGGGGGGCCTGCAGCCGGCCCGCCCTTCGCCTTCCGCGCCCCTCCGGCCGGCGCCGACCCGCTGCGTATGTGGGAGGACGACGCCCTGCCAAGGATCAAGGAGCTGCTGGGCAGCATCCGCCAGGCGGATTATGAGTCGATGACGGCCGCGCGGCTGGGAGGGATGCTGGACGACCTGTTCTCGAAGTCTGGCCAGGCGATGGCTTTGACGTTCGGCCCGCACATGATCTTCGGCATGGCCACGAACCAGCTCATGGACTTCTGCGACGCCGAGCTGGGCCGCGACGGCGCTCTGCGCGCGACGACGATGGTACAGGGCATCGAGAACGAGTCGGCCGCGGCGGGCTTGCGCCTGGGCGAGCTTGCCGAGATGGCGGCTGCGGCGCCGGAGGTGGCGAAGGTCCTGCGCGAGGGCCGTTTCGACGAGATCGGAACAGTCGCGGGCGGCGGGCCTTTCCTGGCGGAACTCGAGAGCTACCTCGATGAATACGGCTGGCGGCTGGAGACCTGGGCGCAGCTCCACCTGCCGACCTGGGCGGAAGACCAAACGGTGCCGCTGCGGCTCATGAGCCGCTATATGGACGACCCCGATCACGCTCCCGCGACCGCCTTCCGGCGCGCCGCCGCCCAACGCGAGGCCGCCGTGGCGGACGCTGAAGCCCGAGTCGGCCCCGTCAAGATCGAGCGCTTCAGGTCGCTGTTGAAGGCCGCGCAGGCTCACGTCCCGGTGAGCGAAGGGCGCGCCCTGTGGCAGCTGACCAGCGCGGGCGTCCTGCGCATCCCCCTGATGTCGCTGGGTCGCAAGCTGGTCGAGGCGGGCCGGCTGGAGCGGCCGGACGACGTCTTCTTCCTGCACCTGGAGGAGTTGCGGGAGCTGTCAGAGTCGGCGGCGGTGACTCAAAAGGCGGCGGTGGCGGAGCGTCGCGCCGACCTCGAGCGCTGGTCGCGCCTCATTCCACCTCGCTACCTGGGCGCGGCGCCGCCCGCGGGCATGCTCGGCGGCATGGCCCGGTTCTTCGGCTTCGGCGGGGAACAGGGCAGCGACCGGCGCGTCGTGTCGGGTCTGGCCGGCAGCGCCGGCAGGGCGCGTGGTAGGGCGCGCGTCATCCTCGATCTGAAAGACGCCGACCGGCTGGGGGCGGGAGAAATCCTGGTCTGCCGCTCAACGGCGCCGACGTGGACGGCGCTGTTCGCGGTCGCCGGCGCCGTCGTGACAGATTCGGGAGGCGTGCTGTCGCACTCGGCCATTGCCGCGCGCGAGTACGCGATCCCGGCGGTGGTGGGGACCCAGGTCGGCACCCAGCGCATCCCGGATGGCGCCCTGGTGACGGTCGACGGGTCTCAGGGCATCGTCAGGATCGAGGACTGATCCGTCCGCGGGCGGAGATCGAAGATCGGCCTGGAGCGGCGATGCAAGCCCAAAACTGGAGGGGGAAATGGTAGCCAGCTTTAGCGAAGACTTCAAAGTCACATGGACCGATCCGGCCGACGCCGGGATGAGTTGGAACTTCGACCCGATGCATTTCCCGCGACCGCTGCGTCCCCTGGCCGGGGAAGCTCTCGATCGCATCTACTCGAAGCTATCCGGCGGGGCCTCCCGGACGGTGCTGATCAATGGCTACGCTTACACCGCCGGCATGGCGCTCCCGCCGCCGACGCCGGAGATGATGCGGCGCGGCGCCTATGACGTCTGGCAGAACGACCATATGCCACGCGTGCGCGACGCCTGTCATGGCCTGCGCGGCGCCGACTACGATTCGATGAGTCTCGTCCAGCTCGGCGATGCCATCGAGGGGATAGTGAACGACGTGGTCGACGCCTTCCTATACACCATGACGGTGATCACGGCCTTCATGATGCCGACGATGATGTTCGTGGACTTCGTCGAGAAGGAGCTCGGCGTCGAGGGACCCCGCGTGGCCGCGACCCTCCTTCAGGGCTTCGAGAACGGCACGGCCGCTGCCGGGGCCGGCCTCAGCGAAATGGCAACGGCCGCCGCGAGCTACCCGGCCGTGGCGGAGGCGCTGCGCCAGGGCAACTACGACGACCTGGCTTCGGTCGCGGGCGGTGCCGAGTTCCTGGCCCAGTTCCAGAGCTACCTGGATGAGTACGGCTGGCGCGCGGAGAGTTGGGGCCTTCCTCAGTTACCCACCTGGGCCGAGAACCCGCGCATCCCTTTGATGCTAATCGCGAAGTACGTCGGCGACCCTTCCCGCTCACCCTCAACGTCGATTGAGCGGGCGGTCCAGCAGCGCCGGGAAGCGACGCGTGAAGTCGAGTCGAAGCTGAGCGGCGAGAAGTTGGACCAGTTCCGGGCGATGCTCGCCGCCTGCGAGAACCACGTCGCCGTGAGCGAAGGCCGCGCAATGTGGCAGCTGATAATCATCGGCTCGATGCGCGTCCCCCTGCTCGCCCTGGGCCGCAAGCTGGTCCAGGCAGGCACCGTGGACAACGCCGACGAGGTCTTCTACCTGGGCGCGGCCGAGCTCAAGCAAGCCGCTCACAATCCCGGGGCGTCGTTAAGGGCGACGGTCGCGGGGCGGCGCGCCGCCTATGAGGGCTGGGAGAGGTTGGCGCCGCCGCCCTTCCTCGGCGCTCCACCGGATGCCAGTCAGATCCCTCCTGAGATGATGCCGCTCCTAACTCGCTTCTTCGGCGCCGCGCCGCCGGAAATCGAAGGGCGCGTGATCAAGGGCCAGGCGGCAAGCCAGGGGGTCGTTCGCGGCCGGGCCCGGATCATTCACGGCCTGAGCGAGGCAGACCTCCTCCAGCAGGGCGAGATCCTCGTCTGCACGACAACGGCGCCGCCCTGGACGCCGCTGTTCGCAATCGCGGCCGGCGTCGTCACCGACTCGGGCGGGGTGCTCTCGCACTCGGCGATCTGCGCTCGCGAGTACGCGATCCCCTGCGTCGTCGCGACCCAGGTCGCGACCCACATGATCCCGGACGGCGCCACGATCACTGTCGATGGCAGCAAAGGCACCGTGACGATCGAGGCTTGATTGGCAACGGCAACCGCGCTTTACAAATGCGCCGACGGCCGCGATTTCGCGGTGGAATGGCCGAGCGCCGAAGACGCCGCCCGGAAGTGGTTCTGGGACCCGGAACACAACCCGACACCGGCGACCCCGCTCGACCAGGCGGCCTGGTTGGAGAAGCATCGCGGCGCCCTCAGGGCGTGGGTCGAGGCCGGCTACCCGGAGAGCGACCCGTTTGATCAGGCGCGCTGGTTCCACGGCTTCGGCTATTACGCGGAGGCGGCGCCTGCGCCGGAGTACATTAAGCAGAGCGGCGAGGCCTCGGCCGCCTTGAACAGCCGCTACGGCGGGCCGCTGAAGGTCTGGGAGCAGAGGTGCGTGCCCCTGATCGAGGCCAGCCTCCGGAAGCTCCAGGAAGCGCCCGACGACACGCCCCTTCCGGCGCTGTTCGACGAGTTCGGCTACGGCTACGAGCAGACCTTCCTCCGGTTCTGGGTCGGGGGCCGCGACGACCTCCGGGCGTTCATGACGCGCGAGCTCGGCGAGGGTAACGATCTGGTGGCCGTCGAACTCATGCAGGGGTATCCGACGGCAACGATGGAAGCCGACCAGGCGCTATGGGAGCTCGCCGAGAAGGCGCGAGGTTCATGCGCCGACCGCCTTCTGGGCAGCCATAAGCTTGAGGCTAAGCTCCGACAGCGCCTCGTCATGGACCAAGGAGAGTCGCGGCTGGAACGCCGGCCAGACCCGCCGGAACGCGATGCACTCAGCAAGCAAGCAGCCAACCACGACTCCTGAAGGCGATCCGGACGTCGGACCCGTTAACGCCGGCGGGCGTCTCGGCGGTCCCCGGCTCCGGTAAATGGCTGGTGGAGTTCGGCGCCTTTCTCGACCGCTACGGTTGGCGGACCGAGGACTGGGACCCCTCGACGCCAACCTGGCGCGATCACCCGGAGAAGGCGCTCGCGCTCGTTCGCCGCAACATCGCCGACGACATCGAATCGCCGGCCGAGGCGGTGGCGAGGGCCGCGGGCCGGCGCGAAGAGCGCGCGAGGGATGTCGAAGAACGCCTCGCCGACGGGCAGAAGCGTGTGGAGTTCCGTCGCCTCTACGCCGCCGCGGCGGTGTACATGACGATCAAAGAGGGCCGGGCGCACTGGCAGCTGAGTCTAAACGGCCACCTCGGCGCCGCCTTCCGCCGCCTGGGCGCGCGCCTGGCCCGCGAGGGCCGGATCGCCGAGGGCGAAGACGTCTTCTACCTGACTGCGGAGGAGATCGACGCCGGGATCGGCGGCGGCCGGCTCCAGCGCGTCGTCGAGCAGCGCAAGGCGGAGCGCGAGCGCTGGCTCGGCGTCATCCCGCCCCGGAGCATCGGCGGAGAGAGCCCGGAACCGGAGGCGCCGTCCGAAGCACCGGCCACAATCGGGGCACTCAAGGGCGTCGGCGCCAGCCGCGGCCGCGTGACCGCCGTGGCGCGCGTGCTCGCGGGGGTCGCCGATGGCGCCCGGCTGCAGCCGGGCGAAGTGCTGGTGTGTGCCACGACGACGCCGACCTGGACGCCGCTATTCGCGATCGCCGGCGCGATCGTGACCGACGGCGGCGGTATTCTCTCGCACCCCGCGATCGCCGCGCGCGAGTACGGCATCGCCGCTGTCGTGGGCACGAAGACCGCGACGTCGGTCATCCGCGACGGCGTCGTTGTGACGGTGGACGGAGAAGCCGGAACGGTCGAGATCGAGGAGCGTGTGTGATCCGCGGGATGAATCCCGCGGCTACTCCGGTGAAGCGGGGGGAATGCTAGTACTCTGTTCCGCAATGAGCGTTACGATTCTTGAGTCTGGAGTTACGCCTACAGGGCGGCGCGAAACGTTCGTCGACTTATTGGTTGGCTGTGGAGATCCCCTCCCCCCTGCTGGGGAGAGGGTTAGGGAGAGGGGGCAGCGCCACGTGACTCGCAGGCCCGGCGAACACACGAAAGTGAACGCTCGAAGCCTGCGACGCGCCTCAACGGAAGCCGAGGCGCGGCTCTGGTACAACCTGCGCCGACACGCGCTCGCGGGCTTTAAGTTCCGTCGACAGCACCCGTTCGGTCCGTACATTCTCGACTTCTATTGCGCCAGGGCGCGGTTGGTTGTCGAGGTGGATGGCGGGCAGCACCTCGAGACCAAGACCGTATCGCGGGATGCGCAGCGGACTCGCTACCTGGAGAGATATGGTTTGAGGGTGCTGCGCTTCTACAACCTGGAGACGATGCTTGAGACTGACGCTGTGCTCAACGTCATCTTCGAGGCGTTGGCAGACCCCTCTCCCTAACCCTCTCCCCAGCGGCGGAGAGGGGATCAAGCTGTCTTCGGGTTCTAACGTTCTCTTCGAGGATGCGTGGTGAGACTTACGAACCTGCGGAGTGGCCTACGGTGACGCGGGTTTTCGCAAGAGAGTGCCAGTGACCACACTCGCTGCAAAGGTCGCTCTGGTCATCGGCAATGGCACGCCCGAGCACCGCTCGGTCGCCGTGGCGCTGGCCGAGGCCGGCGCCGACGTCGCCATCGCCGGCAACGCCGGCGTGGCCGAGGTGCTCCTGCACTCGATCGCCAACGAGGTCTGGGCCATCGGCCGCCGTTCGTCTGTCGCCGGCCTCATCGAGGCGAGCGCCGCCTCCTTCGCTGCGGCCGTGGGGAAGGCGACGGAGGAGATGGGACGGGTGGATTTCGTGGTGCGCGTGGATGCCGTGCTGGGGGCGTGAGCAACTCGCGCTGCCGCGGACGAGGTTGTAATCCTCAAGGCGCACACCTAAGATCGCCCCACCACTTGGGAGGGGGCGCCGGTGCCGGACCATAAGGGGCCGCTCGCGGGCTATACCATCGTCGACATCACGCAGATGATCGCGGGACCGCTCGGCTGCATGTTCCTGGGCGATATGGGCGCCGAGATCATCAAGGTTGAGCCCATCGACGGCGAGTCGACCCGCCACACCGTCAGCGTGCTGCCGATGGAGGGCCTGGGCTTCATCATGTTTAACCGGGGCAAGCGCAGCATCCCCGTCGACCTCCGACAGCCCGAAGGGCGGGAGATTGTCCGGCGCCTGGTGAAGATGGCCGACGCCGTGGTCGTCGGTTATCGGCCCGACGTCTGCCTCGAGTTCGGCCTCGACTACGAGGCCCTGTCGCCCCTTAACGCGCGCCTGATCTATGCCCAAAACACCGCCTTCGGCTCGAAGGGGCCGATGCGTCTCCAGGGCGGCTACGACATCGTTGTCCAGGGCATGGCCGGACTCATGGCCTTAAATCAGGGTGTCGACGCCGAAGGGCAACCGCGGCCAATCGTCCCCGCCTATGCCGACTACCTGACGGGCGCGCTTCTGGCCTGGGGCGTCACGGCGGCGTTTATGGTCCGGGAGCGTACCGGCGAAGGGCAGGTGGTAGAGACTTCTCTGCTTCACTCCGCCCTCATCGGCCAGGTGGGCCGCTTGCGCTACTTCGACAGCCTCGATTCCGAGACAATGACTCAGGCACTCGCCCAGATCCGCGAGGCCCAGGAGCAGAATCTGCCCTGGAAGGACCAGCTCGCCCTCAGGGCCGAATCTCGCGTGATCCCTGGCAACATCTACTATCGTGCCTACGCCACCGCCGACTCGCAGGTGATCGTCGCGTGCCTCAATAACCCGACGCGGGTGAAGCTGCTGAAGCTGATCGGCCTCGAGGATTTCCGCATGAGAGACGGTCGCCTGATCACGGCCGTTGACCCGGAAGAGGACCTTGACCTCCGCCGGAAGCGCATCGCCGAGCTCGTCGCCGCCGCGGAGGCCGTTTTCCGGTCGAAGACGACGGGCGAGTGGCTGCAGATCTTCATCGAGGCCAAAATCCCCTCCGGCCCCCTGCGCTTTCCGGAGGAGGTCTTCTCGGAGGAGCAGGTCCTGGCGAACGACTACCTTGCCGAGCTCGACCATCCCCTCCTCGGGCATTACCGCACGGTTAGCCCGCCGGTTCGGATGCCGAAGAGTCCCCTCGCCATCCAGTCCACGGCGCCGCTCTTTGGCGAGCACACGCGTGAGGTCCTGGCACGGATCGGGTATGGCGAGACCGAGATCGAGGGCTTGATCGCCAGGCGCACGGTGGCAGCGCGGGAGTGAGGCTGGTGATTAGTGGTCAGTTATCAGTGATTAGCATTTAGCTGGCATGGAAGTCGCGTCTCTGTCTGCGGTCATTGGCAGTAGGGTGAATCCGGCAGCACTTTGCGGCGTGAAGTACTTGACGGCAGCCCCGTCAAACGCCTAACCTCCATCTCGTGAATAGACCCGTCCGCCTGCATGACGTCGAAGAGCCGCCCGCGCTTCACCACCAGGCCGCGGCCAACCTGCGCTTCATCCGCGAGGCCATGGAGCGCTCGAGCGCCTTCACGGCCGTGCCCGGGCGCGGCGGCATGGCCATGGGCGTGGCGGCCTTCGTCGCGGCTGTGGTCGCGTCGCGCACCGGTACGGATGCCTCCTGGCTGGCGGTCTGGGTCTTCGCGGCCGCCGTCGCCGCGCTGATCGGCGTCTGGGCCGCTGACCGCAAAGCCCGCGCCGCGGGCGCCACGCTTCAGGCTGGACCGGCTCGGAAGTTCGCCCTGGGGCTGGCGCCGCCGCTGCTTGCCGGCGCCATTCTCACCGCCGTCCTCTACAGCAACGGGGAGATCGAGCTTCTTCCCGGCATCTGGCTCCTCCTGTACGGCGCCGCGTGGGTCACGGGTGGGACGTTCTCGGTGCGAGTCGTGCCGATCATGGGCGCCTGCTTCATGGCCTTAGGAGCCGCTGCCCTGTTCTCGCCGCCAGCCTGGGGCAACTGGTACCTCGCCGCCGGCTTCGGCGCCATCCAGATCGGCTTCGGCGCCCTGATTGCGCGGGACTTCGGTGGCTGAGAGCGCCGCGCGCGGGCAAGGCCGCCGCGCAGATGTCGAGCCGGCGGAGCTAGCGTCAGTCCCGGGCGGGCTTTCCCCTTCAAGCCCCGTGGCCTTCGACCGCATCATCCACGAGCGCATGCGCCTGGCCATCGTCAGCGCCCTGGCCGTCAACGCGACGCTTACCTTCAACCAGCTCAAAGCCCTTCTCGGCACCACCGACGGCAACCTCAGCGTCCACGCCCGCAAGCTCGAAGACGCGGGCTACGTCACCTGCAAGAAGAGCTTCGAAGGGCGGACGCCGAAGACCGAGTACCGCCTCACGGCCGGCGGCCGTCGCGCCCTCGAGCGCTATCTCGACCACATGGAAGCCCTGATCCGGGCGACGAGAAGGTAAGGCCGTGGCTTCCAGGGTAATCGTGGACCGCACCCCGACGGCAGCCCTGCCTGCGCGGATCCGCCCTCGAGTCGTGCACCTCACCCTTCGCAGCCAACCGGCGCAAGAGATGGCGCTCGGCGGCGGACTCGATTGGGCGGCGGCCCGCGCGTCGCGCCCCCTTTTTTTTCTGGAGTACCTTTGCGCCACAAAGAGCTTGCCCGCTCGAATAGGCGGCCGGGGAAATTTCGTGTGACGAATTGGCGGACTGACACCCCCGGCTAAGAGGAAGGACTGGGGCTTAACTGCAATGACCAGCGTGGCCATCCGGCCCGCGGCTAACGTCCCCCTCCTCATTAGCCTGGTGCTGGCGTGCCTCCGTCTCGGCGGCGTCGGGCTCGCCGCGATCGGTATCAGCGGCGTTCTTGCCGTGGCCGGCGGCATCGCTTTTGGCAAAGACTTCGTTGCCGGCGATCAGCCGGGTCTCACCTACACCTACGACCGTTGTGCCGACTTCTTCGAATACCACCCGGGGGCGCCCGACTGCGCCGCGGCGGCGACGGCGCATCACTTCGATGAGGTCATTTCATACCGCGGCGCGGCCGGCGTCCTCGGCCTGCTCGCGCTGGCGGCTGCCCGCTTCGTGCCCGGCAACGTGGCCCGCGGCCCGCGGCCCTTGCCCGCAGGCCTGAGCGAGGCGGCGGGCGCGGCCGTCTTCGGCGTGGCGGGGGCGGGCCTCCTGGCGCTCGGTTTCGGCCAGCTCGTGATGGGCTCGGCGAATGGCGCGGGCGCCTGGCTCAGCGGCGGCCTCATCGCCGCCGGGGCTTTCGCGGCGTATGCGGTCGCGTTGATGCGGGTGCTGTCGTCATCGGCTGACTAGCGACCGGGTACGGGTTTCCGTAAACTCCGGGCGGGGAACGGCATTCGAGGTCCATGGGTGCCCCTGATTGCCTACTGATTACTGGCGGTTGATCACTGAAGAGTGATCTTGACTAACCCACTCACCTTTATCCACAATAGACGCAAGATGACCACCAAGACCCAGACTCACGATGACGCCACGCTGGCGCGGTGGAGCGCGGCGCTCGAGGGCAAGGAGCCCCAGGAGGTCCTGCGCTGGGCGGCCGGACGCTTCCAACCGGGGCTGACCATGGCCTGCAGCTTCGGAGGGCCCTCGGGCATGGTCATCCTCGACATGGTGATGAAGATCGACCCCACGGTAGAGGTCTTCTACCTGGACACCGACTTCCTCTTCCCCGAGACCTTCCACCTGCGCGACGTCTGCGAGGAGAAGTACGGCTTCAAGCCCGCGGGCTTCAAGTCGCTCCTGACGCCGGCGGCCCAGGCCAAGAGATACGGCGAGGCCCTGTGGCTGTCCGACCCCGACGCCTGCTGCAACCTGCGCAAGGTCGAGCCCAACCAGCGCGCGCTCGAAGGCAAGACGGCATGGCTGTCAGGCATCCGCCGCGACCAGTCCGACACCCGCAAGGAAGTCCAGATCGTGGAGTGGGACGCGAAATTCGGACTGGTGAAGGTCAACCCGCTCGCCGCCTGGACCGAGAAGCAGGTCTGGGGATACATCATGGCCAACGACGTCCCTTACAACGAGCTGCACGACAAGAACTACCCGAGCATCGGCTGCACGAACTGCACCAAGCCGGTGAACCCCGGCGAAGACCCACGCTCCGGGCGCTGGCAGGGCTTCGACAAGACCGAGTGCGGCATCCACACCGACGAACCCCTCGAGGCCCTGCCCCTCGCCCGCGGCGAGACAGCCTGAGGAACAGGGAACAAAACGAGGAGCAAGGCGGACCGGCGGTAGCCGCGGGGTTTAGCCCGCGGATCGATCACCCCCAACCCAGGTCGCCTCCCTCCACGTTGCGGGAGGGGCCGCCGCCAAACTGAGGTCGAGAACGGGAGGCCTGAAGGCCTCCGCTACGTAACAGGAGAACGGGAGGCCTGACGGACCTCCTCTGCACAGTGTAAGGAGAATGGGAGGCCTGAAGGCCTCCCCTACGTAAAAGGAGAACACTTTGACAGAACAGCGCGGCTTCACCCTCTGGTTCACCGGCCTCTCCGGCGCCGGCAAGTCGACTCTGGCCGAAGCGGTGGCGCCGGTCCTGCGCGAACGCGGCGTCAAGGTCGAGATCCTCGACGGCGACGTCGTCCGCACGAACCTGAGCAAAGGCCTCGGCTTCTCCAAAGAAGACCGTGACGCCAACATCCTGCGCATTGGCTTCGTCGCCCATCTCCTCAGCCGTAACGGCGTCGCCGCGATCACCGCCGCGATCTCGCCTTACCGCGACATCCGCGACCAGAACCGCGCGCTGATCGGCGACTTCATCGAGGTGTACGCCAGGTGTCCGCTCGACGAGCTGGTGCGCCGCGACGTCAAGGGCCTGTACGAGAAGGCGATCAGGGGCGAGATCGCGAACTTCACCGGCGTCTCCGACCCCTACGAAGAGCCCCTGAATCCGGAAGTCGTGGTCGAGACGGACAAGGAGACCGTGGAGGAGAGCCTCGCGAAGATACTGACGGCGCTCGAAGCTCGGGGGTATCTTCCCGCGGCCGCGCCCGCGACAAGGTGAGCAAGAGGTAGGTGCAAGACGTAGCTGCAGGTCTTAGACCTGCCCGACGCCGCAGGTCTAAGAGACCTGCAGCTACAGTAAAAACCTGCGGCTACACGGGCTTCGCCCCCGTTCGCCGGCTTGAGGTGACCACATGGAAGGCTTGATCCCACCCCACGGCGGCAAACTCGTGAACCGCCTCGCCAGCGGAGACGAGGCCGGTGCACTGGCAGAGGAGGCCAAGGGCCTTGCAAAGCTTTCCCTTGGCATCCGGCCCCTGTCCGACCTCGAGATGATCGCGGTCGGCGCCTTTAGCCCCCATAGCGGATTCATGGACCGCGCGGCCTACACGGCAGTAGTGCGCGACATGCACCTGCCGAGCGGCCTCGCCTGGTCGCTGCCGGTCACGCTGTCCGCGACCGCGGAGTTGGCGCGCACGGTCGAGGGCAAGCGTCTGGCGCTGCTGGACGAGTCGGGGACGGCCCTCGCCGTCATGGAGGTGCGGGAGGCTTATCCGTACGACAAACAAGAAGAGGCGCGCCTCTGCTACCGCACGACCGAGTCCGCCCACCCCGGCGTGGCCGCCGTCTACGCCCAGGACGAGATGCTCCTCGGCGGTCCGCTGCGGGTGTTCAGGCGGCAACAGCACAGCGAGTTCCTGCAGCACCGTCGCGACCCGGCAGCGACCCGGGCAGAGCTCGAGCGCCGCGGCTGGCGCACCGTCGTCGGCTTTCAGACGCGCAACCCCG
>CAYRCD010000026.1:0-2792 GCA_964422735.1 uncultured Dehalococcoidia bacterium | reverse complement strand
GAGCTCGAGCGCCGCGGCTGGCGCACCGTCGTCGGCTTTCAGACGCGCAACCCCGTCCATCGCGCCCACGAGTACATCCAAAAGTGCGCGATGGAGACCGTCGACGGTCTCCTCCTCCACCCCCTGGTCGGCGCGACGAAGGACGACGACATCCCCGCCGGCGTGCGCATGGCCTGCTACGAGGCCCTGATCGAGGGCTATTACCCGCAGGACCGCGTCCTGCTCTCTGTTCTCCCCGCGGCGATGCGTTACGCCGGTCCACGCGAGGCGATCTTCCACGCCCTCGTGCGCAAGAACTATGGCTGCTCGCACTTTATCGTCGGCCGCGACCACGCCGGCGTAGGCAGCTACTACGGCACCTATGATGCCCAGCACATCTTCCGCGAGTTCGGGGCTGAAGACCTCGGCATCACGCCGATGTTCTTCGAGAACAGCTTCTTCTGCCGCGCCTGCGACGCCATGGGTACTGCCAAGACATGCCCGCATGGCGACGCCGACCACGTCTCGCTCTCCGGCACCGGCGTGCGCGAGATGCTCGCCCGGGGCGAGGCGCCGCCGCCCGAGTTCAGCCGGCCCGAGGTCGCCCGAATCCTCATCGCCGCCTATAGCGGCAAGTAGGGCGCGAGAAGCAGGCAGCCGGGAGCGACGGCAAAGTCTGGTCCCGCGGCCACGATGAACGACGACGGCGTTCCCTCGGTCCCGAAGGCCGGTCTCCTGACCGCGGCGGCCCTCGGGCGGGGGGAGCGCCAGGGCACCGCGAATGAGGCGGGCGCCGATCCGTCGAACGCAACGCAGGCCCGCGACAGTGCCCTCGCCCCGGTGTTCTCCCACGCAGCGCTGGTTGCCCTGGCCCTCTGGGCCTTCATCATCGCGCTTCAGCTGATTAAAACGGGCGCCGGCGGCCTCAAGCCCCTGCTGAGCTCGCTCTCGGCCGATGGGGTGGCCGGCCACCTCGGCTTCGGCTGGCTCGGTTCCTATTTCGTCCTCAGCGGCTCGCCCGTCGCGGCGGTGGCCCTCAGCCTCTTTGCCGGAGGGGCCGCGACAGACACCGAGACCTTTGCGATGATCAATGGCTCCCGCCTCGGCGCCTCCTTGATCGTGCTGCTCGTCGGCTTTGTGTCCTACGTTCGCGGCCGCCGCAGCGCCGATGGCCTCTATATCGGCGTCGTGGCCCTCATGACGGCGATCACGCTCTGGAGCCCCGCTCTGCCGCTCGGCCTCCTGATCCTCAATCACGGCTGGCTTGACGGCGTGCACATCAACGGCCACGCGGCTGTGAGCTCGCTGACGAGCACCGTGTCCGACCCGATCACGCGTCCGATTGTGGGGGCGCTGCCGCGGCTGGCGGTGTTCGGCGCCGGCGTGGCCACACTCGTCACCAGCTTCACGATCTTCGACCGCGCCCTGCCCAACCTCGAAAACCCCGGGCCCGGCTTCGAGCGTCTCTCCCGCCTCCTCCACGAGCGCTTCGCGATGTTCGCCTTCGGGACGCTCGTGACCCTGATGACGATGTCCGTCTCCCTGTCTGTCACCCTCTTGGTGCCGCTAGCCCTCAAGGGCTACGTGCGCCGGGACCGCGTGATTCCGTACGTCATGGGGGCGAACATCGCGACCTGGATCGACACCCTCTTCGCCGCCCTGCTGCTCGACTCGCCGCGCGCGTTCACCGTCGTGCTGACGGAGATGATCACGGGCGGGACGATTTCCCTCACCGTTCTCCTTCTCTTCTACCGGCCCTACACGGCGGCGATCCTCTGGGGCGCCCACCGAGTCTCCACCAGCAGGGTAACGATGGCCGGGTTCCTGGGCGTCATCTTCCTGGCGCCGGTGATCCTGTTAGTGCTCTAGCCGGGCCCCTCATCCGATATCATCGGAACCAGGCATGCGCGCGCCCGGCGGCCGTGCACCTAGCAGGCAAACGACATGCGGCGTACTTCTCGGCCCGGCTCAGTTACCTTGATCTTGCCCCTGGCTCTCCTGGCCGGGTTCGCCTGTGGCGGCCACCCCGATGCCGCGCCCGCGCCCGTCCCCACGCCGGCGCCGGCCGTCTCGACCACGTCCGTAAGCGATGTCCGGAGCCTGTGGGGTCGAAAGGGTCTCGACGATAACCTGAACACGGTCGTAGTTCTGGTTAGCCCGGGCAGTCCCGCGGAGAGCGAGCGCTGGCAATTCGACATCGGCCGCAGCCGGCTGAGATGCCTGCCTGAGCCGCAGGCGACGGGCTGGCGCTTTAGCGCCTGCGACGGCCTCAAGTCCGGCGAAAGCTTCGAAGCCTTCGTGCCGCGACAGGGAGACGCCGGCTTCACTGTCGAGTTGGACCTCGGCGGCAGGCGGCTGAAGGGAGACCTCATTCGGACACCGGAGCGCGATGAGCCCACCGGCTCGCCGAACGTGAGCCTGGTCTGGCATCGTCAGGGACCGCCCGCCGCGGGCATCCATACCGGCATCTGGGCGGACGACGGACTGGTCTTCGCTCCTCGCGGCGGTGGCACCATCGAGATATTCGAGGCTGGTTCAGGACTCCTCGTCGGCAGCGCCGGGCTGGCCGGCTCGCAGGGCGGGCCGTCGGCCACGGTGCTCGAAGTCACGGCCCGCGGCGGCTATCTCTATGCGGCCACGGGCGGCCATGGCCTTGTGATCTTCGATGTCCACGACCCCGCCCGGCCGCGGCTGGCCGGCCAGTACTACGTCGATGCCGGCCGCGGGTCCCCGGAGAGCTTCACCAACGTCCATACCCTCACGCTCTCGCCCAGGGCCGACGTTATTTATGCGGTCAACCAGTCCCATCCCCT
>CAYRCD010000025.1:0-34094 GCA_964422735.1 uncultured Dehalococcoidia bacterium | reverse complement strand
TGTCCATCCTGAGCCTGTGCTGGATGTCCATCCTGAGCCTGTGCTGGATGTCCATCCTGAGCCTGTCGAAGGACTTCCATCCTTGACCTTGTTTTTGGCAGGTCCATCCTGAGCTTGTGCTGGATGTCCATCCTGAGCCTGTCGAAGGACGCCCAGTGCTTCGAGTGACTTCTTCTACAACTCCTTGAACACCCGCCTCCCGCCCTCGCGCACGACGCGGCCGATGCCCGGCGCCGGGAAGTGACCGAAGGCCGCGACGCTGCCGTCCTCCTCCAGGCGCTGCACCACCCGCTTGCGCGTGGCGATCGCCGTCGCGGGATCGCCGTCGAAGCCGAAGCTCCACTCGGTCTCCTGGATGATGGCCGGCGAGGCGGCGATGTCGCCGGCGATGAAGGCGCGCTGGCCGGCGGAGACGATAACCACGCTCTGGTGCCCCGGTGTGTGCCCCGGCGTCGGGATCAGCGTGATCTCCGGCGTCACCTGCTTCTCGCCCGACACCATGTCCAGCTGACCGGCGTCGCGCAGGGGTTGCAGCGCCTCGGCCGGCCCAAAACCAGAATCCGACTTGCCCAGCAGCGCCCAGTCGGCCTCCGGCGCCAGGTAGCGCGCCTTCGGACACAGCGGCTTGCCTTCGTGCACCGCCCAGCCCGTGTGGTCGAAGTGAAGGTGGGTGAAGACGACGGTGTCGACCTCCGCCGGGTCGACGCCCTGCGCGCGCATGTCGGCCAGGAGGTTGCCGCGGGCGCCGCCGAGCATCTCGATCGGTCCGGGGCCGGCGCCCATGTCCACGAGCACGGTCCGGCCCGCCGACCGGATGGCGAAGGCCTGGAAGTTCGTGTGCAGGTTGCCGCCGGCGATGCTTTTCGGGTACAGCTGCTCGTACGGCTTCCAGCTCTCCGCCGGGACCGCGGCAAACACCATGCTCAGCGGAAACTGCACCGGCATATCCAGCAGCGCGACGATCTCCACGTTGCCAACCTTGACGCTCGACATAGACGGACCTCCTCGGCTCCAGAAGCGAATTCGGGCGGCGGGGGCTGGCTAGAAGATACGCATCGCGGCCGCGGGAGGCAACGCCCGCGGTTCCCTGGTTCGGGTCGCCGGTCAACTTGATCTGTAAACGGTGACCCAGCGGTTCTCGTCAAGCGATTGCACCACCAGCGGAGCTTCGCCAGAACGAGCCGGTTCTTCAATCTCTCGAAGGTGCTTCTCGCATCGGCCCGCGTAGATGACGCGATCGGGAAACTGGCCAGGATACTCCTTCGTGGCGGGGCTCAGGGCAGCCAGCTACCTCGCACTCACTAGTCTTGAACTCGCTCACGTCCAGCCTCTAAATGCCTTCGTCGACAAAAAGCCAGAACCATCAAGCAAACCCAAGCGCGCCCGCGCCCTGATCCTCAACCAGCTCGGAGTGGCCATCGTAGCAGAATCTACGGAAGACGCGGCCGCGCTTGATCACGAATCTGGGGCCCCACCCTCGCGCCAGCGGCAAGGGCATCCTTTTAAAAGGTCGCGGTGTCAACTATCCTTTTCGAGTCACTGGCTCAGACTCTTGGACCCTCGCCTCGGAGGCAGCCTTGCCTAGAGATACTCGGACTGGCGGCGTGCTAGAAAACATGGTTCTCCCCTCGCTAGTGAGGAGTGGGTACCATTTCCGTCGTTCCGTTCACATCGGCACTCGCCTCGGCGGCAATCGAAAGCATGTCCTTGATGCGCTGGTCTGGAGAGATTCGGGAGAAACTCATCTAGTTTCATCGAAGTGGCAACAGACTTCCGGGACTGCCGAGCAAAAGGTGCCGTTTGAGGTCATGTGCCTTATAGCGGTCATCAATCACCCGCCTGCTTTCCCCGAACTGCCATGCTCAGACTGTGGCCGTCCGTACAGAAACGTCGAGCCCCGTTCGCTCGGAGCCTACATCGTCCTGGGAGGCGAAGGCTGGACCCTCAGGGACTTCTACGTTAGCGGCGGCCTGGCGCCATTTATACCTCAGAGCCACCTCATCAACATAATCACCTTCGAACAGTTCGTTGCGCGCGCAAACGGAAGCCGACTATAAGCTCTTAATAATTCGTTACTATCAGCTCCGCAATGGCCCCGCGTTTACTTGCGTCACAGTTGATCAGGCGAGTAGCCAGGACTTCACGAATCCTGTACCCTTTGCCTGAGTACAATTCCTCGATGGCAGAATGATCCGAATTCGAGAGCATAACGTGCACGCCGATCGACGCTAAGCGATCAAATTCAACCGCCAAAGCCCGTTGCTCCTCGAAGCCAAACCTTCCGACCGTGTAGGCCGTAAAGTTTGCCGTCCTCGACAAAGGCTGATACGGAGGATCGAAGTACACAAAATCTCCGCTACTCGCGCCGACCGTAGCATCCTGAAATAGGCCGTAATGCAGTTCTGCATTGCTCAGGGCATTACTGACAGATCGCAGCTGCCTGGGATCGTAAATGGAAGGATTGTGGTACCGACCAAACGGAACGTTGAACTGACCCCTTCGATTGACTCGATACAAGCCGTTGTAGCAGGTCTTGTTCAAGAAAATGAACCTGCCTGCGCGATCGACGATGCCAGCAGGCACCTCTTCTCGCATTCTGTAGTAGTAATCCGACCGGTCATCAGTATTCCTGAATCTCTCTTGTATATCTTCCAGTCGAGTCGACAGAGCGTCTACTTGATCCTTCACCACGTTGAAAGCGTTGATCAAATCTGGATTCAGATCATTCAGCACAGCGCTCGTGATCCAGCCCGCGTTGTGCAAAGCGAAATAGAAGGCACCTCCACCTAGAAACGGCTCGTAATAGGCGCGAAATCTCTTCGGTGCGAACTCCATGAGATCGGGCAAAAGCTGCGTCTTCCCGCCCGCCCACTTTACGAACGGAGCAGCGTCAACGCGGCTTCTGGGCAAAACCTTGGTCGTCAAGACCTACCTCTCGCCCACGGATATTACGAACAGATGGTCGATTGAGCAAGCCCCTTTCGGATCGCTCCCCACATGTAGCCCCGCGCGAGTCGCCGACGTTCAGTTCCCCGCTTCCGCCGGCCATATCGCCGGTGTCACCTTCCTCTACGAGGTCAGGCACCCGACGCCCTACGCTGAGGGGTTTCAGCATCGCGGCCTGGTTTCGGGGCTCGCCTCGGCTGCCGCAGGAATGCCCTAATCTCGCGGCAGCCCCAGCCCCCGCTGGGCGATCACGTTGCGGTTGACCTCGCTCGTGCCGCCGCGGATCGTCGCCGCCATCCCGTTCAGGTACTCGTACACCAGCCGGCCCTTCAGCGGCGCCCACCTCGACTCCGGCTTCAGGTTGCCGTAGAGGCCGATGAGCTTCATACCCGTGCGCGAGATGCGCTGCTGAGCCTCGGCGCGGAAGGTCTTGTTCACCGACGCCTCATAATTCGGCAGCTTGCCGGCCCGCTGCATCGAGACGATGCGGTAAGAGAACATGCGCGCCACCTCGGCCTCGATCGCTCCGTCCGCCAGCTGATGGCGGATGGCGGGGACGTCCAGGAGGCGGGAGCCGACGGTCCTTCCCGGGAGGGACTCCTCGCGGGCGAACTGAATGAGGTCGTGCACCGTGTTGCGCAGCTGGATCGACGAGGCGATATTCGATCGTTCGAAGTCCAGGAGAGCGGCGCCGACGTACCAACCCCGGTTCTCTTCGCCCACCATCTGCGTCGCCGGCACCCGCACGCCGTCGAAGAACACCTGGTTGAAGTAGTGGTCGTCCGACATGTCGATCAGCGGCGAGACCGTGAGGCCGGGCGTCTTCATGTCCAGGAGGAACATGCTGATGCCGCGGTGCTTGGGCGCCGCCGGGTCCGTGCGCGCCAGCATGAACATCCAGTCCGACCAGTGGGCGCGCGAGGTCCAGATCTTCTGACCGTTGATGACGAAGTCGTCGCCGTCGCGCACGGCGCGGGTCTGGAGCGAGGCCAGGTCGGAGCCCGCGCCCGGCTCGGAGTATCCCTGACACCAGCTCATCTCGCCGCGGGCAATGGGCGGCAGGAACCGCGCCTTCTGCTCCTCCGTGCCGAACAGGATCAGGGTCGGGCCAATCAGCCCCGCGCCCGCGCCTCCGAGGCCCATCGGCGCCCTCGACTTGGCCATCTCTTCGTTGAAGATGAACTGCTCGAGGGTCGAGAGGCCGGCGCCGCCGTACTCCCTCGGCCAGTGCGGCGTGATCCAGCGGCGCTCGACCATCGAAGCCCGCCAGCGCTCCATGAACGGCCGGTCATCGCCGCCGTCGGGCGCGTAGTCCGGCGTCCCGTACCCCATGGGGAGGTTCGCGCCGATGAAGCCGCGGACCTCCTGCCTGAATCCCGACTCCTGCTCCGTGTCCCGGAAGTCCATCGCTCTGCTCCAGTCTGCCCTCATCACAATTCTAGAGAATATAACCGCCACGCCGCGCCGCGGCGATCTCCTCCGCGCTTAACCCCGCCAGCGCGAGGACGGCGTCGACATCGGCGCCGAGGTCGGGCGAAGGGCCCTGAACGGCAAGAGGCGTTCCTGACATCCGCACCACGGGACCGGCGACCAGTTGCCTGCCGGAGATCGGGTGCTCGACCTCGGCCATCAGGTCCATCGCCCGAACCTGGGGTTCGTCTGCCATCTCTTCGGGAAAGTTCAGGGGCGCGACGGGCACACCCCCGGGAGCCAGGGCCGCGACCCATTCGGCCGCCGTCCGTGTCCGCATCGCCGCCTTGACTCGCTCCACAAAGCTCGGTTCGCCCGCGCCGGGCGGCCCCGGCTCGCTGGTGTCCAGCTCCAGCACTCGCCGCACCTCGTCGCGGCCGCTGGGCGTCAGCGCCCCCAGCGCCACGACCCCGTCCTTGGCCTCGTAAGTCCGGAAGAACGCGGAGGCGTCCCTGGCCTCCTGGCCGCGGTCGGTGTAGATGTCCCACACTTCGCGGTAGGTCGCTCCCCGCTCGCGGGCGGCCCGCAGCCTCTCGACCAGGGGGTCCCGAGTGATCGCGTCGTTCGCCGGGTCACGCATAACGCTCGTCGGCTGCATGGCCAGGGCCGCCGTCAGCAGCGTTGTTTCGACTTTCTGGCCTTCTCCCGTGAGGGCGCGATGATAGAGCGCGGCCAGTATCCCGATTACGATGCAGAAGCCGCCGGCGTAATCCGCGACCGGCAGGGCTGCCAGGTTCGACGGCAGGCCCTCATCGTTCACCCTCTGGGCCGAAGCCAGGAGGCCCGAGTAGGCGTTCACCGCGACATCGCTGCCCGCCCGATCGCGCATCGGCCCCTGGTTGCCGAAGCCCGTCAGCTCGCCGTATATGAGGTCCGGCTTCAGCTTCTTCAGCGTTTCGTAATCGATCCCCAGGCGCTCGGGCACGCCCACGCTGTAGTTGTTGGTGACGACGTCGACGTGCGGCATCAGGCGATAGATGAGGTCGCGTCCCTCGGCCCGCCGCAAGTCCACCGCGAGGCTCGACTTCCCGCGGTTCAGCGACATGAACCTCTTGCTCTGCCGGGGGATGGGCGCCGAGAGACCGAGGAAGCGGTGGGTATCTCCGGTCAAAGGCTCGACCTTGATCACTTCAGCACCGAGGTCGGAGAGAATGTTTCCCCCGAAGGGCAGCGCCACGACATGGGAGAACTCGAGCACCCGAATGCCCTTCAGTGGTCCCTCTGTCATTACGAATCGCTCCTCACTCTAACCCCGATCAGGTCTGAGGGTGTTCCGGACCAGTCTCATGGGCATCGGCGTCGCCCGGAACGGTCATTCCGAGTTTACCGAGGAATCTCCGCTCGCGGCACACTTCGTCGCGCGGTTTGTGCCCCACAACCCCACACGGTCATTCTGAGGCCGCAGCCGAAGAATTCCGCTGCCGACGCCTTAGTACTCGACCCTCGTAGCGGTGGCCGGAGTGGCTCGCCTTGTTGCCACCCGCCCCTCGGAGATCGCGGCGCCGGCCGCTATCCTGAGGTCGAGGCCCGAGGCGCGCCGGCATGCTCGGGAGCAGGCGAAATCAGGGGACGGGCGAACATCGAAATTACCAAACAACCTGCCGCCCAGCTTCGAAAACCGGCCCTCAACCGCCGGAAAATTCAGGAAAAATGGTCAATAGACCGTCACTACCAAATCTCCCGGACGTCAAACCTTGGGCCTTCCTTGCACACGAGGCGGGACTCGCCGCGGCGGTCGAAGACGGCGCAGCCGTAGCAGATGCCGGTGCCGCAGCCCATCGGCGCCTCGAGGAGGACCTGGACCGGCTTGCGGTTCGGCGCGGCGCCCCGCACTCGGCTCGGACCGTCTTTCGCTCGCACGACCTCGGCCATGGCCGCGAACATCGGGTTCGGGCCACAGGCGAAGACCTGGTCCGCCCAGTCGTAGTACTCGGCGAAGGCCTCCGTCGCCAGCCCTCTGCGGCCCAGAGAGCCGTCCTGCGTTGTCACGACAACCTCGACCTCCGGCGGCACGAGCCCGGCCGGGAAAACGCCTTCGGCCTCGCGGGCGCCGGCGATCAGGACCACGCTCCGTCCTTTGGCCACGGCTTCGTCCGCGAGCCAGAGCAGTGGCGCGATGCCGATGCCCCCTCCGACGAGGAGGAGGTTCTCCGCACCCGGCCGCGCCGAAAAGCCGCGGCCGAGCGGGCCCCAGGCGAAAACGCGGTCGCTCACCTCGCGCCGCGCCAGCCAGGCCGTGCCGCGGCCGACCACGTCGAACAGGATCGAGAACTCGCGGCCGTTCTCTCCCTCGCGCAGGCGGTGATAGCTCATCGCCCGCGGCAGCAGGGGATCAGACGCCAGATCTGCGCCACTCACCCGTAGCCTCGGACCTGCAGCCTGCCGTAGCTCACCTCCACCGGCCAGGCTGAATGCCCGGCCCGCGGAGCTTGAAGATTCCTCCACAACATCCGCGCAGCGCAGCATCAGGAACTGGCCCGGAGTGGCGCTCCGTAGCAGTTCGGACGCCTCGAACCAGGTGATGTAGGTGTCCGCGTAGAGGCGGCGACATTCAGTCACGCGGGCGAACGCGGTCTTCATGCTCAGTTCGCCCCGGCTGCGCCAAGGATAACGCCCGCGAGGGCCGCGCCCGCGATCAGCACCGCGCTGTGCGCACGCCAGCGCAGCAGTACCGCCAGAGCGATCACACCGACCGCCACGGCCCAGACGTCGACGAAGGCGCTGTCCGCGAGGCGGACCGTCGCGGCCAGTATCGTGCCGACGACCGCCGCGCCGATGCCCTTCAGCGCCGCGCGGACGTGAGGAGCCTCGCCAAACGACGTGATAAACCGGCTCGCCAGGATGGCAAAGACGAAGGCGGGAAGGAAGATGCCGAGCGTGGCCACGGCCGCGCCCGCAAGGCCGCCGGCGCCGTAACCGATGAAGGTCGCCGTGATAACGATCGGGCCCGGTGTGGTCTGCCCCAGGGCTACGCCGTCGAGGAACTGCTGGCGCGTAAGCCAGGCGAAGTGGTCGACCACCGGTCCCTGCAGCAGCGGGATCATGACGTAGCCGCCGCCGAAAAGCAGGCCGCCCGTGCGCAGGCAGACCAGGAAGAGGTCGACGAGCGCGTCCGGCTCCCAGGCCAGGACCGGTACGGCCAGCACGGCCAGGCCCAGGACCCGCGGCCGCCCGGTCAGCGGTGGTCCGAAAAGCACCAGCCCGACGAGGCCCGCGCCGACGAGCACCGCGACCTCGAAGCCGGGAAATCCGACGCCGAGGCCGAAGGCAGCAGCGAAGATGGCGAGCGGTCTGAGGTCGGCCTGCCGGGACATGAGGCGCCGTGGCTCACCGATCCCGCCCACGAAGAGCCGGTACGCCGTGGCGAGGATGAGCGCGATCACCGCCGGTTTCATCCCGTAGAAGGCATCGGCAAGGGCGGGACGGGTCCCATACTGAAAGTAGGCCCAACTCAAGCCGAGCATCATCGCGAACGCCGGCAGGATGAACGCGAGACCAGCGCCCACGCCGCCGGGAATCCCGGCGCGGCGATGGCCGATGTGGATCGCCATCTCCGTCGAGTTTGGGCCGGGCACCAGGTTCGTGGCTCCCAGCGCGTCCAGGAAACGCGGGCGGTCAAGCCAGCCGCGCTCTTCGACCACAGCGCGCTCCATCATGGCGATGTGCGCCATCGGCCCGCCGAAGCCGACGACGCCGAGACGGCCGAAGTAAGCGACGACTTCCCGCAGGCGGCCCAGAGAAGACGCTGGCACGGGCGGGGCTAAGCGGGAGGGATGTCGCGCTGCCGGTATTCCGGCAGAGGCCGCACGCTGAAGGTCTGGGCGCCCGCGAGCAGGGCTTCGGTCGCGGCGCGGGCGGTGTCGATCGACGTGAAGCAGGGGATGCGCCGCTCGGTCGCGGCGCGCCGGATCTGGAAGCCGTCGCGCAGGGCCGTGGTCCGGCCGCCCTCGGGCGTGTTGATCACGCAATTCACGAGGCCGCCGTTGATGACGTCGAGCACGTTAGGGTGGCCCTGGTCGAGCCGCTTGGTCACCTGCTCGACCGGCATACCCAGGGCGGCGATCACAGCGGCCGTGCCCTCGGTGGCGTAGAGCTTGTAGCCGGCCTCGTGCAGGCGCCGGATCACCGGTATCGCGTCCGGCTTGGTCTTGTCCGAGATCGAGAGCAAGACACCGCCGTTCGGCGGCAGGGCCATCTCGGCCGAGATCACCGCCTTGGCCAGCGCCGCGGAGAACGTGCGGTCGACCCCCATGACCTCACCCGTCGACTTCATCTCCGGCCCCAGGTAAGTGTCGACGCCGATCAACTTCGACATCGAGAAAACCGGCGCCTTCACGGCCACCAGCGGCTGTCGCGGCCAGAGGCCGCCCTCATATCCCTGCTCACGCAGAGTCTTGCCGAGGGCGGCGTTCACGGCCAGGCGCACCATAGGAACGCCCGTGACCTTGGCCAGGAAGGGCACGGTGCGGCTGGCCCGGGGATTGACCTCCAGGACATAGACCTTGGATTCCCCATCCTCCGCCATAATCACGTACTGGACGTTCAGCAGACCGCGGACTTCCAGGCCCAGGGCGATACGCTGCGTGTATTCGACGAGGGTATCGACCTCCGTGGAGGTCAGGTTGATCCCGGGATAGACGGCCATCGAGTCCCCGGAGTGCACGCCGGCGCGCTCGATGTGCTCCATGATCCCGGGGATCAGGACCTCCTGGCCATCGCAGATTGCGTCGACCTCGACCTCCTTGCCCTCCATGTACTTGTCGATCAGGACCGGCCTGCCCTCGGCCTGCTCGAAAGCCGGCGCCAGGTAGCGGATGAGCTCATTCGGGTTCTGGACGATCTCCATCGCCCTCCCGCCTAGGACGTAGCTCGGACGGACTAGCACCGGATAGCCGATCTGCTCCGCCGTGCGCAGCGCGTCTTCGATCGTGCGGACACCGGCGCCCGGCGGCTGCGGGATGCCGGCGTTGTTGAGGAAACGCTCGAAGCGGCGGCGGTCCTCGGCCAGGTCGATCGTCTCGTAGCTCGAGCCGACGATGTCGCGAGCCGTGCGATAGAGCGGTTCGGCCAGGTTGATCGCCGTCTGGCCGCCGAACTGGACGATGGTCCCGGGCCCGACGCCCTCCTCCGTCTCTTCGTTGTGCAACAGATCGCGCAGCGACTCCTCGTCCAGCGGTTCGAAGTAGAGGCGGTCGGATGTATCGAAGTCGGTGGAGACCGTCTCGGGGTTCGAGTTCGCGATCAGGGCCTTGAATCCCGCCTCCTGCAGCGCCCAGACCGCGTGTACCGAGGCGTAGTCGAACTCGATGCCCTGGCCGATGCGGATCGGCCCCGAGCCGA
Organism: uncultured Dehalococcoidia bacterium; assembly: GCA_964422735.1. GTDB lineage: Bacteria > Chloroflexota > Dehalococcoidia > DSTF01 > WHTK01 > CAYRCD01. The sequence goes on along the minus strand of CAYRCD010000025.1, from coordinate 24,338 downwards.
TGACCAGGACCTTGTCCTCTTCGATAGGAGGCGCTTCGTTCTCGTCTTCGTAGGTGCTGTAGAAGTAAGGCGTGATCGCCTCGAACTCGGCGGCGCAGGTATCGACCATCTTGTACACCGGGCGCAGCTCCAGGCGCTTGCGCAGGTCGCGCACCTGCTCGGGCAGAAGGTCGGCCAGGGTGCCGATCTGGACATCCGAAAAGCCGAGCTTCTTCGCCTCGCGCAGGAGTTCGCGATCGAGCGTCTCTGAGAGCAACCTCTTTTCCATGGAGACGATGTTCTGGAGGCGGTCGAGGAACCACGGGTCGATACCGGTCCGCCGGGCGATGTCCATCGTGGCGGCGCCCCGGCGCAGCGCGGCCATCACCGTCCACAGGCGCTCGTCTGTCGCCTCCATCGGCCGCGACACCGGATCTTCGGACCAGTTCGGGTCTTCCCAGAGAAGCGAGCGTCCACCGATTTCCAGGGAACGCACGGCCTTTTGGAGCGCGGCCTCGAAGCTGCGGTCGATGGCCATCACTTCGCCTGTAGCCTTCATCTGCGTACCGATCTGACGGTCGCCAAAGGGGAATTTGTCGAAGGGCCAGCGCGGGATCTTAACAACGCAGTAGTCGAGCGCGGGCTCGAAAGCGGCCGTCGTTCGTCGCGTGACAGCGTTCGGTATCTCGTCCAGGCGGCGGCCGACGGCGATCTTGGCCGCGACGCGCGCGATCGGATAGCCGGTCGCCTTGCTCGCCAGGGCGGAGCTGCGCGAGACACGGGGGTTGACCTCGATCACGTAGTAGGGAGGCAGGTCGAGGCGCCCGCGCATCACTGCCGCCGTGCCGTCCGGCCATTGCCAGCTAACGACGTCCGGCCGCGGCGCCAGCGCGAACTGGATGTTGCAACCGCCCTCGATCTTCAGGGCCCGGATGATCTTCAGGGCCGCCGACCGCAGCATCTGGTATTCCTTGTCGGTGAGGGTTTGGCTGGGGGCGACCACGATGCTGTCGCCGGTGTGGACGCCCATGGGATCGAAGTTCTCCATATTGCAAACCGTGATGCAGTTGTCGGCCGAGTCCCGCATCACCTCGTACTCGATCTCCTTCCAGCCCAGCAGGCTGCGTTCGACCAGGACCTGGTGGATCGGGCTCGCGGCCAGGCCACCCTCGACGATGCGCTCGTACTGGTCTCGCGTATGAGCGACCCCGCCACCCGTGCCCCCCAGCGTGTAAGCCGGCCGAATGACCAGGGGAAGCCCGATCCGCTCGCGAACTCGTTCCGCCTCCTCCAGCGTCCTCACGGTTTCGCTCTCCGGCGCCGGCTCACGGATGGTGCTGAGCATCTGCTTGAACAGCTCGCGGTCCTCCGCCGTCCGGATCGTCTCGATCTGGGTCCCGAGGAGGCGCACACCGAAGCGGTCGAGGACGCCGGCGTCGGCCAGGGCTACCGCGAGGTTGAGGCCGGTCTGGCCGCCGAGCGTAGGCAGCAGTCCATCGGGCCGCTCGCGCTCGATGACGCGGGAGATCACGTCAACCGTTAGCGGCTCGATGTAAACGACGTCGGCGATCCCCTCGTCAGTCATGATCGTCGCAGGGTTCGAGTTCACGAGAACGGTGGTCACGCCCTCTTCTCGGAGGGCGCGGCAGGCCTGCGAGCCTGAATAATCGAACTCCGCGGCCTGGCCGATGATGATCGGCCCGGAGCCGATGATCAGGACCTTAGAGGGCTTAGTCATATCTTTGACGTGTTACCGTCGACTCGATACTGTAGCTGCGTGAAACCGGAGACTGAGCGATGGCTGCTGCGGGCTGAACGTCATCTGGGCTCGGCGGGAACTCTGCGCGGCGCTGGGTATTCAGACCAAGCTGTTTTCTTCTGTCAGCAAGCGATCGAAGTCTTGCTGAAAGCGTTCCTTGTGCAGCAGTCGCCCATTGGCCGACCTCGACGGACCCACGATCTTGTCTCATTGGCGCAAGAGGCTGGGCTAGCAGTGCCCAGGGAACAGCTGACATTCCTGGATCGTCTAGGAGGCCAATACACCGCAACACGTTACGGCAATGGTGAAGTGGTGGAGTACACTGATGACGAGGTTGGGGACTATCTCCAACAGACAGAGAGGCTCTTCTTATGGCTGCGACAGCAACTGAGCTAGAACAAGTAATCGCTGACTTCGTCCGCCGTCTCGCCCAAGGCATTAAAGTCGAAGCCATCGTTCTATATGGTTCCTATGCCAGAGGGACAGCCTACGAAGATAGCGACTTTGATGTCGCTGTTATATCTCCTGACTTTGAAGGGCTCCCTCTCAATAGGCGGCAGGAAAGAATCGCAGACCTCAGTCTCGATCGCGACCGCCGGCTCACGCCCATCGGTTACCCTTCCGGCGAGTATCACAACCCAGGGCCTCACTCCTTCCTGCGCGAGATCATCCGGACGGGCAGGGTGGTATACCGAGCACCTGACGGCTCGACCGGCCTCGGCCCGTAAAAGCAGACGAAACTTTCGATCATCTTCTCGCGGCTTGAGCCCGGCGAACCATAGGGTCACGCCCTCCTCGCGCAGGGCGCGGCAGGCCTGCGAGCCGGAGTAGTCGAACTCCGCCGCCTGACCGATGATAATCGGCCCGGAGCCGATGATCAGGACCTTAGAGGGCCTGGTCATGCCGCAGCTTCATAATGGCCTCGCGAAGTTCCAGCACCTCGACAAGACATCCGGGCCAGTCGTTCTCCCAGCACACGATAAGATCACAGATGTTTGGGTCGTGCCCATGCAGCCTAAAGTTGCTTGCTCGATATTCGAATTCGATTTTCAGGGCTTCGTACTGACCCGCTCTAGGTCCTGAAGGTATGCGGCGTTTGGCATCGCAGTCGGGGAATTCGGTCGCGATGGCCTCAACCAAGAAGCCCAATTCGTGAGCAACCATGCCGAATAGGTGCACTACTCCCTGTTCGTTGATGGGTTCATGCTTAAGATTTCTGAAGTTCAGAGGCGGACCGAAGAAGCGCTTCTTCGCGGTTACGAAGCCGCCGGTGCGGCCGCTCGTCTCAGACGGTATCTTCGATTCGAAGAGACGTTCCTCCATTTGGCCCTTGATTAGGTGGAAGTCGTCCGCGGATATCGAACGAAGACTACCGCGGAAGGCGGCACCATACCGAGCCGGCTTCAACGCTTCCGGAATAAAATCCAGGTCAGGCACCAAAGGCTTGACGCTGAGAAGCTTCTCTCGAGGCAATGCAATTATTCGCCTGATTTGAAACCGCAAGGGATATTGTTCGTTCCCTGAACGAGGATCCTGCCACACTGCTGTATGTTCCTCATACATCGGTCCGATGACTTCGTTGATCGCCCAGAATGACGAATAACCTGTGACATAAACGACTATGTAATCCCCGACTTCAATTCGTGAGGCCGCATTGCGAAACCGCTCGCTATAGCCATCAAATCCGACCTCGCCGCCGATGTCGATATCGAGGTTCTTGGCACTGGTGATGGACAGCCAATAGTTCGGCATCTACTCTCCCTAATGCTGGGGATGACCACACTTGAAACAAAAGCTGGGGTCGTCTGGCAAGCATGTCCCACAAGTGACACAGAACACGTAGCTAGGTTCCTCGGATATTGGCGCGGTGCTCACGCTCCAAGCGAGCGCGACGCGCGGCGCGGAACTGCTCTTCGAGGACGAAGTCCGCAAGCGCCTCGTGGACGGCAGCCGTCAAAGTCCTTTCGCCTGTTAGACGAAGCAGCTCGTCGCGCTGCTCTTGATCGAGGTTTAAGGAAACGGCCCGACGGCCGGACTTACCATGATGCGCCATGCTTAGTTCCTGCTCTCTCTGCCCCCATCATCGCCACAGTCGCCCGCAGTGACGACTCCCCATCACAGCGGTAGCTCGAAGCGTGTCTCGGGGTTATACAGGGGCACGAGGGCACCGATGCTGGAAAGGAAGCTCAGCGCGACCTCGTTGCCCTGCGGCAGGCGGCCGCGGATGCGCTTGTAACCCTTATCGCGCGCGTGCTCGAGCGCTCGCTCGGCCAGCTGGGTGCCGAGGCCCTTCTTTCGTTGGGAAGGAAGTATCCAGGCGCCGAAAGTGGCCGTTTCTGGATCGTCGGTGCTGAAGTCGAGCAGGCTGAAGCCAACGATCTTGCCGTCGATCTCGCACACGAAGATGCCCCCCTGATCGCCCAGGCGCTGGATGCGCGTGGCAAGCTGCTCAGGCGTGTGCGCGTTTATGGCGACGGGCTCGGGGTCTTTCAAGACTTGCTCGATGACGGCGCTGATCTCGGCGGCGTCGTCCTCGGTTGCGCGGCGGACCTTCGGATCGGCCATGATTAGCGTCCTTTCTGAACCGCGACCATTTCGAGGAAGCGCTCGAACAGATACATGCTGTCCAGGGGTCCGGGTGATGCTTCCGAATGATACTGGATCGTCAGCAACGGCTCTTGCCTGTGCTGGAGTCCTTCGATCGTGCCGTCGTTCAGGTGGACGTGGCTGACTTCGGCCGCCGCGGGCAGACCGCCCGGGTCGACGGCGTAGCCGTGGTTCTGGGCCGTGATGTAGACGCGGCCGGTAAGTCGGTCCTTCACCGGGTGGTTGGCGCCGCGATGGCCGAACTTGAGCTTGTAGCAAGTAGCGCCCAGTGCTGCCGCGGCAACCTGGTGACCGAGGCAGATGCCCATGAGCGGCGTTCGGCCGATAAGCCCCTTCACCGTGCGGGCGACGTAATCGAGCAACGCCGGGTCGCCCGGTCCAGGCGAGAGGACGACGCCATCGGGGTGGAGCCCGAGGATCTCCTCCGCCCCAGTTGGCGCCGGCATCGCCATCACGTCGCAGCCGAGCGCCCGTAGTGCACGCATGATGTTGTACTTCACGCCGAGGTCGAGCACGACCACGCGATACGCGGGGGCGGCGGCCTGCGTGCTCATCGGCGCATATGCGCCGTCCGGCGGCCAGGCAAAGGGCTTCGCGGCACTGACGGTCGGGACGAGATCGGTGGCGCCGTAGCGGGGCAGGTCGTCTAGCCTGGCCAGGGCGCCGTCGGGCGAGCCGCCCTGGTCAAGGATGCCCATCATCACACCGCCGTTGCGCAGGCGCCGCGTCAAGGCGCGCGTATCGATACCGCTGATGCCGGGAACACCGCGCGCACTCAAATAGTCCTCCAGCGTCTCGGTCATCAGGGTGTGGCTCGGCGCCTCGCAATACTCGCGCACCACGAAGGCGCTTACCTGTACGCGGCGCGACTCGTCGTCGCGGGCGTTGGTGCCGTAGTTGCCCTGGATCGGGTAGGTCATAACCAGCATCTGGCCCGCGTACGAGGGGTCGGTCAGGGCCTCCTGGTAGCCGGTCATAGAGGTGTTGAATACGACCTCGCCGGCCGCGGACACGCGGGCGCCGAAGGGTTGCCCTTCGTAGACGCTCCCGTCCTCGAGGACCAGGAAGGCCTTATCGGTCAACGCCCGTCCTCCGCCTTGTCCGCGGCGAGTACGGAAGACGGATCGCCCTTAGTCTGACGATCGTGTCGAACTCATCATGCTCGAATGTCATACCGATCCAACCTCGCGTAGCACGCGCCGGGCCCAAACGACAGCCTTGCGCATGGTCGGTCCCCGGTCCCCCTGCAGTGCCGCCGCCATCGCTTCGAGGTGGGGCTTCCAGGCTGCATCGTCTCGCGTGACCTCGATCAGCGTCACGATCGCCAAACGCCGCTGCCAGGAGTGATCACTGCCCGCCAGCAGCTCGAAATTGGATATCAAGTCCGGGCGAGCGCCCAGGAGTGGGCCGGTGACCATGCCGGCGAAGTTGTCGACGTGCTCCCAGTTCTCGATCGCCGCCGACCAGCGCGCGACCACTTCCCACGAGAACGACGCCATCGTGGCTTTGCTGCGAGCGACGATCGCCATGGCGACGATGCACTCCTCCCGCCAGCATGTCTGCCACAGGGCCTCGGCCACGGCAATCACTTCCGCCGCGGACGCGCTCTTGTGCTCGCGGGACCAGGCCGCCGCGATCCGACGGACCTCCGGTACGCGCACGGCGTGAGCCGGGAGCTGCGATGGCACCGTGCGGCGCATGCCGGCCACGTAACCGGGGTCGGCCCGCGACGCCAGCGCGGAGATCAAAGCGCGCACCTCGGCGGCGACCTCGACCGCAGTGCCCGTAGTCACACCGACGCCCCTTCGAGGCTGTGCACCAGCTCACCAGCGAAGATCGTCGCGACGATGCGACCGCGAAGCTCCCTGCCGGCCAGGGGCGTGTTTCTACCCTTCGAGGCAAATTCGGAGGGGTCGACGGTCCACACGGCGGTGGGATCGATGATCGCCAGATCGGCTGGAGCCCCCTGCTTAAGCGCACCCAGCCCCGGCACGAGGCGATCGAGGCCGAGCGCGCGCACCGGGCCGATGGTGAGCGCCTCGATCGCACGCTCAAGCGTCAACCCGAAGCGCCCAACCGCCTGTGTGAACACTAGCGAAAACGCCGTCTCCAGGCCGACGATACCGTTGGCGGCAACGTCGAACTCGCAAAGCTTCTCCTGGACGGCGTGGGGCGCGTGGTCGGTGGCGATGGCATCGATCGTGCCCTCAGCGAGGCCGGTGACACAGGCCTCGACGTCCTTCTCCGTTCTGAGGGGCGGGGACATCTTCGCGTTGGTGTCGTAAGCAAGCGCACTGGAGCCGGGACGGCTCATCACGCGCTCGTGCGTCAGAGTCAGGTGATGGGGCGTGACTTCTGCCGTGACGCGCACTCCCTCGATTTTCGCGCGGCGCACCAGGTCCACGCCTCCGGCCGTGCTTACATGGGCGATGTGAACGTGGGCTCCTGTCTGGCGGGCAAGAGCAATGTCGCGCGCGATGGCGCTCTCCTCTGACGCGGCCGGGATCCCCTCCAGGCCGAGGCGGGTCGAGACCCAGCCCTCATGCATGACGCCGCCGCCCAGAGCCGGGTCTTCGCAGTGATCGATGATCGCGAGGCCCAGGGCATTCGCGTACTCCAGCGCGTGCCGCATCAGCCCCGCATCGGGCACCGGCGACCCGTCATCGCTTAAGGCAACGCAGCCGGCCGAAGCCAGCTCGCCCAGGTCGGCCAGCAGAGTTCCCTGGCGTCCCCTGGTCACGCAGCCGACCGACAGGACGCGGACCCGCCCAAGCTCAGCCGCCCGCCGCAGGACGAAGTCGACGGCCGCACGGCTGTCGATCGGCGGCTCGGTGTTGGGCATGGCGCACACGGTTGTGAAGCCACCTCGCGCCGCCGCGCGAGTGCCCGTCTCAATCGTCTCCTTGTACTCGAATCCGGGCTCGCGCAGATGCGCGTGGAGGTCGACGAACCCCGGGCAGACGAGCAGGCCGCGGGCGTCGAACACCCGCGCATCTGCCTCGAGGGCGCGCCCTACCGCAGAAATCCTCCCCTCTTGGAGGAGGACGTCAGCCGCATCCAGGTCGACATCATTGCCGGGGTCGAGAACGCGACCGCCGCGGATGAGAAGCCCGTTCACCGGCCGCCCCTCCCCATCAGGTAGAGGAGGGCCATCCGCACGGCAACGCCGTTCGCGACCTGCTCTTCGATCAGCGAGCGCGAGCCATGAGCCACGGCGGCCGAGATCTCAACGCCCTCGTTCATGGGGCCGGGGTGAAGCACGGGAGCGCCGGGCCGGGCGCGGGCCATCCGGTCTTCGTTTACCTGGTACAGACGCGAGTACTCGCGGACACTGGGCAGGAGACCGCCGGACATGCGCTCGCTCTGGAGGCGCAGGGCCATGACGGCATCGGCGCCGGAGACGGCGCGGTCGAGGTCGGTATCGACGCTTACCGGGGGCAGCCCATCCTCGTGGCTCTGACCAAGCCCGGCCGGGAGTAGGGTCGGTGGGCCGCAGGCGATGACCTCGGCGCCCATCTTGGTCAGACCCCAGAGATCAGAGCGAGCCACACGGCTGTGGGCGATGTCGCCGACCATCACGACGCGCTTGCCGGCGAGGACGCCAAGACGCTTGCGCAAGGTGTAGAGGTCGAGCAAGCCCTGGGTCGGGTGGGCATGCCAGCCGTCGCCGGCATTAATCACCTGGGCGTCGCAGTGCGCCGCGGCCAGGTAAGGAGCGCCGGACATGGAGTGGCGCATGACCAACATGTCCGCCCCGATGGCGCGGAGAGTCCGCACGGTGTCGATCAGCGATTCGCCCTTCTCGACGCTCGAGCCCGCCGCCGTGAGGTTGATGACATCCGCGCCGAGGACTTTGCCCGCCAGCTCGAACGAGGCTCGCGTCCGCGTGGAAGCCTCGTAGAAGAGCGTAACGACCGTGGTCCCCCGCAGGGCGGGGACGCGGGGCACATCGCGGGCCAGGACCTCCTTCATCGCGTCCGTTGTCTCTAGCACCACCTCGATCTCTTCCGTCGTGAAGTCGTCGAGGTCGAGGACGTGGCGCCGGTTCCAGCTCCGTCCCGCCGGCGCCACCGTGATCGGGACCTCCACGGGCACAGGTGGGGCCGGCAGGCCACGGACTCCGGGCGTACGTTCGGTCGGAGGTGTGCGGGGGCGGGCCATCGCTACTCCTCTCGCACGACGATCGCGACTTCGTCGCGGCCGTCGGTCTCCGCCAGGCGGACTTGAACGTCGTCGTTACGGCTTGTGGGTACGTTCTTGCCGACGTAATCCGGCCGGATTGGCAGCTCCCGATGACCGCGGTCGACCAAAACGGCGAGCTGAATGCGCTGAGGCCGTCCGAAGTCGGTCAGCGCGTCGAGGGCGGCCCGGATCGATCTGCCAGTAAAGAGGACATCGTCGACGAGAACAATCCGCTTTGCGCCGATGTCCGTGGGGATGTCGCTGGGTGAGACCTGTATGGCAACACCAAGCGTGGAGAGGTCGTCGCGATAGAAACCGATGTCCAACGCGCCGACCGGCACGGGCTCGCCCTCGATCTGGGCGATCGCGGACGCCAGGCGCCCGGCCAGCGGCACGCCGCGCGTCCTCATGCCAATGAGGACCAGGTCCCGCGACCCGCGGTTGGACTCAACGATCTCGTGGGCGATGCGGACAAGGGCTCGGCGGACGTCCTCCGCCGTCATCAGCACCCGTTCAGGCATAAGAAAAGGACCTCCCAACTGCGAAATCTCGGAGGCCCTCAAAGCTATCCACAACCTCCAACCGGAGGCCGCGCTTGGGCGTGCATACGAGAAGGTGCATCACCGAGTCCCTTTCCGGCCTCACTGGACCGGGCTTAAAGGTCTGGCCCCGTAATCATATCACGCGCATGGCCGTGCTGGGACCGGAAAGCCGGTGATAGGCCCGCAGCCGGGTTCCTTCCACTTGTCCAACAGCGACAGGCCGAACGGCCCTTCGTCAGTCGCCGCGAAGAGGGATAAGGTCAAATCAGCGAAGGACGTGAGACATGAGGCTAATGAGCGAGGACAAACAGGCGCTGGCGCGACTCGCGCGCATGGCCTCGGGCGCGGGAGTGCTCAGTGTGTACCTCGAAATCGATCCGGCCACCGCGCTCCACCACGGGCATGTCGCCCGCCTGATGGATGTATTGCGGGGGTTGCGAGAAAACATTCCCCCTGAGGAAGGGAGGTTGGTCGAAGCGGAGGTCGAGCGCGTCTTGTCTTACGTCCGCGCCGAATACAGGCCCCACGGGAGAACTCTCGCTCTCTTTAGCAGCAGGCCTCGGCGCCTGTTTCGGACGCTCTCGCTGCAGATACCGATCACGTCCCTCGCCCGGTTCAGGCCCCGGCCCTACGTTGGCCCGCTATGGTCGGCCCTTGACGACTATCCGCGGACTGGCGTGGCCGTGGTCGATCACGAAAGGGCACGCCTGCTGAGTATCCTTCTCGGTGAAATCGAGGCGGAGAGGACGATTCAGGACGAAGTGCCGCGAAAGCAGCGGCAGGGTGGCTGGGCCGCATTCAAGTTCGAGCAAGACCGTGTCAGTCACATTGCCACCCACTACCGCCATGTCGCCAAGGCTCTTAGGGACCAGGACAGCGTCCTGCCATTCGAACGGCTGGTTATCGGCGGCAGCGACGAGGCCACGGCGGCCCTGAGCCAGGCCCTCCCGGGCAGCCTTCGCCCGCGCATCGCGGGGACATTCCGCGCCGAGCTCTTCGCGGAGAACGAAGTGCTAGTCCGACGCGCGGTCGAGGTCGCTGAGAAAGCGGAACGCGAGGAGGAGGTCCGCCTGGTCCAGGAGATCTGTGACAAAGCCCTGGGCGGCAGGCAAGCCGCTCTCGGCTGGCCAGAGACTCTTCAGACTCTCGCGTTAGGCCGTGTTCACGTGCTTGCGCTGGACGCCGGTGTCCAGGATTCCGACCAGGCCGAAGAGGCCCGGCGTCTGGCCCTGACCACGGGTGCCCGCACCGAGATTGTCCATGGCCGGGCGTCACAATTCCTCGCTCCCTACGAGGGCATCGGCGCCATTCTGCGCTATTGAGCCGCTGAGCCCGCTCAAAGTCCTGCTCATCCGGCGTGAGAGCCATTCGGCAGGCGTATCTGGGTCTGGTCGGCTCATGCGATGGCCTTGGAATCGATCCATTCTGCCTGCATGAACGCTGAGGAGGCGTGCAATGGACCAGAACCGAACAACGTCGTTTCGCCTCCGGGGCTGCCCACGCTGTGGTGGCGACCTGTTTCTCGACACGCTCGAATCTGCCCCGGGCGAAGCTCCGGATTACGTCTGCATCCAGTGCGGACGAAGAACCCTCCCGGCGCGGCCGGGCGCCGGCCAGATGCTACTGACCGCGACTCGAGGGAATGGAGAATACGCCAAGCGGCTGGCCGCGGCGTGACGACCGCGCGTCCTTCCTGATCGATCAGGCCGATCCGCCGGGCACAGACCGCAGCGACCGAAGCTCAGGCCCGCGAGGCCAGCCCGGTGCATCACGTCAACGCCGGCTTTCCGCCGGCCCTCCTCCTCCACGGGACCGACGACAAGGTGGTGCCACCTTCGGCGAGCATCGTGATGTACGAAGCCCTCGTCTCCGCCGGCGTACCGGTGGAAATGCACATGTATGCCCAGCAACCTCATGGCTTCGCGCGCCAGCCCGAGTTCGAGCCTCTCTGCTGCGCGGAAATCGCCCACCTCCTCGGCCGCTACTTGAAGCCGAAGCCCGTTGCGGGACCGGCCGCGGCGGTGGCGGCGCATTAGGGCCACTCGACCCTCCAACAACTGTCCTTTCGGCTCTGTCACCAACCCGGGCGGCAGTCTAGCCTGCGTCCGCAAGAGATGAGTCGCGGAGGGGTGGATCATGGCTGCCAACGGAAAAGAAGAGCGCCAAACCAGATCACTCGCATCGTTCAGACCGTTCCGGGAGCTTTCGGACCTTCAGGATGAGATCAACAGGCTCTGGGAGTCGATGTGGGGACCGCGCATGTTCCGACCGATCAAGCGCGCCGAGCCAGAAACCTGGCTACCCGCGGTCGACGTGTTCCAGAAGAAAGGGGCGGTACTCATAAAGGCAGAGCTTCCCGGTCTGACCGAGAAGGACGTCCATATCACCGTCACCGACGACACGCTGACCATCAGCGGAGAGAAGTCCGAGGAGAAGGAGGTCAAGGAGGAGGACTTCTACCGCTGTGAGCGGAGCTACGGCCGCTTCAGTCGCCAGGTCGCGCTGCCCCCGGGCGCGGAAGCCGCCAAGGCAAAAGCTACTTTCAAGGACGGCGTGCTCGAGATCGAGTTCCCGCTCAGCGAATTGCCCAAACAGAAGAAGATCGAGATTACGGCTGCGACTTGACGCCTTAAGGGGTCGCCGCCCGCAAGGCGAGATCAACGCAGCCCAGCGTCGGCCGGCGCACCGATCGCGAACGCCAACGACGCCCGCACCGACTCGGTCGCCGGCATTTGCAGGACGGCGCTGATCTTCCGCCCGGCGGTCGCACCTAATGCCATCCCCGGCGCGGCTAACAGCGCGAGTAAGACTGGCTCTCTCCACCAGCTGGCGACCAGCGCGCCGAATATCAGGCCGGCAATCGCCGACGACGTAGCTTCAGGGCCCCTTGGCGCGCGGGCGCCGCGATAAACGATGGCAGCGACGATGATCGGCAGGGGCAGGAAGTTGCGAGCATCGGCGGCGATGTGAAGGTACTCGGCGGAGCTGTGGCCTGAGGCGTAGCCGAGGAAAGTCACGAGCGCCGCCAACGGCCGCCGCGGCGAGAGGCACAAAGACCGGGCTTCCGCGCGTCAGGTCGAACTTCAGCGCTATCCGGACCACGTGCTGGAAGTTCGCATCGACGGCCAGCACAAGAGTCACGCCTGCAGCGCGAATAACGGCCTTCGTCTCATACGCGCCCAGCGCGCCCAGGGGAATACGAGATCCTACGGACAGAGTCAGGTAGCCGGCGAGGAGCGCGAAGGGACGCGAGATGGATAAAGCACCGATCAGTCTCGCCGCTGGAAGAGGTCGCGCACGCGGTCGAGGATGCGATGAGCGACCTCGTACTTTGTCAATAGAGGCAGCTCTTCCGTGCCCCCTTCGGCGTCAAGGATCGTCACGCGGTTCGTGTCGACAGCAAAGCCCGCATCCGGCGCCGTCAAATCGTTTGCGCAGATCAGATCGAGACGGCCATGCGCAAGAGGCTTTAGACGCGCGTTAGCGATTACGTCCTCTGTCTCGGCTGCGAAGGCGACCTTTACCAGCCTGTCCGCCACCTCGTGAAAGAAGTCCGGATTCTTCACCAGATCGAGTGTTAGGCGTTCGGCCTCACCTTTCTTGATCTTTTGCTCTGCCCTCTGTGCTGGACGGAAGTCCGACACCGCCGCGGCCATGATCAGCGCGTCGGCGGCCGCGCAGGCTTCGAGCACCGCGAGGCGCATCTCGGCCACGCTGCCGACCTCAACGAGCTTCACGCCGTAGGGCAGCGGTAGCGCCGTCGTCGTGGAAACCAGCGTAACCGTCGCGCCGCGGTCCCGCGCGGCCTCCGCCACGGCGTAGCCCATCTTGCCCGAGGAGTGGTTACTAATGAAGCGCACCGGGTCGATCGGCTCCCGAGTGCCGCCGGCGCTGACGACAATGTGCTTCCCAGCCAGATCGCCGTGCCGGGCCAGCTCGACCACGAGAGCACCGACCAGCGTGGCGGTATCGACGAGTCGTCCGGAGCCCGTCCGCCCGCTGGCCAAACGTCCGGAATCCGGTCCGACGATCGTCGCGCCGCGCGCCTTGAGAGTAGCGATGTTTGCCTGCGTGGCGGGAGCTTCCCACATCTGTGAATCCATCGCCGGGGCGATGACCAAAGGCGCCCGCGTCGCAAGGACCGTCAGGGAGAGGAAATCGTCGGCGAACCCGCTCGCGATCCGGGCGATGGTCGTCGCCGATGCGGGGGCGATGAGCACGGCGTCGGCGCGCCGGGCCACCTCGACGTGTTCTTCGGCCAGCGCTGTGACAGATGTGAACATGTCGGTGAAAACTGGCCGTCCGGTGAGGGCCCGGAACGTGAACGGCGTGATGAACTCCGCAGCCGCGGCGGTGAGAACGACGTCGACGTTGGCCCCGGCTTGCACCAGCTTGCTGGCGATATCGGCGGCCTTGTAGCTGGCGATACTGCCGCAGACGCCCAGGACAATATTTCGCTCTCTCAGGACCATCAGGCGCCCTCGTTCATCTCATAAACCAGCCGCAGTCCCGTCAAAGTGAGATCCGGGTCCAGGTGGTCGAAGACGTTGGTCTCCCGGGCGATGGTCTCCGCCCAGCCGCCTGTACCGATGACCCAGGCGTCGTCGCCGATCTCCTTCTTGATGCGCCCGATCATCCCCTCTACCAGGCTGACATAGCCGAAGATAATACCCGACTGCATCGCGGAAGTGGTGTTAGTGCCCACGGCGTGGCGGGGCGGGGCGCGCAAATCGACACGCCTCAGCATGGCGGCGCGCTGCACCAGGGCCTCGGTCGCCAGGCCGATTCCCGGCGCGATGGCCCCGCCGAGATAATCGCCTTCACGCGAAATCGCGTCGAACACGATCGCCGTGCCCAGGTCCACGACGATGAGGGGTGGTCTGTGCATCCGCAGGGCCGCGACCGCATCCACGATCCGATCCGGGCCGACCTCGCGCGGGTCCTCATACAAGATGCGCAGGCCCGTCTTGATCCCGGCCCCGACTCTCAACGCCTGGATGTGGAAATAGCGCCGGCAGACCTCATCGAGGACCGTCGTGAGCGCAGGCACGCCGCTGGTAATCACGGCCTTCTTCACGGCTCCGGGGTCGATACCCTGCGAACGCAAGAGGCTAAGGATCACTACCGCGTATTCGTCCGTGAGCCGCTCACGATCGGAGGCAAGCCGCCACGTTGCCGCCAGGCGTTCACCCTCGAAGACTCCGAGGGTAACGTTCGTATTGCCGACGTCTATGGCGAGGAGCATGGGCGTGAGACTCATTATAGGTTCTTGCCGGAGGGCAGGCGGGTGTGAACCTCTTCTCAGACCTTGCCTAACAAAGTCAGGATTTCTTTCCCCACTGATCATAAAACGCTTGACCAGCAAGGCTGGGCCTGTGCTACGTTCCGACAGTCCTGACCCGGCGGGACGCGGGGCACGAAGGCGGCGGGACAGACCCTACTTTCTTCTTAACACCATCAGACGTTCTCCATTTCGGTGAACGGGGGTAAGGTATTGCCTTCCGCGCCGCGACACTCCGCCTTCGAGATCTGGGAAGCCACGCTTAGCCAGCTCGTCCTCAGAGTAACCCGCCAGAACTACGAAAACTGGCTTCGCCAAACGGTCGGCACCCGCTTTGACGGCACCACTCTGATCGTCTCCACCCCGAGCGAGTTGGGGCGGGACTGGCTTTCCACTCGCATGCGCAACGTAGTCGGCCAGGCGCTCACGGCCGTCGCCGGACCCGGGCTCGATATCTCATTCGAGGCCCTCATCGAGGCCGCCGCCAGCCCGCGGCCCGGGGTCGCCGTCCAACCAACCATGGTTCCGAACCAGTCATCGCCACCAAACCCACGGTTCCGGTTCGACTCGTTTCTTTCCTTCGAGCACAACCGAATGGCGATGACCGCCGCGCTCGACGTGGCTCACCATGCAGACTCACCTTATTCACCCCTGTTCATTACGGGTCCGTCCGGCTGCGGCAAGACCCATCTCCTGCATGCGATCGCCCACCAGGCAGCGGCCGCCGGCATTCGCTTCGTGCTCGCGACAGCAGACCAGTTTGTTAGCGACTTCACCGGCGCGGTCCGCGCGCGGACCGGCCCAGCGTTCCGTGCCCGCTATCGCGATATCGACCTGCTCCTGATCGACGATGTCCATATCCTGGTGGGCAAGAAAGCCACCATCGCGGAGTTCTTTCAAACGGTCGCGTCCCTGCATGACCACGGTCGGCGGGTCGTCCTCGCTGGCGACCACAACGCGCTGATGTGCGAGGCCGCCGCCCGCTTCGATACGCCGCTGCGCTGGGGCCTCGTAGCGGCGATTGAAGCGCCTGATATGGGAGACCGGGTCCAGTTTCTCGAAGCTCGTGCCTCCTGCTCCGGCGTACAACTTGAGCCACAGGTTATCCACTACATCGCACTGCGCGTGAAATCGAGCCTGCGCGACCTCGAAGGGGCGCTGAACCGGGTGCTCGCCCACGCACGAATAAGCAGAGAGCCCCTGACCATTGACCTCGCAGCTCGTGCACTCCAACCGCCGTCCGCGACCCCGCTCATGGGGGTTCCCGGCCCTCAGCCGGCAGAAGTTATCACCGCCGTCAGCACACATCTGTCCCTCGCCCCCGAAGCCCTGCGCGGCGCACGGCGCGACCGCGCCTCAACCTACGCCCGCCATCTGGTGATGTACCTCCTGCGCCAAGACGGCGCCCTCACCTACTCGGGCATCGCGGTATTACTCAACAAGAAGGACCACTCAACAGTGGTCCACGCCTGCTCTCAGATCGAGAGCGAGCTAAAGGTTAGTCCCGAACTGCGGGCCGATATCGACGCCATCCGCGCGGCACTACACGGCTCCTCCCCCGCCGCCTGAATCCCCGTCCCCCAAATCACCCGGTTCTCTACCACCACCAACCAATCGCTGCGTAATCTCTATAATCTGTTTAGCGACATGATCGATCTCGCCCAGATCCACATATCCTCCGGTGCAGGTGGCAACGGTATGGTGAGCTTCCGGCGCGAGAAGTTCGTGCCGCGCGGCGGACCCGACGGAGGAGACGGCGGCCGTGGCGGTGACGTGATACTTCATGCCTCGGAAAGACTGACGACGCTCGCGCACTTTCGTCATAAGCGCACATTCCCCGCCGGCAAGGGACAGAACGGCGCCGGCGCCAAACGCCATGGGGCGAACGGGGAAGACAGCATCATCCTCGTGCCTGTGGGAACGGTTGTAATAGAGGCTGGTGGCCAGCCGTTGTGGGACTTGAACTGCGACGGGGCCGAAGCCGTGGCGGCGCGAGGCGGGGATGGAGGGCGGGGCAACGCCCGCTTCGCAAACTCAGTGAGACAAGCTCCCGGTTTCGCGGAGAACGGCTTGCCAGCTGTGAAGATGAATCTCGTACTCGAACTCAAGTTGCTGGCGGATGTGGGTGTGGTCGGGCTCCCCAATGCCGGCAAGTCGACCCTTCTACGGGCGGCGTCACGGGCGATGCCGGATGTGGGAAACTTTCCCTTCACCACGCTGGAACCCGTCCTTGGCGTGGTTGAGCTGGGCCTCGACTCTTTTGTAATGGCAGACTTGCCCGGTCTCATCGAGGGCGCCCACGAAGGAGTTGGGCTGGGGCATCAATTCCTGCGTCACGTCGAACGGACGCAAGTGCTCGTCCACCTGCTTGATGCCTCCGCCGAAGACCCCTTGACCGACTACGCTACCCTCCGGCATGAACTGAAGCTGTACGGCCACGGCCTCGACGCGAAGCACGAGGTCGTGGCTTTGAACAAGATCGACGTGCCGGGGGTAAGAGAACGTTGTGCTGAGCTGCGGGGCGGCTTCGCGGCAGACACCGAAGTATTCGAGCTGTCGGGAGCCACGGGCGAGGGCGTGCGACCGTTGCTCTTGCGCTTGGAGGGGATTCTTCAGCAGGAGCGGCCTCGCGGAGCCCCTGTAGCAGGATCGAGGCTGCCGGTGATCCGGCCCAGGGAGAGAGATCGCCTTGACGTGGTCGAAGAGGCGGGCACCTTTGTCGTACGTGGAGACAAGGCCGAGGAGGCAGCGCTGAAGCTTGGCGAGGGTGGCTACGAGGCTCTGGACGAGTTGCAGGAGCGCCTGAAACGGTTGGGTCTGGAACGTCTTCTGCGGCGTGCCGGCGCCCGGCCGGGCGCTCTCCTGCGCGTCGGCTCGATTGAGATCGAGTGGCAGGGGTGAAGATTGGTGTCCTGGGCGGGACGTTTGATCCCATCCACATGGGCCATCTCATTTTTGGCGAGTGCGCGCGGCAGCAGCTCGAGCTCGATCAGGTCCTGTTCCTGCCCGCGGGCGGCCCCTGGCGGAAGTCCGACCGCGAGGTGCTCGCGGCGCGCCACCGGTTAGCGATGGTTCGCCTCGCGGTCAGCGCCAATTCGGCATTTGTCGTGAGCACGTCGGAGATCGACCGTAAGGGCCCTTCCTACACGGCCGAGACGCTGCGCCGGATCAGGACGGAGTTGGGCGAAGGCGACGAGCTGTACTTCCTCCTGGGCCAGGACGCCCTCGACGACATGCGCTTTTGGAAGGACCCGGCGGGCATTGTCAGCGCCGCCAGGCTGGCGGTAGCCCCCCGGGGCGATACGGGCCCCGCGGCTTCACCTGAGGCGACACACACCGAGAAGGCCTTCGAGACGCCGCCCTTCACCGAGGTGAACATGCCTCACATCGGCATCAGCGCTACGGACCTCAGGGAGCGCGTCCGTCGGGGCCTGGGCCTCCGCTACCTCGTGCCTGACGCCGTGGCGGCCTATATCACCGACCACGGCCTCTACCGCGATTAGAGCCCAAAGCCCGCCGGAGACATGTCCTCGATAACGCCGCGCCTGGCGGGTCCGGTCCGCTCGCGCCGCGCCCAGGGCCACCGATATCTCGCTCATTCCCCTGCCATCTGGTAGGTGACCCTGACGCGGGCGCCGTGCACGCCGGCCCAGCGAGCGATCGCCCCCAGCTCTCGGATGCGATCGGTCAGGGCCGGATACTCCTCCCGGATCGCCTGGAGGCGTTTCTCCCCCGACTCGAATGCGGTCACCACGGCTTCACAGCATTCGGCCAGCGGCGCCGCGTCCTGCCAGGCGCGTACGAGCGCATCCTCGTCCTCCGGCTCCTCGACGTCGCGGTCGGCGAACGTCAGCAGCGGTCGCAAGTCGATCTTGAACTCGCCGCGCAGGACCAGGGAAGCGAGCGACAGCTCGTGGTTGCCGCCGTAACGGGCGGAGAAGGCCCAGGAGAGGAAATAGACCAGGTCGGCCTGGTCGCCGGCAAAACCGGGCGCCTCAGGCTGGGGTGGGTCGAAGTCCAGGATGATTGAGGGCAACTGCTACGGTACTATCGCCCGCGAACACTTGCCAAATCTAGTGGGCCCAGGTAGGCGTAGTAGAACTCTGACAGTGCTCTTAGAGCGAAGTCCACGTTATCTGGCGAGAAGCCGGTGGCGTCAACGATTTCCTTTCATACGTCGAGGTTGCGCACGCTGGCCGCGTGGGCCTGAATGAAGGCCTTGCGCGGGGCGACGTCGTCGCCCATGAGGTCGCTGAACAGCGTGTTCGCTAGCATCATGTTCTCGACGGTGACCTGGAGCAGAATCCGGCGCTCCGGATTCATCGTCGTTTCCCAGAGCTGGTCCGAGTTCATCTCCCCCAGTCCCTTGAAGCGGGTGACGACCTTCGCCTTCTCCTTCAGAACCAGCTCGTCGCGCTCCCTCTCGCTGTAAACGTAGCGGTCCTGACGTCCGACCTGGAGCTTGAAGAGCGGCGGCTGGGCGATGTAGAGGTGGCCCGCGTGGATCAGCTGCTGCATGTGGCGGTAGAACAAGGTCAGGAGCAGCGTGCGGATGTGCGCCCCGTCGACGTCGGCGTCCGTCATGATGATTACGCGGTGGTAGCGAAGCTTCGCGAGATCGAAGTCGTCATCGATGCTGGCGCCGAGTGCCTTGATTATCGCGGCGATCTCAACGTGGCTGAAGATCTTGTCCAGGCGCGCCTTCTCGACGTTGAGGATCTTGCCCTGGATTGGCAGGATGGCCTGAAAACGGCGGTCCCTGCCGCCTTTGGCTGAACCGCCGGCCGACGGGCCTTCGACGATGAACACCTCACAGTTCGCGGGGTCGCGGTCGGAGCAGTCCGCGAGCTTGCCCGGCAGCAACGTGCCCTCGAGTAGCCCTTTGCGAATTACCAGGTCTCGCGCCTTGCGCGCGGCCTCGCGGGCGCGGGCCGACGTGATGCACTTCTCGATGATCCGGCGGCCGTCGGCCGGGTGCTCTTCCAGGTACTGGGCCAGGCCCTCGGCGATAACGGTCTCGGTCTGGCCTTTGACCTCGGGGTTACCGAGCCGCGTCTTCGTCTGGCCTTCGAACTGAGGCTCGGGCAGCTTTACGCTCACCACGGCGACGAGGCCCTCCCGCACGTCCTCGCCCGTCAGGTTTGTCTCGTCATCCTTCAGGAGCTTGTTCTTGCGGGCGTAGTCGTTGAGGACACGGGTCAGGGCCGAGCGAAAGCCGGTCAAATGGCTGCCGCCGTCGATCGTGTTGATGCAGTTCGCGAAGCTGAAGGTTGCCTCGTGGAAGGAGGCGTTGTACTGCAGCGAGCACTCGACGCTCGTCCCGTTCGTCTGCTTCTCGATGTAGATGGGACGAGGGAACAGCACTTCGTGGTCCTTGTTAAGGTGCCGGACAAAGCTCTGGATGCCGCCCTCGAAGTGGAAGGTGACCTCGCGGCCGCTGCGGTCGTCGATGAACGAGATCCAGACCCCCTTTGTCAGGTAGGCGGCCTCGCGGAACCGCTGGAGGAGGACGTCGAAGTCGTACTCCAGGTCGCCGAAGATCTCGGGGTCCTGAAGGAAAGAGCTGGTTGTACCCGTAGGGGCCATGTCGCCGATGTCCGGACCTCTGTACCAGGATTCCTTCACGGCGCGCACCGGCGTGGAGGGAATTCCGCGCTGATATTCCTGACGGTAAATCTTGCCGGCGCGGCGGACCTCCACCCACATGTCCTCGGAGAGGGCATTGACCACGGAGGCGCCGACGCCGTGGAGGCCGCCGGAGACCTTGTAGACCTGGCCGCCGAACTTGCCGCCGGCGTGGAGTACGGTCATGACGGTCTCGAGCGCTGACTTGCCCGTGCGCGGGTGTGTGTCGATCGGAATGCCCCAGCCGTTGTCCCGCACCGTGACGCGGCCGCTCTCGGCTATGTAGACCCAGAAGCGGTCGCAATGACCGGCCATCGCCTCATCGATGCTGTTGTCGGCGATCTCGAAGACCAGCTGGTGAAGGCCGCGCTGGTCGGTGCCGCCGATATACATGCCGGGGCGCCGCCGGACCGCCTCCAGCCCCTCTAGCACCTGGATGTCGCGTGCCGTGTACCGCTCTTCGGGTATTTCGCGCCGTGC
Organism: uncultured Dehalococcoidia bacterium; assembly: GCA_964422735.1. GTDB lineage: Bacteria > Chloroflexota > Dehalococcoidia > DSTF01 > WHTK01 > CAYRCD01. Next base: position 3,883 of record CAYRCD010000025.1, on the reverse strand, counting down.
TGCCATAGCTATGGAGTTGCCGGCCTTCTGGACGCGAAGGACGGTGATCCAGTGGTCCTCTTCCGTGGAATGTGCTTTCGAGCTGCTGTCAGATGCAGAAGCCGCTGCGTGTGGAATGCCAGAGGCACACTTCATTCTAGCATGAATCTGCTTATTCGCGTATCCACTGTCGGCTTAACCGGGCCTGCTCCCGAGGCCCGGAGGCGGCTGCTATATATTGAGCCGGTGTCACTTTTCGACCGGTTGAGATCGCTTCTGCCCGGCGCCAATCCCCTGATACCGCGGGAGCCGGTCGCCTACCGTCCGATCGGGGTGGTCCGCAATCGAGTGCGCGAGCCACGCATTACCGGCTGGGCCGACGTGCGCTCCGATCTCATCCTGCGCGAGGAGTTGCTGCCGGCCCTCGACGATCTCGACGGCTTCTCGCACGTGATCGTCGTTTTTCACCTCGACCGCATTCCCGAGGACGAGAAACGAGTCCCCCGCGTGAGGGTCGGCGGCGAAGGCGGCCCCGAGGTCGGTGTGTTCGCCAGCAGGCATCCCCTACGGCCCAACTCTATCGGCGTGTCGGTCGCGGAGATCGTTCTGCGCCGGAAGAACGTGCTCAGAGTGCGCGGGCTCGATGCGCTTCACGGCTCGCCTGTGCTCGACCTGAAGCCGTACCTGCCGCCGTACGACGCCGTCGCGGAGGCAAAGATACCGGCGTGGGCGCGCGGTAATCCTGAACCCTGAGGAGCCGTTGGGCATGGCCGGCAAGGGACGTCCTGGGTTCACGCCTGGGACGCGTGACCTCCTCATCGAGGTTTATCAGCGTCTCGAGACCCACTACGAGCTCGATCGCTGGCACTGGGCGCCGGATACACCCGCCCTCGACATTTGCATCGGCGCCATCCTCGTCCAGCACACAGCCTGGGTCAACGTCGAGAAGGCTCTGATGAATCTCAAGGCCCGTGGGCTGTTTTCGCTCGAGGGCCTCAGAACTGCGAGCGAGGAGCAGCTCGCGGCGTTGCTGCGACCGGCCGGGATGCCGCTGACGAAGGCCCGCCGCGTCCAAACTTTCGCGGCCCTGGTCGAGGACGCGGGCGGGTTCGATGTCTTGCTCGACATCGCGCCGGACGATCTGCGCCGCCTGCTGCTGGCGACGCCGGGGATAGGCCCGGAGACGGCGGACGTCATCCTCCTGTACGCCGCGGGCGTGCCGGTCGCGCTCCACGATGCCTACACCGCGCGCCTGATGCGCCGTTTAGGGACGGGCGTTGCGAGTTCCGACTATGCCAGCTGGGCTGCCTGGCAGGAGACCGTTCTCCCGATAGACCTTCGCCTTCGCCGGCGCTTTCATGCCGCGGTTGTCGTCCACTGCAAGGAGAGGTGCAAATCGATGCCCCGCTGTCAGGGCTGCCCGCTCCTGGACGTCTGTCCGCATGGTCGTGCCCGGATCGCCGCCGGGGCCGAAGTAGAATTGTCACACTGAAGTACAGCGCGAGGTGTTGCCCTGGATATCGCCCTGATTGGCCTCGCTTCTTCGGGCAAGACGAGCCTGCTGAGGGCGCTGGCTGCCGGCCATTTGCCTCACCATGGCTCACCCGCCGAGCCCGCCGTGGCCGTGGTGAAGGTCCCCGACGAACGGCTCGATAAGCTCGCGGCGCTGGTAAATGCCCGCAAGACGACTTATCTCGAGCTGCGCATCCTCAATTTTCCCTCGCTGTCCCTCGGCAAAAGAGGGCCCTCACCCCAGCTCCTCGGGGCATTGTCTACGTCGGACCTGCTCGTGCACGTGGTGCGGGCCTTCACGGAGGAGGTGGTGCCTCACCCAGGCGGGAGCGTCGACCCGGCACGCGACATCGCCGCGCTCGAGCTGGAGATCGCCTTCGCCGACCTCGGCGTTATCGAGCGCCGCATCGAGCGCGTGACCGCCGAGATGCGATCCCTCGCGGCCGGCGGCAGGGGCGCGTTCGAGCGGGAGCTGGCCTTGCTGCGGGGACTCAAGAGCGGCCTGGAGTCGGAGGTGCCAATACGCGCGCAGGACATCGCACCGGAAGACAAGGTTTTCTTGTCCGGGTTTAACCTCCTGACCGCGAAGCCGATGCTCGCGGTGGTCAACGTCGACGAGGCCGAGGCGCCGCGGGCCGTTGAGATCGAGGCGGAGCTGCGCCAGAGCATGGCCCGGACCGACTTGCGCGTCATCGCTCTGGCGGCGAAGACCGAGGCCGAGCTCGCCGAGCTGGCCGCCGACGAGGCCGCGGAGTTCCGCCGCGAGCTGGGTCTGGCCCCGGAGCCGGCCGCTGAACGCCTGCTGCGAGAGGCAATGGAGCTGCTGGGGCTCATCACCTTTTTCACAGCCGGCCCGCAGGACACGCACGCGTGGTCGGTTCCGGCGGCGACCGCCGCGGTCAAGGCGGCCGGGCGCATCCATTCCGATATCGAGCGCGGCTTCATCCGCGCTGAGGTCATCGGCTGGCGAGAGTTCGTCGAGTGCGGCTCGCTGGTCGAGGCCAAGAGGCGCGGGCTGCTTCGGGTGGAGGGCAAGACCTACCCGGTCCAGGATGGCGACGTCATCAACGTATTGTTCAACGTGTAAGACCCTTCGAATAGGAGTGTGGGACTTGCGGCTTGCAACGCAGCTAACGGAGACAGGAGACCGCAACCTGCTCGTCCGGCGCCTGTTCACGCTCGAGGTCGGCCTGGAGCCCGAGAGCGAGAAGCTCCTGGAGGCGTTTCCCTTTGCCGCCGCCTGAAGACGCCGGCCTCAGCGGCCAGATGGCCGCCGAGGTTCTGCGCGCTGCGCGGACGGGGCCCTCGGTGGCAATCGCGACCGTGATCGGCGCGCCGGCCGGGTCCATACCGGCAGCCGGGGCGAAGCTCCTGGCGCGGCCCGATGGCTCCCACATTGGCGCCCTGGGCGGCGCGATCGAGAGCGCGGTGCTCGAGGATTGCGTCGCCGCTCTGACGCGGGTGCCGCGCCGGCCGACCCAGGCGATCTTCTACCGGCCTGAGGGCGGCCGGGTGCACCGTCTCGAGCTGAAAGAAGGGGCCGATGCCTTTGAGGTGATGTTGGAGGTTGTCGAGGCGCCGGCGACGCTGTTGATCGTCGGCGGCGGGCACATCGGTCTCTCCCTCGCGACCCTGGGCGCGCACGCCGGGTTCTCCATCGCCGTCCTCGACGACCGAGAGCTCTACGCCAACGCCGAACGCTTCCCGATGGCCGACCGGATCATGGCCGGTGACTTCGGGCAGCACCTGGGAGAGTTTCCGATCGGCCCCAACACCTACGTCGTCATGGTCAGCCGCGGTCACAAGCAGGACGAGCTGGCCCTGCGCCTGGTCGTCGGCCGCGGCGCCGCCTATGTCGGCATGATCGGCAGCAAGCGCCGCGTATCTACGGTCCTGCGCCATCTGGCAGAAGACGGGCACTCTCTCGAAACATTGGAGCAGATCCACACGCCGATCGGCTTCGACATCGGCGCCGAGACCCCCGAAGAGATCGCGGTTTCGATCTTGGCCGAGGTGATTATGGTCCGCCGCGGCGGCGCCGGGCGTCAGATGCGGGAAGGGCGGCCCCGCATCAGGGCTAAAGGACTTGAAGACCGAACTGACTAAACTTGGGGTCGAAGGCGAAAGCTTGCCCGGCACCGAGGCGCTGCATCATCGCGAAGCTGAGGGCGTCGGCCCTTGAGAAGAGCTTGTCCGTGTACCCTTCGGGGCGTTTGCATTTTCGTTAAGGATAGTGCGAGCGAGCAATTTGTATTGACGGCACCCATGGCGCTCTCTATACTCAAATGTGAGCCCCGGAAGCCGGGGGTCTAATTTTGTTACGCCCAAAACACGGACCAGTTGGCTCCCAGCCCGAGTGGCGCAATGGCAGCGCAACCGATTTGTAATCGGT